>JBKHWK010000090.1:0-6961 GCA_046566625.1 Gammaproteobacteria bacterium
ATCTACTGGCGCTTGAAAGAGGCGCTCGAAAAACGCAAATTCCCGCTGATCGTCATCGACCCGCGGGTGACCATGCTGGCGCAGTTCGCCGACATCCATCTGCCGATTCGCCCCGGCACCGATGTGGTGCTGCAGAACGCGCTGATGCACGTGATCCTCGCTGAAGGGCTGGAAGATCGCGACTACATCGCCGCCAACACCACCGGGATCGACGACCTGCGCGCCGAGGTCGCGAACTGGGATCCCACCACGGCGGCAAGAATCTGCGGCATCGACGAGGACACCCTTCGCAACGTCGCGCGCCTGTACGCGAAGGCGCCGGCGGCGATGCACATCTGGTGCATGGGCATCAACCAGAGCACCCACGGCTCCGACGGCGTGGTGGGCATGAACAACCTGGCGCTGCTCACCGGCAACATCGGCAAGCCGGGCGGCACCGCGCTGTCGATCACCGGCCAGTGCAACGCCATGGGCACCCGCGAATGGTCGTCCTGCTCCGGCCTGCCCGGCTATCGCGCGCTGGAAAACCCAGCGCACCGCGAAGAGATCGGCAAGTTCTGGAACGTCGATCCGGAGTTTTTCCCGAAAAAGCGCGGGCTGTTCCAGACCGACATTTTTCCCGCCATCGAAACCGGCCAGATCAGGGGCTTGTGGCTGGTCGCGACCAACCCGCTGACCTCGATGCCCAACACGCCGCGCATCCGCAAGACGCTGGAGAAGCTCGAATTTCTGGTGGTGCAGGATTCCTATCAGGACATGGAGAGCACCCAGTACGCCCACCTGTATCTGCCCGCCGCGGTCTGGGCCGAGAAGGAGGGCACCTTCACCAACACCGAGCGGCGGATCAATCTGGTGCGCCAGGTCACGGCGCCGCGCGCCGGCTGCAAGGCCGACCTCGCTATCTTCAACGAGCTCGCGAAACGCTTTGATCCCGAGGGCAAGGTGCATTTCCCGGAGCGGCCGGCGGAAGTGTTCGCGGAGATGACGCGACTGTCGAAGGGCCGCCTGTGCGACATTTCGGGCATGGATCACGACCTGATCGAGGACAGCCGCGGTATCCAGTGGCCCTTTACCGAACAACAGCGGGATACGGGCAGCGTGCCACCCGCGGGCGGTGTGCGACTCTACACGCAGCCGCGCAGCTTCCTGCACGCGGACGGTCGCGCCAAGTTGATCCCGCTGCCCTTTGTCGACAACAACGAGCGGCCCGACGCGCAGTTTCCGTTCTGGCTCAACACCGGGCGGCTGGTGGAACACTTCCACACCCGTACCCGCACCGGTAAGGTCGGCAACAACAACAAATTCAGTCCGATTCCCTTTGTCGAGATCAATCCCGATGCGGCTGCCGAACTCGGCATCCGTCATCAGGACTATGTGCGCTGTGTGTCGCGCCGCGGTGACGCAGTGGTCATGGCGATGCTGACCCAGCGTGTGCCGCGCGACATGGTGTTCATCCCGTTTCATTTTTTTGATTGCGTGAACCGCCTGACCCTGGGCCTGCTCGATCCGCACTCGCGCCAGCCGGCGTTCAAGCAGGCTGCGGTACGCGTTGAGCGCATCGCCGATCAGGCCGGCGCGGCGCGCATGAATCGCGAATTGCGTACGTACTGATCCTGCGTGATGCCGTACCCCGGAGCCCAATGAACAAAATCGAAACACACCAGGCCATCTTTCCGCTGCGCGACGACGAGCCGGCGTACGCCTATCTGTGGGACAAGGACGCCCGTGCCACCAACCGCTATGGCAATCTGATCGAGCTGGTCGCCGCCGACAGCGAGCTGCGCGGCGAGAGTCTGCAAATCAATGGCAACTCCGAAGTAGGCAGCAATCCCAACCGCTACAAGCAGCACGGCTTTTTCTTCAACGCAGACAACTGCATCGGCTGCCACGCCTGCGAGTCGGCATGCAGCGAAAAGAACGACAACCCGGCGCACATCGCGTTTCGCTCGGTGGGCTATGTCGAGGGCGGCACTTTCCCCGATTACCAGCGCATCAATATCTCGATGGCCTGCAACCACTGCGACGATCCGGTGTGCCTGAAAGGCTGCCCGACCCGCGCCTACACCAAGTTCGCCGAATACGGCGCGGTGTTGCAGGATCCAGATATCTGCTTCGGCTGCGGCTACTGCACCTGGGTGTGCCCCTACAACGCGCCCCAGCTCGATCCGGTCAAGGGCCAGGTCACCAAGTGCAACATGTGCGTCGATCGCCTCGAAGTCGGCCTCAAGCCCGCCTGCGTCAGCGCCTGCCTCGGCAATGCGCTGGATTTCGGCGTGATCGAGAACATTCCGGAAAACCGCATCGAGGCCAAGACCGAGATTCCGGGTTTTCCCGACCCCGCGATTACCCACCCCAATATCCGCTTCCAGCAGACGCGCTCGACGCACCGTGAGATGACCCGCCCCGACGGCCTGCCGGTGAAGTACCACAGGGACGACGCCACCGGCGCGTTCAAACCCGAGATCGACGCACAGAAGGGTGGCGCGGCACGGGAGTGGAACTGGCGCAAGCTGCTGACCTCCCACGAGAGTGCCCATGTCGTGTTCACGCTCTGCACGCAGGCGGTACTCGGCGCTTTTCTGCTGACTCTGCTCGGTGGATTTTTCAGCGGCACCGCGCTGGCGCCGCTCGCGGCAACCGCGGTGCGCACGCCGCTGCTGGTCGGGCAACTCGCGTTGCTCACCTACGGCCTGTTCAAGCTCAATATGCACCTGGGCAAACCGCACCGCTTTTATCGCGGCTTCAACAATCTGCGCTGGTCGCCGGTGAGCCGGGAGATCGCCGGCATCACCGGGTTCTACACGTTGCAGATCGGCTTCATGGTGCTGGCGCTGTTTTCGCATCCGCTGTTGGTGATGTTGCGGCAGATTGTCGGCATCGGCGCAGCGGCGAGCGGCCTCGCCGGGCTGTATTTCATGTACCGCATCTACCGCATCCCGGCGCGACCGTTCTGGGATCACTGGCAGACAGCAACCGCGTTTGCCGGTAACGCGATTGCACTCGGTGCGCTACTCACCGGCGTAGTGGCGCTGCCGGCCCTCGTCATCACGGGCGTGAGCGCCGCGCCGCTGGCCGCCGTGCTCGCCGCGCTGATCTGTAGCGGCCAGCTCCTGGAAGCCATCGGCCACGCCGGCCACGCGCGCGCCATGAGAGCGGTCGGCAAGGAAGGTTCGGTGTCCTGGTTTCTGCAAGCCACGCGCTATTACTACCCCTGGCTGCTGCGCAATGGGCTGCTGGCGCTGAATATCGTCGCGACGGCGGCGCTGACACTAATGGCCGCGGCCGGCGCGCTCAGCGGTTGGGGCGCGGTGGTGGCCTGGCTGCTGCTGGCGCCGGGTCTGATCGCCGCCGCCGCCATCGGCCGCTCGCTGTTCTTCGTGGTCGTGATTCCCACCACGATGCCGGGCGCCTTCTTCTGGAAAAACCAGGATTTCATCGACCACGCCCGGGCTACCGGTCTGGTGGACATGGAGCAGGTGGGCGTGGTGCGCGAGCTGCACGGCCAGTTCAAGGGCGATGAACTCTGGGCGACCATCAAGGCCGCGCGGCCGCGCACTGTGCTGGCCCACCTGAAAGAAATCCTGATCTGGAAGCCGCTGCCGGGAGCGGAGCGCAGGAAATGATCGGGCCAGCTTCAACCGCAATCGGAACCGTCGGTCGCGTCGATCTGGTCGGCGCCGGCCCCGGCGACCCCGAACTCATCACCCTCAAGGCCGTGCGCCTGTTGGAACAGGCCGAAGTGGTGGTCTACGACCGGCTGGTGAATCCGGCGCTGCTGCAACATTGCCGGCCGGATTGCGCGCAGATCTATGTCGGCAAACGCAAACACTGCCACAGCATGCCGCAGACGCGCATCTGCGAACTGCTGGTGATGCTCGGCAGACAGGGCAAGCGCGTGGTACGCCTTAAGGGCGGCGATCCCTTTATCTTCGGTCGCGGCGGCGAGGAAATCGACGCCCTGAACGCCGCCGGCATCCCGTGCGATGTGGTACCCGGCATCACCGCCGCCACCGGTTGCGCGGCGGCCACCGGTATCCCGCTCACCCACCGCGATCATGCCCAGGCGGTTACCTTCGTCACCGCGCATCGCCAGGATGGCCAACTTTCGCTCGACTGGTCCCTGCTGTGCCGGCCCCACCACACCACCGTGGTCTACATGGGGCTTTCCTGTCTCGCCGAAATTGCCGTCGGACTGATCGAACAGGGTCTGCCGGCAACGACGCCAGTGGCAGTCATCGCCAATGGCACCACGGATCGCCAGCAGGAAATCACCGGCATCCTCGCCGATATCGCGGGGCGGGTAGCACAGCGGCCGCTGCCGTCGCCGGCACTGCTGATCATCGGGGATGTGGTGGCCGCGCGGGGGCGACTGACGTTGCCGGGGAGCGAGGCTGGGAGAACGCTGAAGGTCTTCAGCGCAATGCCCGCTGCGGCGCTCGTCCGCCGCAGCAGTTCTTCAACAGGCTGTTAGCCATTCATAACCGATAGACCCGGGTCGCGGTGCCCGAGAACATCAGATTCTTTTCGTTCTCGGAAAAATCCTTCACGATTTTCTTCACGCCATTCCAGAATACCTGATACGACAGCGACAGCTTGTCCACCGGAAAATTGCTTTCGAACATGCAGCGCTGCGGCGTGAAGCATTCGATCATGTGCAGGTAATAGGGTGCTTGCGCAGCGGCGAATTCATCGGACGTCGGCGGCTTGTCCCGACCCATCCAGCCGAAGCCGTTGTCGGGCATGGCCATGCCGCCCAGCTTGGCGATGACGTTTTCGCATTTGGCGATTTCCGCGATGTCTTTCCTCCATTGCTGGAAGACTTCCTCACGCTGGGCGGCGTAAATCCCGGTACCCAGGGGTGTGCCCAGATGGTCGAGCACCATGGTGGTCTCGGGCACGGCGCGGGCCAGCGCGCAGAATTCCGGATTCTGATAAAAATAGTGCCAGGAATCGTAACTGTGACCCATCCTGCCCAGCACTTTCATGCCGCGGCGGAATTCCGGATTCTTGTACAGATCCTTGTGACCGGCCGCTTCCAGCAGGATGCCCTCATTGGGCCGCGCGCAGGCCAGCGCCTGGCGAATGCCCCGAAACAGGCCGCCGCTGGCTTGCTCGTGGTGATGCACGAGTTCTTCGACGCCATCGCCCTGCAGCAGATCGAATTGCGTCACCATCGCCGCAATCTGTGCCCGGCCGGCGGGATCCTTCGCGCTGCGTTCGGCGATCTCGCGGACGTATTCGACCTCGCCGAGCGACCGGAGATGTTCGGGGCCATCGGTGCGATAGCTGGCATGACATTCCATGAACACGGTTTTCACGACCTTGTGGCCGCTGCCGGTGTCCGCCCACAGATCGTCCAGGGAGTATTCGATCAAGCCCCCCTCGGGCCACAGGTGGTGGTGGGTGTCGATGATGACGCGTCCGGGATCGACGATGTCTTCCTGCACTTGCGCGAGCCACGCGGGCTTCAATTCGAGCGGGTTTTTGATCCTGATGCCTTCGAGTTTGTTGTCTGCCATGGTTGCCGGTCCTCGCTGGTGAATGGTGGATGTCGTCAATGCGGTTGACTGAGACGCGAACGTCTATTCCCGTGGGGAAATGGTTCTGCTATCCGCGATCACCGCTCGCGTTCAAGCAAAATGCCGCGCTCGTGGAGCGCGTCGATGTCGGCAGCGCTGCGACCGAGCAGGGTTCCCAGCAACTCGCGGTTGTGTTCGCCCAGGGTCGGCGCGCGATAGTCGGGGTTGTCGGGATATTCCGAGGTCTTGATGGGCATACCGGGGATCTGGAATTCGCCCGCAAAGCGGTCGTTCACCGTGCGTACCGTGCCGCGCGCCACCAGGTGCGGGTGGGTGAGGGTTTCCGCGATGGAGAGCACCGGCGCGCAGGGCACGCCATGGGCTTCGAGCAATTCGATGATGGCGGCGACGTTCGGAAACCCGGCCATCCAGTCCTCGATCATCTTCACCACCCGGTCGCGCTGCGCCAGGCGGGCGGCATCGGTCGCGTAATTCGCATCAGTCACCAGCTCCGGACGCCCCATCGCTTTGCACAGATCCTTCCAGTGGTGCATGAAGCCCATCAGCGTGATATTGCCACCGGGCGCGCGGTAGATGCCGGCCGGGCAGAGGTAGGCGAGGTGACGGCCGGCACGCGTGGGCTGGATGGCACCGTCGCTGCCGCTGCACTGATGCACGTTGACCTCGTGGCAGTGGTAGTAGCAGTCGAGTATCGAAATATCCAGATGCTGGCCGCGACCGGTGCGGGCGCGGTGGAGCAGGGCAGCCGCGATACCGAAGGCGCCGTGCACCCCGCTGCTGACGTCGCCGATACCGGCCAGGGGAATGTAGGGCGGATCGTCCGCCTCGCCGATCATCGAGGTGATCCCGGAATAGGCCTGCGCGATGTAATCGTAGCCGGGCTTGTGGGACAGCGGTCCGCTCTGCCCCAGCGCGGAGATGGAGCACAGGATGATGTCGTCCTTCAGTTTGCGGAGGTCCTCATAGGCGAGGCCCATGTCCGCCATGATGCCGGGCTTGAAGTTTTCGACCACCGCATCGCAGTGGGGCACCAGTTCCCGCACCAGCGCCAGCCCTTCCGGGTCGCGCAGGTTCACGCACAGACTCTTTTTGTTGAGGCTCTGCTGGATGATGTAGAGGCTGCGATCGCCGCGCAGCTTTGAAATGCCGCGCACCATATCGCCGCCGGGTGCCGGCTCGATCTTGATCACTTCGGCGCCCAGTTCGGCGAACATGCGTGTGCAGCTCGGCCCCGCCAGGGCACGGGTCAGATCCAGAATACGTACGCCGGTCAGGAGATGTTGGTTCGGTTGTGTCATGGCTGAGCCTTCCGGTTGCGTGATTTATTGTAATGATGACCCCGGGCATGGGCGGGGCCGCGTGGGCGACGCCGAAGACGAGGTATCGGTCGGTGCCCCAATGCTGGACGATGTCTCGTACCC
>JBKHWK010000091.1:0-6735 GCA_046566625.1 Gammaproteobacteria bacterium
GCAGACGCGCACCGAACTCGGGCTCTGGTTGGCGACCTTGGCGGTCAGCTCCAGGGCTTTCTCCAGCGCCTTGCCGGTGGGCACCACTTCCTGCACCAGACCGATTTCCAGCGCTTTGTCGGCCTTCACCCGCTCGCCGAGCAGGATCATGCGCTTGGCCCAGCCCTCGCCGATCAGCCAGGGCAGATGCTGGGTGCCGAGGCCGCCGGGCAGCAGGCCGACGGTGCACTCCGGCAGCGCCATCTGCGCCTGCTCTTCGGCAACGCGGATGTCGCAGGCTAGCGCGCACTCGAGACCACCGCCCATGGCAAAGCCGGTAATGGCAGCGACGGACACGCCCTGGTAGTTGGCCAGTGCGGTGAAAGCCACGCCAAACGCCTTGATGAAATCGTAGGCGGCGCCGGTGTCGTCGTGGTGGAAACGGGTCAGGTCGGCGCCGGCGCTGAAGAATTTTTCGCTTTCGCTGGTGAGTACCAGCGCGTAGTTGTCGCGGTCGGCGTTGAGTTCAGCGACCACCTGTTGCAGGTAGCCCAGGCTCTCCGGCGTCCAGGTGTTGGCCGGCGGGTTGTTCATGGTGAGGATGGCGGTGTGCCCGCGTTTTTCGACTTTCAGTTGATTGCTCATCGAATGGTCTCCGTTGCCCCTGCTTCAAGAATGCGGCGCGCGATGATCACGCGCATGATTTCGTTGGTGCCTTCCAGAATCTGATGGACCCGCGCGTCGCGGAAAAACCGCTCGATGGGATATTCGCGCAGGTAGCCGTAACCGCCGTGCAATTGCAGCGCCTCGTTGCAAATCTGAAAACCGATATCGGTGGCAAAGCGCTTGGCCATCGCGCAATAGGTGGTTTTGTCGGCATCGTCGCGGTCGAGCTTGCTGGCGGCCAACCGCACCATCTGGCGCGCCGCGACCAGTTCGGTGGCCATGTCGGCGAGCTTGAATTGCAGAGCCTGAAACGCGGCGATGGGCTTGCCGAACTGGCGTCGCTCCTGAACATAGGTCTGGGCGAGATCGAGGGTGGCCTGCGCCGCGCCCACCGAGCAGGACGCGATATTGATGCGGCCGCCGTCGAGGCCTTTCATGGCGATCTTGAAACCCTCGCCCTCGTTGCCGAGGCGGTAGGCGGCGGGCACGCGCACGTCATCGAACGCGATGGCGCGGGTCGGCTGGCTGTTCCAGCCCAGTTTGGTTTCGTTCTTGCCGTAGTCGATGCCGGGCATATGCGCCGGCACTGCGAAGGCGGTGATGCCGCCGGCGCCCGAATCCGGCGCGCCGGTGCGGGTCATCAGCACCAGTACATCGGTGCTGCCGGCGCCGCTGATGAAGGTCTTGCCGCCGCTGATGAGGTAGTCGTCGCCATCTCTCACCGCGCGCGTGGTGATAGAGGCGGCATCGCTGCCGGCATTGGGTTCGGTGAGGCAGTACGACGCGAGCTTCTCGCCCGTCACCAGTTGCTGGCAGAACTCGTCCTGCACCCGTTGCGTGCCCCAGGTGCAGGCCATCCAGGTCGCCATGTTGTGAATCGAGATAAAGGCGGAGGTCGAGGTGCAGCCAGCGGCGAGTTCTTCCAGGATGATGGTGGCGTCGAGCCGGGTCATGCCCATGCCGCCGACGGCCTCGGGGCAGTACATGCCGCAGAAGCCGAGCGCGCCGGCAGCGGCGATGGTGTCGCGGGGAAAGATCTTGCCCTCGTCCCACTCGGCGGCGTGGGGCGCCAGCTCGCCGCGGGCAAAGGCGCGCGCGGCGTCGCGAAAGGCGCGCTGCTCCTCGCTCGGTTCAAAATCCATCGCGCTGACCTTTTCCGGTTATTTCAGGTTGATGGACATGTTGGGTCCGCCGGCACCCGGGATGCTGTCGTCGAACCAGCGCGCGGTGATGGTCTTGGTCTCGGTGTAGAAACGCACTGCCTGCTTGCCGTAGGCGTGCAGGTCACCGTGGAAGGAGCCGCGCCAGCCGGTGAACGAGAAGAACGGCAGCGGCACCGGGATGGGCACATTGATGCCCACCTGGCCGACCTGGATCTCGTGCTGGTACTTGCGCGCGGCGCCGCCCGAGGCGGTGAAGATCGAGGTGCCGTTGCCGCGGAAATCCCGGTTGATCAGCGCGATCGCCTCGTCGAGGGTTGCCACCTTGAGGATGCACAGCACCGGCCCGAACACCTCTTCACAATAGAAAGGCATGTCCGGGCGCAGGTCGGTGAAGATGGTCGGGCCGATCCAGTTGCCGTTCGGGTAGCCCTCGACGGTGCAGTCGGAGCCGTCGAGCAGGCAGGTGGCGCCGTCCTTTTTCGCCTGCGCGATCATGCTGACCACCCGCTCCTTGGCGGCAGCGTTGGTCAGCGGGCCATAGGCGGCGCTCTTGTCGGTCCAGGCGCCGGGCTGGATTTTGCGCGCGGCGACCACCAGATCGTCGATCCAGTTCGCGGCATCGCCCACCATCACCACATTGGGAATCGCCATGCAGCGCTGGCCGGCGGCGCCGAACGCGGAGCCGATGATGTTGTTCACGACCTGGGCGCGGTTGGCGTCCGGCATCACCACCATGTGGTTGTTGGCGCCGGTCATGCACTGCATGCGCTTGAGGTTCTCGGTGCCCTTGCGGTAGATGTGCTTGCCGACAGGGACCGAACCCACGAAGGAGCCGGCGCGGATGTCCGGGTGTTCGAGCAGGTAATCCACCTGGGGGGCGCCGCCATGCACGACTTGCAGCACGCCGGGCGGTGCGCCGGCTTCGACGAACAGCTCGGCGAGGCGGGTCGGCGTCAGTGGGTCGCGCTCCGACGGCTTCAAGATGAAGGTATTACCGCAGGCGATGGCCATCGGGAACATCCACAGCGGAATCATCGCCGGGAAGTTGAACGGCGTGATGCCCATGCAGACGCCGAGCGGCTGGATAAAGGAATAGGTGTCGATGCCAGTGGCGACGTTTTCGACGGTCTCGCCCATCATCAGGGTGGCGATGTTGGCGGCGTGTTCGACCACTTCGATGCCGCGCCAGACATCGCCCTTGGCGTCTTCAAAGGTCTTGCCCAGCTCCTGGCTGATGATCTCGGCCAGTTCGTCGTGGTGTTCCTTGAGCAGGTGCTGGTAGCGCAGCATCAGTCGCGCGCGTTGCGGCACGGACACTTCCTTCCAGCTCTCGAAGGCGGTCACGGCGACGGCCACGGCACGCGCCATCTCGTCCGGCGTGGCGTGGGGAACCTCGCTCAACACTTCCTGAGTGGCGGGATTGATGACCGGCGTGAACTGGGTGCTCGCGCTCTGGACCCATTCACCGCCGATGAACAGGGGAACGCGTCGGGGAAAAGCCATGGCTGACCTCATCGGATGGTGGGCGTGGTGGCGGCCTGGAGCACCGGTTCGGGTGCTTCCCGGGCGGCGTGGATGCGCCGCGCTTGCCACAACGGGCGGGTGATCGCCGATTGTACAGAATGCCCGCGCGCGCTCAAACGCAGGGTGTTGCGGCGGTATGGCCCATGCCGGAGCGGTACGGACCCGCTGGTATACTGATGCCCTTGCAATCCGGCAACCGGCAGATTCCGAGCGTGATCGACTACGTGAAGTTTTTTCGCGACACCGCGCCCTACAGCAACATGCACCGGGGCAAGACCTTCGTCATTGTGCTGCGCGGCGCGGCCATCGAGCACGCGAATTTTCCGCACCTGGTCGGCGATGTCGCGCTGCTCGCCGCCCAGGGTATCAAGGTGGTGCTGGTGCACGGCGCCAGACCCCAGGTAGATCGCCAGATCGCATTGCGCAATGTCGCCTGCCGCTTCGAGGGCGAGGTGCGGGTAACCGATACCCAGGTCATGGCCTGCGTGCAGGAAGCCGTGGGCAGCGTCCGCATCAGCATCGAGGCGGCGTTGTCGATGGGCGTGGTGAACTCCCCCATGCAGGGCGCGCGGGTGCGGGTGGTGGGCGGCAATCTCATCACCGCCAAACCGCTTGGCATCCGCAACGGTGTGGATTTTCACCACACCGGCGAGGTGCGGCGCATCGACCGGGTGGGTATCCGCAATCATCTCGACAACGGTGCCATCGTGCTGCTGTCACCGGTTGGCTATTCGCCCACCGGCGAGGTGTTCAACCTCACCTGCGAGGACGTCGCGATTCAAACGGCAATCAGTTTGCAGGCCGACAAGCTCATCTTCATCGGCGCCGAACCCGGTGTCTACGATGCCGAAGGCCGCCTGAAAAAAGTCATCGCGCTGCCCGAGGCGGTCGCCTGGATCGAGCGCCTGCGCGAGCAGCCGGTGCTGGCAGCGTCCCTGCGCGCGGGCTATCAGGCCTGCCTCAACGGCGTGCAGCGCAGCCACCTCATCGGCTTTGTCGAGGACGGTGCATTGCTCCGCGAACTGTTTACCCGCGACGGTGCCGGGACGCTGATCCTGAAGGACGGCAGCGAGGTGATTCGCCAGGCCACCATCGACGACATCGGCGGTATCCTGGAACTGATCGCGCCCCTCGAGGAACAGGGCGTGCTGGTGAAGCGCTCGCGCGAATTGCTGGAAACCGAGATTTCGCGGTTCCATGTCATCGTGCATCCGGAGGGCACCATCATCGGTTGCGCCGCGCTCTACCCCTTCATCGACAAGGCAGCGGCGGAACTCGCGTGCGTCGCCACGCACCCCGACTTCTGCAATCAGGGGCTGGGCAGCCGGCTGCTGGCCCATCTGGAAACCAAGGCCCGCGCCGAACACGGCCTCAAGCATCTGTTCGTGCTGACCACCCAGGCGGAACACTGGTTTCGGGAGAAAGGCTTCACGTCCATCGGCATCGAGGATCTGCCGGCGGCCAAGGCCGAGCTGTACAACTATCAGCGGCGTTCAAAGATTTTTCAGAAAACCCTTTAGTACGCACTGCGCGGGTTCAGTGATCGGATCGCTTGCGGATCCGAGGGGGGATCTCATTGGCCAACAGGTTAATACCGCGGGCCGCCGCGCGCCGCCAGTGCGCGGGCCGCAGCGGCCGTGCGGGTTTCCACCCCGAGTTTGGTAAATACATGCTCGAGGTGCTTGGTGACGGTGCGTGGGCTCATGGCGAGAATCGCCCCGATGTCGCGGTTGGTCTTGCCGGCCGTAACCCAGCGCAGCACGTCCGCCTCGCGTGGCGTCAGTCGGAACGCGCCCGCCAGTCGCTCCGCCGTCGGGGTCCCGGTGCCTTCGAGCAGCAGCAGTGATTCGTCCGGATCCACGCGATTGCAATAGGTAACCCTGAAATCCTGGCCGCTGTGGGTGAATGCAAGTGAGCGCCCCACTTCCGCATCGGTTTCGCGACAGCGCACGAGCCACCGGATTACTTCTGGCGGCAGGCGCAGGTCTGGTCCGGGCAACAATGCCCGGGCGCGCTCGCTGAGCCAGGTAACCCTGCCGCTGTCATCAACGGTCAGACTCGGACGCGGCAGGGCTTCCACGGCACTTGTGGCCCGCCGCAAATTCCGCGACCGCGCGATATGGGAATCGATCCGCGCTATGACCTCATCTTCGCGCACCGGCTTGGTGACATAATCGACCGCCCCTTCGCCAAATCCGCGCACGACATCCTCGGTGGCGGTAAGGGCTGTCATGAAGATTACCGGGATGGCACGGGTTTCCGGCTGCGCCTTCAATCGCTGGCAGGTTTCGAAGCCGCTGAGTCCCGGCATGACCGCATCCAGCAGGATGACATCGGGCCGCACCAGTTCGAGTTGGCGCAGGGCGGTCAAACCGCTCAGTGCCACCAGTACCTCGTAGCCGGCGCTGTCGAGGGCATCCGATAGGAAGGCGAGGTTCGCAGGCGTATCGTCGACGATCATCACAATACCGTGCCGGTCAGCACTCATCTTCATGGCTTGCTCCCTCTCCCACAAAGGAAATGATTTCGGACAGCTGGAATTCCCGCGCCAGCCGGCGCAGTTCGGTCACATAGGGTTGATATTGATCACCGAGGCTCGCCATCTCGTCGATGCAGCCGTTAATGGTTTTCATCCGGCCGACGCGCGCCGCTTGCACGAGACCAATGCACAGGTCACGGGGTGGAATCGGCATGCGGAGCCGTCCTCCCGCCATCATTGGCGCCCGGATCCAGTCGAAAGCGAGATGGTTCTGTAGCAGAGAGGCCAGACCCGGCCACTGAACGGGTTTAGCCACGAATGCGTTGCAACCGGCATCCCGAGCGGCACAGCGCGCTTCGTCCGATGTATCCGAGGACACCATGATGATTGGCCGGCTCCACTGTGCCGCGCGCAGCCGTTCGCTCACCTGCAGGCCGCTGAGGTCGTGCATAACCAGATCGAGCAGTAACAGATCGGGATCCATTTGCTCGACCAGGCGCAGCGTCTCGTTACCCGAGCCGGCCTCGCCGATGTCGAATCCAAGGGGTGCGAGAAGGTCAACCAGCACGGCCCGGTGAGCGGCTTCGTCGTCCGCGATCAATACGCTGCGGCGTGGGCCGCGATAGCCGATAACGTCCTCGGCGGAAATATCCTGACGGGCGTTATCCGGCTTGCGTATCTCGGGCAGCAGTACCCGCAACTGAAAATCGCTGCCAACACCCAGCTCGCTGCGCACCGTCAGCTCGCCGCCCATGAGCTCGGTCAGCAGGCGCGCGATGGTCAGACCGAGTCCAGTCCCGGCCGCGCTGAGGTTGGAACGTTGAAATGGCTCGAAGATGCGCGCGAGTTCGGTGCTGCCAATCCCGGGACCGGTGTCGCGCACGAGAAAGCGAGTTATCCCGCTGCTACAGTCGACACTCAACA
>JBKHWK010000092.1:0-6721 GCA_046566625.1 Gammaproteobacteria bacterium
GCGATAAGGTCACTGCAGAAGCGGACTTCAGCCCGGAAAATTTCCGCTCGCACAAAGCCCGTGCCAAACATTTCGTGCAGAAAAAATGGCGCCCCTGGAGAGACTCGAACTCCCGACCAACCGGTTCGAAGCCGGTTACTCTATCCAACTGAGCTACAGAGGCGAAGTGCTGCCCGCGATCGATCATGCGGGTGTATTACGGAACCTTGCTTCGTGGACTGATCAGCTTGCAGCGCTGCGCCGCCGGCTGCTTCCGATGTCCTCACGGCCTGTTGAACAACTGTCAATCGGCAGTAAAGCCATAAAGCCAGTCATTGCCATTCTTGCCGATCCGGGCGATCAATCGCGCGCCCAAGGATAGCAGAATATCGTGCGCTTCCCGAGCCTCGCCGTAGAGTTCCGACTTGTGGGGCTTGTCTTCGAACAACACATAGGGCCGGCAACGTTTGAGTGTCGCCAGAGCGCCGCGCAGGGCGCGCACCTCGTACCCTTCCAGATCCAGCTTCAGAAACGCGAGCGTCGGCAGCTCCAGCTCATCGATGGGAAGACTCTGAATGGCGCCCGGACCCGATACCCGCCGCGACAGCGAGCGATGCCCGAACCGGCCCTTCAACCCGACCTGCTCACGGCGATCCGAAAGCGCCACGGGACGGACCTCGACCCGCGCGCCAAGCCCCCAGTCCCGCACATTGCGTTCGAGGCAGGCGAAGGTATCCGGCGCGGGCTCGAACGCGATCACCCGGTCGAAGTGTTGCGCCATGATGCGCGTGTAGGCGCCGACGTTGGCGCCGCCGTCCAGGGCCAGACCGCCCTTCGGGACCTGGGTCAGCGCCGCCTCCATGTCGGCCGCCTTGGGTCCGGCGCCCGTGCCGTAGCGCTCCAGCGTCTTGCGCCGGGTCTTGCCCCAGTTGCTCCAGCGCCGCAGATCGACGTCCGGCAGCCAGAATTCTCCTACCTTTTTCACGCCAGCATCTCCGATTGCATCACTTGCCCTGCCAGCGCGGCGGGCGCTTCTCGGCAAAGGCGCGCGGTCCTTCGATAAAATCCTGGCTGCTAAAAAGCTCCCCCACACTGTCCAACTGCTGCGCCATGGCCTGTTCCAGATCGGCGTGATCCAGCCCCCGCATCACCGAGTCCTTGCTGGCACGGATCGACAACGGCGAACACTCCAGAATGAGATCGGCCCAGCGCCGCGCCGCCGTCATGAGCTGCGCCGGCGGCACCACTTCGTTCACGAAACCCAACTCCTTGCCCTCGGCGGCACCGACCCGCCGCCCGGTGAGGATCATGCTCATCGCCCGCTTGAGTCCGATCTGGCGCGGCAGGCGATGCACACCGCCCGCCAGTGCCGCGAGACCGACGCGCGGCTCCGGCAGCGCGAACACTGCGGTTTCCGCCGCCACGATCAGATCGCAGGCGAGCGCGATCTCAAAGCCGCCACCCATGGCAACGCCGTTGACCGCCGCGATCACCGGCTTGTTGAGGTCAAAGCGCGCCGTGAGCCCCGCAAAGCCGGAGCGCGGGCTCCCGCGCTTGCCGCCTGCGGCCTGGTACTTGAGATCGTTGCCGGCGCTGAAGGCACGCTCGCCGGCGCCAGTGAGAATCGCGACCCACTGCTCGGGATCGGCGGCGAAGGCATCGAACACCTGCTCCAGTTCGAAATTGGCCGGCGGATGCAGGGAATTCATTACCTCGGGCCGGTTGATGGTGACCGTGAGCACATGGCCGTCGAGTCGGGTGGTGCAGAATTCCAGCGTCTTGGTAGTCACAGGCAGTTCCTCGAGCGCGCAGATTTGCCCCGCATGATAGGAGCTCACCCGCGCGAAACCAACCGCAACCTGCCCGGCTCGCACCAAGGCTGCGCGCCGGAAAAGGCAGTCGCCGCGATGGACGTCTTTGAGACACTCCAACAATTATTGCTATCGCGCCAGCCGCGCAAACCGGGAGTGATGCAGGATCGAATCCAGCCCTTCAGCCGGGCGACGCTCCCGTCCTGGAGCCGCCCGGCGCTCACCATGAGTAGAACAGCGGCCCGAAGGCCGCTGCTTCAGCGGACCTCCAGACCCTTGAGGTTGCCCTCGTTGCGCCACTCTTCGAGGATCTTGAAGAACTTGACCGCGCCGCCACCGTACTGACCGGAGATGAAGCCGTTCTTGTTGGCCTTGCCGCCCTCGTTGTTGTAGTAGCCGGGCGTGCACTGCGCCAGCAATTGCTCGGTCTTGTTGCCGTAGCTGTCGCAGGTCGCGCACCACTCGGCCTCGCCTTCCGCGGTGGCTTCCACTGTCTTCGCGCCGCGCGTTCTCACCTGCTTGACGATATAGGCCATCTGGCTCGCCTGCTCGTCGAGCATGTGGGTCGCATTCGGCGTGACGCCGGTCTGGGTGAAACCGAGCACGAAGCAGTTGGGGAAGTCGTGGGTCGTCAGGCCGTGGTGGGTACGCATGCCATTGGCCCACTTTTCGCTGAGCTTGGTGCCGTTCTTGCCGATCAGGTCATAGCCGGACTGACTGGTGTAGCCGGTGCCCACCTCGAAGCCGGTGGAGAAGATCAGGCAATCCACTGGGTACTCGACGCCGTCGAAGATCACGCCGGTTTCGGTGACCGCGTCGATGCCACGGCCATTGGTGTCGACCAGTGTCACGTTGGGGCGGTTGTAGGTCTGGAGATAATCGTCGTGGAAGCAGGGCCGCTTGCAGAACTGCCGGTAGTACGCTTTCAGCTTGTCAGCCGTTTCCGGATTTTCGACGATGGCTGCCGCGCGGTCGCGGATTTCCTGCATTTTTTTGAAATCGGCGAGTTCGAAGACTTCGTCCTTTTGCTCCTGGGTCAGATCGTCGACATTACCGGTGACGATGCCGCCGACGTTGCGGAAGATATCGGTCCAGCCGTCGCCGACCATGTCATCGTCGGTGTAGCTGCCGCCCAGGGTCTGGTTGAAGTTCTCGACCCGCCGCTTGTGCCACCCCGGAGTCAGTTTGGCTTTCCACGCCGGATCGGTGGGCGCGTTGTGGCGGGCATCCACCGACGAGGGCGTGCGCTGGAATACGTAGAGGTGCTTGGCGTCCTCACCCAGATGCGGGATGCACTGAACGGCCGTGGCGCCGGTGCCGATGATGGCGACGCGCTTGTCGTTGAGCTTGTTCATGCCGCCTTCGCAGCTGCCGCCGGTGTAGTCGTAGTCCCAGCGGCTGGTGTGGAAGGTGTGGCCCTTGAATTTTTCCACGCCGGGAATGCCGGGCAGCTTGGGCCGCGTGAGGGGGCCGTTGGCCATGGCGACAAAGCGGGCTTTCATCGCATCGCCACGATTGGTGCGGATGATCCAGTGCTTGCTGGTGTCATCCCACTCCATCCCGGTGACTTCGGTCTGGAAGCAGGTATCGCGATACAGATCGTAGTGTTTGGCGATGTCGATGCTGTGCTGGAGCAGCTCCGGCGCATGGGCATAGCGCTCGGTGGGCACATAGTTGAGCTCGTCGAGCAGCGGCATGTAGACATAGGCCTCGATGTCGCACTGGGCGCCGGGATAGCGGTTCCAGTACCAGGTGCCGCCGAAATCGCCGGCGCGGTCGATGACGCGGATGCTCTCCACGCCGGCCTCCCGCAGCCGGGCGCCCGCCAGCAGGCCGCCGTAGCCGCCGCCGATGATGGCGAACTCGACTTCATCGGTCAGCGGCGCGCGGACGATGGGCTTGGCATAGTGGTCGATCATGAATTCCGCAAGCTCGCCCTTGGCGTCGCGGTACTGGCCGAAGCCCTCCGGGCGCAGGCGCTTGTCGCGCTCGTGGACGTACTTGCGGCGCAATGCCTCGGGGTCGAAACCCAGCTCGGCCGGGTCGGTGGTGTAGGGTTTGGCTGTGGTCATCGAAGTATCCCCATAGTGGTGGTTAGACAGTGGTGGTTGGATAGCGGTGGTTGAAAAATCGTCTGAAACAAAAGAAAAGCTTATATTTTTGGGTCGCTCGCGGCTGTTGGTTCAGCGCGCTGCGCGGATCCCGCCTGTCCGGCACGGTGGCCCGCCAGGATCGCGGCCTCGACATGCCGTCATGGTTACCAGCCTGACCGCGAAAGGCAAGCCCTCCTTCTGTGATCTTCCCGTCGAATGACGGACACCAGCATTCGACGGGAAGATCATAAAGCCGTGAGGAAATTCGCCGAGAAACGCCGGATGCGCTTACGCTTATCCGACCTTCGGGTGATTGGGTAACGAGATGCAAGCCTGGCAAGCGCAGCGCACCCGCCATTTGCGCGCGGGTGTCACACCCGGCGAGTGACAGCAAAGATCACCCGTCGCAGAGCGCCTGGGCAGAGGCCAGATCCAGCGTACCTTCGTAGATCGCCCGCCCGGTGATGGCGCCGAGGATGCCCTGTGCAGCAACGGCCTTGAGTGCGCGGATATCGTCGAGTCCGGTGACGCCGCCGGAAGCGATCACGGGGATGCCGCACGCCTCCGCCACCGCTACCGTGGCGGCGACATTGACGCCCTGCATCATGCCGTCGCGCTCGATGTCGGTGTAGACGATGGCGCTGACCCCGTCCGCCGCAAACCGGCGCGCCAGATCCACCGCTTTCACTTCGCTCACCTCGGCCCAGCCGTCGGTGGCCACCAGACCGGCGCTGGCATCGATGCCGACGATGATGCGGCCGGGAAAATCGCGGCACACCCGCGTGACGAAATCCGGCTCCTTGACCGCTTTGGTGCCGATGATGACGTAACGCACCCCGGCGCTCAGATAGGCCTCGATGGTATCCGCGCTGCGAATGCCACCGCCGATCTGGATCGGCAGGTCGGGATGGGCGCGGGCGATGGCGCGCACGGCATCGCCGTTGACCGGCACCCCGGCGAAGGCGCCGTTGAGATCGACCAGATGCAGCCGGCGCGCACCCTGGGCAACCCAGTGCGCGGCCATGGCGACCGGATCATCGGAAAACACAGTGGCATCGTCCATGCGGCCCTGACGCAGGCGCACGCACTGGCCGTCCTTCAAATCGATGGCGGGAATGATGAGCACGGGAACCCTCAGTTGCCGCCTTTCCAGGCAGCAAAATTGGCCAGCAGGCGCAGGCCGTCGGTGTGGCTTTTCTCGGGATGGAATTGCACCGCGAACAGATTGCCCTGGTGCAGAGCGGCGGCGAACTGCACGCCATAGTCGCAGGTGCCCGCGATCAGCTTGGCGTCGGTTTCCACCCAGTAGCTGTGCACGAAATAAAAGCGCGCGTCCTGGGCGATGCCGTGCCACAACGGGTGATCCACGGTCTGATGCACGACATTCCAGCCCATGTGCGGGACCTTGAGGCGTTCGCCGTCGGTATCGATCAGCGGCGTGCCGAAAAACCGCACCCGGCCCGGCAACAGACCAAGACAGTCAATGCCATCACTCTCCTCGCTGTGAGCCATCAACGCCTGCATGCCGACGCAGATGGCGAGCACGGGTTTCTGGGCGATGGCGGCGACCAGCGCGGAGGCAAAACCCGCAGCGCGAAATTCGCGCATGCAGTCGCCGATGGCGCCGACCCCGGGAAACACCACGCGGTCGGCGCGTTCGAGTTCACGGGGCTCGGTGGTGATGACCACGCGCGCTCCGGGGGCGACATGCTCCAGCGCCTTGGCGACCGAGTGCAGATTGCCCATGCCGTAGTCGATGACGGCGATGCGATCACGAAATTCCGTCATGGTTGATCCGTAGGGTCGGGTTACAGGCTGCCCTTGGTGGACGGCGTGATATCCGCCGCGCGCGCATCGGGGGCCACCGCCGCGCGCAGCGCGCGACCAAACGCCTTGAAAATAGTCTCCACCTGATGGTGGGCGTTCTCGCCGCGCAGATTATCGATGTGCAATGTTGCGCCCGCGTGATTGACGAAACCCTGAAAAAACTCGAACACCAGATCCACGTCGAAATTGCCGACGCGCGCGCGCGTGAAAGTCACGTCGCGCACCAGACCCGGGCGACCGGAAAAATCGATCACCACGCGGGACAGCGCCTCGTCGAGGGGCACATAGGCGTGGCCGTAACGGCCGATGCCCTTTTTGTCGCCGAGCGCCTCCTTGATGGCCTGCCCAAAGGTGATGCCGATATCTTCGACGGTGTGATGGTCGTCGATATGGAGATCGCCCTCGGCCTTCACCGACAGGTCGATCAGCCCGTGGCGGGCGATCTGGTCCAGCATGTGTTCGAGAAACGGCACCCCGGTGGCAAATTCGCCGCGCCCGGAGCCGTCGAGATCGACGCTCACCGTGATGCGGGTTTCCAGGGTGTCGCGGCTGACAGTGGCGCGGCGCGGGGCCATGCTGCTCTCCAGGTGTGGGCGGTTGCCCAAGGCCGCGGCCGGGGGCGGAAGGCGCGCCATTATACTGGCGGCTGTAGACCCGGGCCAGCGCGACCCGGGTTCATCGAGCCAGGAGAGACTACCGTGAAGAAACCGCTCCGTATTGCCGTCGGACTACTTCTGGTCGTAACACTGCTCGCCGCAGCCGGAGCCGCCTATGTGCTGCTGATGCTGGATCCCAACGATCTCAAGCCACGCATCGTCGATCTGGCGGCCAAGCAGGGCATCAGCCTGGAAATCCAGGGCGATCTGGCGTGGCAACTGTTCCCGAGCCCGGGAGTCCAGATCGGCCACACCCGGATACGCGCCGTCGACAACCGCATTCCGGAGCTGAATTTCGAGCGCGCCGCACTCAGTCTCGATTGGCGCTCACTGCTGCACGGCACACCCCGGATCA
>JBKHWK010000093.1:0-6717 GCA_046566625.1 Gammaproteobacteria bacterium
ACTCGGGCCGATAGAAAGATACGGTGCTGCGGCCATCCTTTTTGGCCTGGTACATGGCGGCATCGGCGCGGTGCAGCAGTTCGGTGGTGTCGTGCCCATCGGCGGGGAACAGGGTGACGCCGATGCTGACGGACAGGTGATAGTGGTGGTTGGCGATCTCGTAATCCCCCGACAGCCGCTCCAGCAACCGGTAGGCCGCGCGCCGGACTTCGTGGTCGGCGGCCTCATGCAGTACCACCACGAACTCGTCGCCGCCGAGGCGGGCGATGGTGTCCTCTTCCCGGGTCAGCTCCCGCAGCCGCGTGGCCACTTTGAGCAGGATCTGATCGCCGGCGCGGTGGCCCAGGCTGTCGTTGATGCGCTTGAAATGATCCAGGTCGATGAACAGCAATGCGCCACTGGTGCCGGAGCGTTTGGCTGCGGCAACCGCCTGGCGCACCCGGTCGAACAACAGACGGCGGTTGGGGAGCCCGGTCAGAGGGTCGAAGTAGGCGAGCTGTTCGATGGTCTCTTGGGCCGCTTTTCGTTCGCTGATATCGGCCACGGCACCGCGCACGACGAGGAGCTTGTCGTCGGCGCCGCACTCCACCTCGGCCTGGGTGCGGGTCCAGCGTACCTGGCCGTGGCGGTCGAGCAGGCGGATTTCGAGATCGAACCCCTCGCCCTTGGCGATAGCGTCCGTCACATGTGCCTCCACCTGCCGCCAGTCGTCCGGGTGAATCGCTGCCCGCAGGCCGTCGTAACCGCTGGCAAAGGCTCCGGGCTGGACCCCCAGGATGTCTTCCGCCCCGTCCGACCAACGCATTTGGCGGGTGGCTGGATCTAGCTCCCAGCAGGCGATGCCATAGGCCCGGTTGGCGAGACGAATCATTTTTTCCCGGCCCGCCAGTTCTTCGACCAGCGTCTGGCGCTCGGCCTCGGTGCGCTTGCGCTCGGTGATGTCGCGTGAGGTGATCAAGAAAACTGGCATGCCCTCCAGGGTTGACGGCGTGATACAGGCCTCGAACTGGCAGACACTGGCGTCGGGCCGCACCACCTGCCAATCCACCCAGGCATGGCGATCACGCAGCGCCGCGGCGGTGACCTCGGCGCTTTTCTCGGCGGAGGCACGGCCATCGAGTTGCCAGGGCCCCGACACATCAGTCGCGGTTTTGCCGATAATTTCGGCACGTGAACGTCCCAGCATGTGTGCGAAATGCCCGTTGCATTCGATGATGCGGTCGCCCTTGATAAGGGCGACTCCCTCTTGCATCGCTTCGATCAGGTGGTTGTAGTTCAGCCGGCTTTCCCGCAGGGCCGCGGCGGTGGCGACCGCCTCGGTCAAATCGTACAGACCCACCACGAAGTGGGTGACGGTGCCGGTCTCGTCGCGGATTTTGCGCGCGGTCTCGTTCAGCTGGAGCAGGGCGCCGGTGCGGTTGTACCTGGTGGTACGGCCGGAGATGGTATCGGGCGGTCCGGGCGCGCGGAAAAACCTCAGGAAAGGCGCTTTCGCGGCATCGCCATAGAGGACCTCCAGCGAGGCGCCGACCAGCTCGTGTTCAGAGCGCTGACTCAGCTCCAGGCAGGCCGCGTTGAGGCGCACTACCCGTAAATCCGCCGCCGCGGCTACCAGCAGCGGCGCGCCGATCTCGAAGGCCATGGCAGCGATACGCCGCTCTTCGCGCAAACTGTAGATATCCGTGATGTCGCGCAGGATCACGGCAGCGCCCGCGATGCCGCCGTCGGGATCGGCTATGGGGTAAATGGTTTCGTTGATCCGCCGCTGGCGGCCGCTGCGGTCGGTGAGCAGAATGTCGGAATGTTCGCTGGCGCGGCCGCTGGCCAGCGCCGCCTCCAACGGCGCGGGGCCGGCGGCGCTGTGCTGGGGTCCACCCAGCGTGCTCACCACGGTCGCTGCCAGCTGATCGATGGCTTCGTCGGCCGCCCAGCCGGTGAGAGCGCAGGCGGCTGGATTCAGGTGCAGGACCCGGCCGCCGGCATCGGTTACGACCACCGCATCCGCGATGGTGTGCAGAAAGCGGTCGAGCTTGGGTAATGGCTTCTTCATGGACTGTCCACGGCCGTTATTGTTTTGTTGTCACGCGGTTAGGGGCCGCGATGGTGGCATCACTTTATACGCTCGCGGAAACTGGAGCAAAAGCGTCGCAAGGGATTGCGACTGGACCCGAACTCCATCAAAACCAGCGCTTGCGCCGCATCAGCGCCACGGCCACGACCAGCGCCGCAGCCATGATCGCGACCACAATGGCGAAGGCATGTCCATCCTGGGTGCCGGGCAATCCCGCGACGTTCATGCCGAACAGCCCGGTGATGAAGGTTATCGGCAGAAAGATCGCGGACAAGATAGCGAGCACATACATGCGCGCGTTCTGTTGCTCGGCGTTGCGGTTGAGCATCTCCTCCTGCAACACCATCGCCCGCTCGCGCACCAGGTCGAGATCCTCGACGTAGCGCGCGATGCGGTCGGACTGTTCCCGCACTGCCGTGGCGCAGCTCTCGCCCAGGGTATCGCGCGTCGCGCGCGCCAGTGCCTCCAGGGCTTCGCGCTGGGGCGCGAGGAAGCGGCGCACCTTGGCGGTCTGGCGCCGCAGTGCAGAAATTCCCGCGCGCAGTTCGCGGGTGGCGCCGGCTTCGAGCGCTTCCTCAAAGGTTTCCATGCGCTCTTCGAGCTGGTCGACGAACAGGGCGATGCGGTCCGCCAGTCGCTGAATCAGTCGTACCACCAACTCCGCGATGGTGTGCGGCCCGTTGTGGTCCTGAAGCTCCTCGCGCAGATCCTGCACGGATAGCAGGCGTCGCTGGCGTACGCTGATCAACCGCTGGGGTTCTATCCACAGGCGCAGCGAGACCATGTCATCCGGATCGGCCCCCGCGTTGGTGTTGACGCCGCGCAGAATCACCAGGATTCCGTGGGCATGGGTCAGCGTGCGGGGCCGGGAGTCCGGGCGGGTGAGGCTGTCGATCGGACCGGTGTCGAGGCCCAGTCCGGACAGCGCTTCCCGGGCACCGGGCTGGGAGTAATCGAGGTGATACCAGTGCGGCTCTGCCGTTACCTTGCCCGGGTCGATGGCGCGGCTGCCGCCGGCGCCATCGAGGGTGCAGGCAAAAACAAAGTCGGGGTCGCTGGTGTGTTGATCGTTGGTCATGACGACCTCCGTTGCGGGCTCGCCGCGTTATAAGGGGTTCGGGGGACGGCGGCAACCGCGGCCTGGGCTATCATGTTGTGGGCAATCCACCCGGGCAGCGCGCCGGTCGGCGGCAGGAGAACCAGTGATGCAGAACCAGGAGTTGGAACACGTCGGTTTCTGGGTACGGGTTGCGGCGAGCCTGATCGACACCGTACTCATGGTGCTGGTCATCACACCCTTGCTGGCCGCCGTGTACGGCCGCGGCTACTTCGAGATGAGCATCGGTGCGGTGCCGGGCACACCGGATATGCTGATTTCCTGGGTGTTGCCCGCAGTTGCGGTGATCGCCTTCTGGATTGCCCGCCAGGCCACCCCCGGCAAGATGCTGTTCTCGGCCCGCATCGTCGACGCTCGCACCGGGCGCGAACCCAGCGCCGGTCAATGCATAGGTCGCTATCTGGCGTACTTTGTGTCCAGCATTCCGTTTTGTCTGGGTTTTCTCTGGGTCGCCATCGACCGCAGAAAGCAGGGCTGGCACGACAAGCTTGCCGGCACCCTGGTGGTGCGCCCGCGGCGCAGCAGTCTGGTGCCGGTCGTATTTCCGCAAGGCGACGATGTTCCTGAATCCGGCACGGCGTCCATGCGCCCGCCGCGCATCGAAAAGACCGGAGGCAAACCATGAAAAATCTGGCGGGCAAGGCGGCCATCGTCACCGGTACGGGCTGCCTGCTGGTGGGCCATCCCAACCCGGCGCCGGCGGAGGAATCCGGGGCGTCGTGACGGGCCGCGCTCAGCGCGCGCTCACCCCGGCTTCCACCCGCAACCGGGTGCCGAGTTCGGCGACGAGGCGGTCCCCCGGCGCCAGCGGTCCCACCCCTTCCGGGGTGCCGGTGAGCACGATGTCGCCGGGCTCCAGGGTGAACCAGCGGCTCATGTAGCACAGCAGTTCCAGCACCGGGGTCAGCATGGTGGCGGTATGGCCTTGCTGGCGCAGCACGCCGTTCTGATGCAACCGGAACTCCAGATTCTGCAGGTCGCCGACCTGTGCCGGCGGCAGAAATTCCGACACCGGACAGGCGCCGTCAAAGCCTTTGGCGCGCTCCCAGGGATGGCCCGCCTGCTTCAGTTTTTTTTGCAGATCGCGCAGCGTCAGATCGAGCGCCAGGCCCACGCCGGCGATGGCGGCCTGGGCCTGGGTGGCGTCGCAGTCGCGCAGGGGCGCGCCGATCAGCAACGCGAGTTCGGTCTCGAAATGGCATTCGCCGCGGTCCACCGGGATGGCAATCTCGCCCGCGAAAGGCCGCAGTGCAGTGGCCGGCTTGATGAACAGCACCGGCTCCGGCGCGGGCTGGCTACCCATTTCGGCGACATGGGCGGCGTAGTTGAGGCCGACGCAGACCACCTTTCCGTTAGGTAGATCGCCGTTCGGCAGAGTGCCGGCGGTGAAACGATGGGAATAGCTCATGGGCTTGCGGTTCCGGGTCGAAAGAAGTCCGGGTCGAAGATCTTGCCCGGGTTCATGATGTGGTTGGGATCGAACACTGCCTTATGCTCCGCGCCGACCATGGCGCCCAGCTCAGTGAGCAACGCGGTGCAACGGGCGGCGGCGGACATCGCTCAGAACCCCAATCCGGCTAACACCTGGTTGCGAACCGGTTCCGCCTCGTTGACCAGATGGTGCTGGGCGCCGGGCACCAGGTGAAAGCGCCCGTTGGGCAGCTTCTTGCGCAGCAGACGCAGGTTGTAGCGCCAGTCGAGCGTGGTGTCCGCATCACCCTGTACCAGGGTCACCGGATGGGGCGATGGCGGCAGGCGATGCAGTTCCTCTGCCCAGCGTTTCATGGCACCGATCCACTCCAGCGGGATGTGGCGCTCCTGCAGAGGATCGCGCCGCTGCACGAAATCGAGAAATTCCGGGTCTCCGGAATTAACCATGAATTTGCGGTCGATGGCCGTGCGCCAGCGATGCGAAGCGAGATAAACGAGGCGGTTGAGTGCCCAGTACCGGGGATGCACCAAGGGCGCCAGCAGGGCGATGCAGTCCAGCGGTCGGGGCTGTTCGCCGTCAAGCAGATGCTTGAGCAGGATGGCGCCCCCGGTGCTCTGGCCCACGCCGTGCCAGGGCGCCGGCAAGGCAGCAGCGCGGGCGAGAATTCCCGTCAGCACCTCGGTGTAGTGATCGAAGCTGGCGATGGTGACGCGCTCTCCGTCCGAGAGGCCATGGCCCGGCAAATCGAAGGCGACTACATTCAGCTGCCGCGCGAGCAAGTGACGAATCAGGTGTCCGTAAAGCCCGACGTGATCGAAGTAGCCGTGAACCACAAAGACCGTGCCGCGCGACGCCGGGTGCAGCCAGTAGTGGGCGGCGATCCGGTAGCCATTGGTGGCCACGGTGCCCATGCAGTGACGCACCTCGGGCGCGAGAGATGCGGGTTCAAGACGGTAGTGGCGCAGATAGTCCGCCGCGCCCGCCAGCGTGCTGCTGTCCGCGTCGGTGCGGGGATCGAAGGCGAGCGGCGGCAGGTTATGACGCAAGTGATCGAGGGTGGCGATCGCAACGGGTTCGGACTGCGGCATGGGCGGGAATGGGCATCGGGAGCTGCGTCGAGCCTATCACACCCGCGCTCTGACGCCGTGCCCTGCCGGTGTTCGGGCCATGCTCGCATTGCCCGCGCCCGCCGTTCGCGGCATAGTTCCCGGCGTTTCCCGACCGGTAGGTGCGCATGCCCGAATACCTTATCGCTCCATCCATCCTGTCCGCCGATTTCGCCCGCCTGGGCGCCGACGTGGACGCGGTGCTGGCCGCCGGCGCCGATGTCGTTCACTTCGACGTGATGGACAACCACTATGTGCCCAACCTCACCGCCGGGCCCATGGTGTGCAAGGCGCTCAGAGACTATGGCGTCACCGCGCCCATCGATGTGCACCTGATGGTGGAGCCGGTCGACGACCTGATCCGCGCCTTCGCCGCCGCTGGCGCCTCTTGGATCACCTTTCACCCCGAGGCGAGCCGCCATGTGGACCGCTCGCTGCAAGTGGCGCGCGAGCTCGGCTGCAAAACCGGACTGGTGCTGAATCCAGCGACCGGGCTCGAAACCATCCGTCATGTGATGGACAAGCTCGATGTGTTGCTGCTTATGTCGGTCAACCCGGGCTTCGGCGGCCAGGCCTTCATTCCGGAAACCCTCAACAAGCTGCGTGCCGCGCGCGCGTTGATCGACGCCAGCGGCCGCGCCATCCGTCTCGAAGTGGATGGCGGAGTGACCGCCGCCAATATCGCCGAGATTGCCGCAGCGGGGGCCGATACCTTTGTCGCTGGCTCGGCGATCTTTGGGGCCGGGGATTACGCGGTAGCCATCGCCGCCATGCGCGCGGTGCTGGCCGGGGTGCGGTAGTCCGCCCCCACCGAATGGGCTAGAATCCCGCCGCAATCCGATTTCCGCGCGACCTGATTTCCGAGTTCTTGATTTCCGAATACTGGAGTGCCGGTCATTTTTACTGCCCCGATCGCAGGATTTCTCCCGCTTCCCCGTTGGCGCTGGCGCCGGGGCTGATCGCCCCTGCCCGCAGAGCACCGCACGCCATC
>JBKHWK010000094.1:0-6713 GCA_046566625.1 Gammaproteobacteria bacterium
CGGTGGTCGCCGCGCACCTCACCGGACCGGCTGGCGGTCAGGATGGCGAACTCGATTGCTCGGGCCGATACACCCTCTCGCGCCCTCAGAGCCGACAGGAATGCCCCGATGCGTTGCCACGGTAGCGATGGATGATGCTTCGTTCGACTGGCCTTGCTGATCGTCGCCAGCAAGTTTTCCAGATGGCCTTTCCATCGGGCAGGATTCTCGCCGGTGCGGTAGCCGCTGGTGGTGGCCCAGCCCAGCACAGACTCGATGCGACCGCGCACACGGCTGGCGGTTTCGGTCTTGCTCTCCCATATCGGCGCAAGACACTTCACGACCAGGCCGGTGTCGATCTCGGCCACGGGCAAATGGCCAAACACCGGACTGGCGTAGGTGTTCAGCGTGTTCGTCCATTGAGCGATATGCTTGGCGTTTTTCCAGCCCGCCTTGTGCGCGAGGATGTACGCCTCGGCGCATTGGTCGAAGGTCATCGTCTTGGCGGCGGCCAGTGCGGCGGCGATCTGGTTCTGTTTCTTGGCCGTCAAAGGATCGATGCCGTCGATCAGCAGCTTCCGCGCATCCAGCGCCTTCTGCCGCGCCTCGGTCAGGCTCACGGTATGGGTCGGCCCCAGTCCCATACCGCGAGCCTGGCCGGCGATCATGTAACGAAACAGCCAAGACTTCGCGCCCGAGGCGGTGATCTGGAGCGTCAGGCCGCCACCATCGCCATACAGCCCCGGCTTGGTGAGCTTGGCAACCTGTAGTGCAGAAAGGCGTTGTAGTTGGCGTGCCATGCTATCCGATCGACTATCAAAATGACTATCAAACTATAGCCGGATTTGACCGGATTGTATAGAATTATCTTGGACGCTGATGTTTTGTATCTTATTGTTATATAAGCTAATTTATGGACGAAGCGGGATTTTGTCGGACGCTGATCAGGCGGACTCCCTCACCGCCAAATTAAAAAGCCCCCGTCAGGGGGCTTTTTAATTTGGGAGGCTTTTCGTTTGAGAAGCTTTCGTTTGAGAGGCTTTCGTTTCAGGAGCAAGGGGGTCCGATTCGGAATCCGGGCGTGGATGGATTCCGCCGTGCGGGTGATCGTCGTAGCTTCAGCGCCGGTGGCGCACGCTATCGGTTCGGACCCTGAACTCGCCGGTTTTGCGGTCGTTGAAGAAGTGCTCCAGCGTCTGTTTCACCGACGGAAATGCAATCTCGTTCCAGGGGATATCCTCTTCCCGAAACAATTCCACCGCCAGGGATTCTTCTCCGGGGGAAAACTCGGGGGCAGCCAGCGTCGCGCGGAAAAAAATGTACACCTGATTGATGTGGGGGATATCGACCATGGTGTAGAGCTGTGGATCGACCACGTGTGCGTTGGCTTCCTCCAGGCATTCACGGAGCGCGCCCTCAGCGGTGGTTTCGCCGTTTTCCATGAAGCCGGCGGGCAGCGTCCAGTAGCCGTGGCGCGGGGCGATGGCGCGCTTGCACAGCAGCACCAGGTCGCCGTACACGGGCACGCAGCCGGTAATGATGCACGGGTTTTGGTAATGTACCGTCTCGCAGTCATCGCAGATGTGGCGGTGGCGGTCGTCCCCGGAGGGGACCCGCAGGCTCACTGCGCTGCCGCAGGTGCTACAGAACTTCATGGTTGGCGGTCGTCGGAGTTGGGCATCCCTGGGTTTGGCGACCTCCGGTCTGCGTGATGATGCAGCTCGATGTTGGTCGCCCCGGTTCCGGCCGCCCCGGAAATCGAACGGTTGCGCGGGGATGGTGCGGCGAGCGCGGCATCCCGGTGGCAACCAGCGGCAGAGTTAACCTCCTGAGTGTCAGGTTCGAGAACTGCATGAAACATGAATCCGACGTGCCGATTCTAGCGCAGATTGCCGCGCGCCTGCGCGCCTACCCGCCGGACCCGGCGCAGCCGGAGTCCGGGCAGCGCGAAGCCGCGGTGCTGCTGGCACTGACTCGGGCGCGGGAACCCGAGGTCGTTTTCATCAAGCGTGCCGAACACCTCAACAGCCATCGCGGGCAGGTCGCGTTCCCGGGTGGGATGTGGGACGCGAGCGATACCAGCCTGCTTGACACCGCCTTGCGCGAGAGCGAGGAAGAAGTAGCATTGCCCCGGGATCGGGTGGAAGTGATTGCCCGGCTGCCCAAACGCGCCACCCGCACCGGTACCCAGGTGACGCCCTATCTCGGCGTGGTGCCCGCCGATGTCCGGTTACGGCACGACCCGTCGGAGCTGGACGCGGTGTTTCGCGTGCCGCTCGGGTACCTGCTCCAGCAGCGGCATCTGGTGAGTGGCGAATTCGAACTGCTCGACGGCCGTTATGAAATGCCGTGCTATCACTACGGGGATTACCGCATCTGGGGTTTTACCCTGAACGTACTGATTCATTTTCTTAACACGACGCTCGATGCTCGACTCGGTTTTGCTTACCTGCACGATCGCTTGCCGGCCCATCTGCGTGCGCATCTGATCGAACTAGAGGAGGACTTGCCATGATCTACGCCTACAACGGTCACCGTCCCCGCGTCGGACGCGATGTTTTTGTCGCGCCCAGCGCAGATGTCATCGGCATGGTGGTGCTGGAGGACGGGGTTAGCATCTGGTTCAACACGGTAATCCGCGGCGATACGGATTTCATCCACATCGGCGCGGGCAGCAACGTCCAGGACAACGCGGTGCTGCATACCGATCCCGGCATCCAGCTGCACATTGGCGAAAACGTCACCATCGGCCACTGCGCCATGGTCCACGGCTGCACCATCGGCAACAACACCCTGATCGGCATCAACTCTGTGATCCTCAATCGCGCCCGTATCGGCAACAATTGCCTGATCGGCGCCAATGCGCTGGTTCCGGAGGGGATGGAAATTCCCGACAATTCGCTCGTGCTGGGCACGCCCGCCAAAGTCGTGCGGCAGCTCGACGAGCGGGCAATCGCAAGCCTCGCCGAGTCCGCGCGCACCTACCGAATCAAGGCGTTGGAGTTTCGTCAGACCCTGACGCCGGTTGCGGATGAGGGCTGATTCGGGCGCCGCCACTGTGCGCTCGCCCTGCGTGTCTATCTGCGCGCTGGGCGAGGACGACATCTGTATCGGCTGTCACCGCAGTGCCCGCGAGATTGCGGACTGGGTGTTGTCGACAGACGCGGAGCGCCGCGCTGTGCTGACGCGGGCCGCCGACCGGGCGCGGCGCAACAATCCCTTTGCAACCTGACGACCTTTGGCACAACTGACGCCAGCGGGTCGGCAAGCGGCGGCGCCTGGCCGCTCAGCTCAGCAGCACTTCCAGCACAAACTTGCTGCCCCAGAACGCCAGCATCAGCGAGCAGAACCCGCCCAGCGTCCAGTAGGCCGCTACGCGCCCGCGCCAGCCGCGCTGAAAGTGGCCCCACAGCAGCACCGCGTACACGGTCCAGGCCACCAGTGAGAAGACCGTCTTGTGGGTGAGATGCTGGACCAGGATGTTTTCCAGATAGATCAATCCGAGTACCAGACCCGCGCTGAGCAAGACAAATCCCGCCACCAGGAAGCGGAACAGCAACCGTTCCATGGTCAGCAACGGGGGTAGCGCGCGCAGCGGCCCGCCGGGCTGGTGGTTGTGAAGCCGGCGGTTTTGCCACACCAGCACCAGAGCCAGCAGTGCGGCGATCGTCATCAGGCTGTAGGAGAGCACCGACAGCAGGATATGGGCGCCGAGACCCGGGGGCACCGAGGTCAGCTCACGCACATGTTGATCGGTGACCGCTGCCAGCAGAAGCATCGCGACGGTCGGTGGAAACAGCAGCAGATACAGATTTTCCAGCGGGTCGCGGATCGAACTCAGCACCACGATGGCGTTGATCAGCAGAAAGATCAGTGCCGAAAACGGGATCAGGCTGACATTCAGCTTGCCGGCTTCGAAGACTTGGTGCCAGCCCGCCAGTGCGTGGGCCGCGACGGCGATCCCCGCCAGCCCCAACAAGGGCAGCCTGGAGCTGACCCGCGCGCGCAAAAAATCCGTAAGGCGCAGTGCAAACGCCAGGCTGTAGAAGAGTGCGGCCAAGGCTGCGGTCAACCAGGGGAGCATCGGCGGGAGCGGTTTTTTGGAAGACGCCAGAGTGTGGCATATCCGCCCCGTGGCGCAAAGACGCCCCACCGGCGTTGAGGTGCCGGTGCACGACGGGCGGCTATAATGCAGACCCCATTTCGCTCGGATGTCCGCAATGGCATTGTTTGAAAACCTCGGCGGCCGCCTCGGCGACAGCTTTCGCAAGATCGCCGGCAAGTCCCAACTCAGCGAAGACAATATTCGCGACACACTGCGCGACGTGCGCATGGCGCTGCTGGAGGCCGATGTCGCGCTCGCGGTCGTCAAGGACTTCATCGACCGCGTGCGTTCGCGCGCCCTCGGCACCCAGGTCGGGCGCGGGCTGAATCCCGGGCAGCAGTTCCTGAAGCTGGTTCAGGACGAGTTGGTGCACCTGATGGGCGACGCCAACAGCGGGCTGAATCTCGCGGTGCGGCCGCCAGCGGTGATCCTGATGGCGGGGCTCCAGGGCGCGGGCAAGACCACCTCGGTGGCCAAGCTCGCGCGCTATCTCACCGAGCGGGAAAAGAAAAAAGTCATGGTGGTGAGTGTGGACGTCTACCGCCCGGCCGCGATCCAGCAACTCGCTACCCTGGCGGCGGAAGTCGGCGTGACCTGCCTCGCGAGTCGCGGCGACGAGACCCCGCTCGCCATTGCCGAGCGCGCCATGGGCGAGGCACGGCGCGGTTTTGCCGATGTGCTGATCGTCGACACTGCCGGCCGACTGCACATCGATACGGCACTCATGGACGAAATCCGCGCGCTGAGCGTGGCGCTGGAACCCGCCGAAACCCTCTTCGTCATCGACGCCATGATCGGCCAGGATGCCGTCAACACCGCGCGCGCCTTCGACGCGGCATTGCCGCTGACCGGCGTGATCCTCACCAAGGTGGATGGCGATGCGCGCGGCGGCGCTGCGCTCTCGGTGCGTCACGTCACCGGTAAACCGATCAAGTTTCTCGGTGTGGGCGAGAAGACCGATGCCCTTGAACCCTTCCACCCGGACCGCATCGCCTCGCGCATCCTCGGCATGGGCGACGTGCTGTCCCTGATCGAAGAGGTCGAGCGCAAGGTCGATCGTGCCAAGGCCGAAAAGCTGGCCCGCAAGGTCGAGAAGGGCACCAAATTCGATCTCGAGGATCTGCGCGACCAGCTTCAGCAGATGCAGAGCCTGGGCGGTGTGGGCGGGCTGCTCGAAAAACTCCCGGGCATGGGCAACATGGCGCGCATGGCGGAGCAGAGCAACATCACGGCGCAGTTCAAGACCATGACGGTCATCATCGATTCCATGACGCGGGCCGAGCGTGCCGACCCGGAACTGCTCAACGGCTCCCGCAAGCGCCGCATCACCCTAGGTTCGGGTACCTCCATTCAGGATCTGAACCGGCTGCTCAAGCAGTACAAGCAGATGGCCAAGACCATGAAAAAAATGAAAGGCAAGAACCTTGGCCGGATGCTGCGCGGCATGGAAGGCATGTTGTCGCAGGGAGGTGGTCCGGGAGGCTTGCCGCGGCGGTGAGCTGGCGGTCAGTCCGGGCGTGCCTGATTGCCGGGATCAACCCCAGCACCTGGGTGGCTCGCTCGCGGACCCGATGGACGGCATGGGCCGGTTAGCAGCCTGTTAGGGTGTCGTATCGGGAAAGGCCCATTACACTCTGCCAACCCCCGCGACACGGAAACACCACTCATGGCCAGCGCATCGACCTACACACCGCCAACAGTCTGGGCCTGGAAGCGTGGCGGCAACGGCAACTGGAGCAAGATCAATCGACCGGTCGCCGGCGCCACCCACGACAAGGTCCTGCCCGTTGGCAAACATCCACTCCAGCTTTATTCGCTCGCGACGCCCAACGGGGTCAAGGTCACGGTGATGCTGGAAGAACTCCTGGCGCTGGGCCGAACCCGCGCTGAATACGATGCCTGGCTTATCGATATCGGCGAAGGCGACCAGTTTGGCAGCGGGTTTGTGGAGCTAAACCCGAACTCCAAGATTCCCGCGCTGCTGGATCGCGGCACCGATCCGCCTACCCGCGTCTTCGAATCCGGGGCTATCCTGGTCTACCTGGCGGAAAAATTCGATGCGTTCCTGCCCAGGGACTCAGCCGCGCGTGCCGAATGCTTGTCGTGGCTGTTCTGGCAGATGGGCAGCGCGCCCTACCTCGGCGGCGGCTTCGGACACTTCTACGCCTATGCGCCCGAAAAGATCGAATACTGCATCGACCGCTACGCCATGGAGGTCAAGCGCCAGCTCGATGTGCTGGACCGGAATCTCTCGACGCGGCGTTATCTGTGTGGCGAGGATTACAGCATCGCGGACATCGCGACCTACCCCTGGTACGGCAGCCTGGTCTTGCACAACCTTTACAAAGCGGCGGAATTCCTTGATGTCGCCTCGTACACCCATGTGGTGCGCTGGGCGTCCGAAATCGAGGCGCGGCCCGCGGTCCAACGCGGCCAGCGCGTCAACAAGAGCTGGGGGCCGGAAGCGGAGCGCGTGCCCGAACGCCATACTGCGGGCGACCTGGACGGCGCCACTCAGGACTAGCTCCACTCGGGACTAGAGGGTGGCGACTCTTGGTTCATCCGTGGCCGCCCGACAGGGCGCAAGTCCTGCGCAACAACCGGGCCACGGCGACGGCAGGCAGTGCCC
>JBKHWK010000095.1:0-6680 GCA_046566625.1 Gammaproteobacteria bacterium
CCGCGCGGTGCTCGCCTGGCTGGTGGTGACGGCAGTGGTGCTGGTTACTTTCTGTGCTCCTGCAGCACCCGATCAGCGTCCCTTGCGGGGCTGCCACACCACATCGCCGCCCGCGCGTGCCGCCAGGGTGCGTGCGACGGCGAACAGCAGATCCGAGAGCCGGTTGAGGTAGCCGCTGGCTTCGGGCGGCACTGATTCGGCGGCCGCGGCGGCGACCAGATCCCGCTCGGCGCGCCGGCACACGGCGCGCGCCACATGGGCCAGTGCGGCGGGCGTGCTGCCGCCCGGGAGCACGAACTGGCGCAGCGGAGGCAGTGCGGCGCAAAGGTCATCGATAGCCAGTTCCAGCGCATCGATATCCGACGCTTCCAGGGTGGGAGGCGCGCCGGCCAGGGTTGCGCCAAGGTCGAACAGCCGATGTTGGGCGGGCGCGAGCAGGGGCAGCAGGGGGTCGTCCGGAGCAAATTGCGCGAGCAGCAAACCCAGCTGGGCGTTGCACTCGTCGATGCTGCCAAGTGCCTGGATGCGCGCGTCGTCCTTGCGCCGCCGGCTGCCGTCGGCGAGGCCGGTGTCGCCGCGGTCGCCGGTGCGGGTATAGAGGCGTGTCATCGGTCGGTCTCGGGTTGCGGGTAGTCGCGTGAGTGCCAGGGCGCAACCCTGGGCAACAGCAGCATGCCGGGCACGGACAGCAGCGCGCACAGATAAAAAAAGTTTTCCCAGCCGATGGCTTCGACCACGAAGCCGGCGCCGGCGTTGATCGCCGTGCGCGGCAGGGCGGCGAGGGCGGTGAACAGGGCCAGTTGGGTGGCGCTGTGCGCGCGGCTGGTGGCTCGCGCCATGAAGGCGATCAGCGCCGCGGCACCCAGGCCTACGCCCAGGTATTCGAAGCCGATGGCGAGCGCGAGCAGCCAGAGTTCATTGCCGACCCGCGCCAGTACCGCAAAGCCGAGAATCGAAATGAGCTGGATGGCGCCAAAGATCCACAACGCGCGATTGATGCCGATGCGGAGCATCAATAATCCCCCGGCCAGACTGCCGGCGATCATGGGCCAGAGTGCGGCGTGTTTGGCCACGATCCCGATTTGCGTCAGGGTGAAGCCCAGGTCGAGATAGAACGGGGTGGCGAGCGCCGTGGCCAGGTTGTCGCCCAGCTTGTAAAGCACCAGAAAGGCGAGCATCGCCAATGCGCTGCGGGTGCCGTCGCGGCCGAAAAACTCGCGAAAAGGCTCCACCACGGATGCGCGCAGGGTTGCCGGTGGCGGCGTCGTGTGGGTTGGTTCCGCAATGCTGAGCGTAAGGCCGATGGCGACCAACATGAAAGCGGCGGTGATCGCGAATACCGGACCCCAGGGCATCTGGTCGGCGAGAATCAGCGCGAGCGAACCCGGGATGAGCCCGGACAGCCGGTACGTGTTGACATGCAGCGCGTTGCCCAGGCCGAGCTCGGCATCCGGCAGCAGTTCACGCCGGTACGCGTCGATGACGATGTCCTGGGTCGCGCTCAGGAAGGCGACCAACGCGCACAGCGCGGCGATCACGCCCAGTTGCGCGTGGGGGTCCAGGCGCGGCAGCGCAGCGATGGCGAAGAGCGTGCCGATCTGACTCGCCAACATCCAGCCGCGACGGCGGCCGAGCAGCGGCAGCGGAAAGCGTTCGAGCAACGGCGCCCACACAAACTTCCACGCGTAGGGCAGACCGATGAGCGCGAACAGGCCGATGTCGCGCAGGTCGACGCCTTCGCGGCGCAGCCAGGCCGGCACCAGCGAGATCAGCACATAGAGTGGCAGGCCGGAGGCGAAGCCGGTGAACAGACAGATGAGGAAGCGGCGGTTGCAAATGCCGCGCAAGCGGAGCGGTGACATGGGGGTGAGCGCAGCAAAGCGGCCACCTTACTGAATTGCGGATCGGCCCGCCAGCGGGGTTGCAAAGCCAGTCCCGCGCCCCCACTTCCTTGCCGAGGCCAACCCCCCGTGAGCGCCCTTGCCGTTACTGCCGTTGCTGTTTGTAGTCTTCCCGCTTCTCGAGCTCTGGGTGCTCATTCGCGTGGGCGTCGCCATTGGTGCCGGGTTTGCGATCGGCCTGGTGGTGCTCTCGGCGATGCTGGGCATTGCCATCCTGAACCGGCAGGGCTTTCAGACTCTGACGCGGGTCCGTGCCCGGATGGCGCGTGGCGAGGAACCGACGGCCGCGGTGCTGGAGGGCATGGTGCTGGCGGTGGCCGGTCTGCTGCTGCTGATTCCGGGATTTCTGACCGACGTGCTGGCACTGCTGGCACTGATCCCGCCGCTGCGGGCGCGCTTGATGCGGCGCCTGCTGGCTTCGGCGCACCCGGGGCAGGGCGCGCAGGCGCCGCGCAATTCCCGGGTCATCGAGGGCGAGTGCGAGCGCGAAGACTGACGCGGATGTCGCGGCCTGGCTTGAAATCCGGACGCCCGGCCCCACTTAGGGGGCGCTGCCAGAGCCGCGCTGCAAGCGGCGGGAAATTCAACCGCCCGCTCTTGTAATTCTTCCGGCCGGCACCACATCAGGCAAGGTTTTCGGGCTGACCCGGATTCTTTTGGTCAATAACTCAGGACAAGTGGAGAAAGAGCCGCAATGAAAATCCGTCCCCTACACGACCGCGTGGTCGTACGTCGCAAGGCTGAGGAAGAGAAAACTGCTGGCGGCATCCTGCTGCCTGGCTCGGCCAAAGAGAAGCCCAATCGGGGCGAAGTGATCGCCGTTGGTATCGGCACCGTCAATGACAAGGGCGATGTCCGTCCCCTGGATGTGAAGGTTGGCGACAAGGTGATTTTCGGGACCTATGCCGGCAATAACGTTGAAGACACCGACGGCAGTGAGCTGATCGTCATGCGCGAAAGCGACATTTTCGGCGTCATCACCGACTGAGCCGCGCATCCGCGCTGATTCAACATTGACTATTGGAGAAGGAAAAGATCATGGCTGCTAAAGAAGTGAAATTTGGCGACGCCGCCCGCAGGAAAATGCTGGCTGGCGTCAACGTGCTGGCTGATGCGGTGCGCATCACCCTGGGGCCCAAGGGGCGCAACGTGGTGCTCGACAAGGCGTTCGGCGCCCCCACCGTCACCAAGGATGGCGTTTCCGTCGCCAAGGAAATCGAACTCAAGGACAAGTTCGAGAACATGGGCGCGCAGATGGTCAAGGAAGTCGCGAGCAAGTCTTCCGACGAGGCTGGCGACGGCACCACGACGGCGACAGTGCTGGCGCAATCGATTCTCAATGAGGGCCTGAAGGCAGTAGCCGCCGGCATGAACCCCATGGACCTCAAGCGCGGGATCGACAAGGCGGTCGCGGCCGCAGTGATCGAGATCGGCAAGCTGGCCAAGCCCTGTTCGGATACCAAGGAAATCGCTCAGGTGGGCACCATTTCCGCCAACAGCGACGAGCAGGTCGGCAAGATCATCGCCGAGTCGATGGACAAGGTCGGCAAGGAAGGCGTGATCACGGTGGAAGAGGGTTCCGGTCTCGAGAATTCGCTCGAAATCGTCGAGGGCATGCAGTTCGATCGCGGCTATCTGTCGCCCTACTTCATCAATACCCAGGAGAGCATGAGCGTCGAGCTGGATTCTCCCTACATCCTGCTGGCGGACACCAAGATCTCCAATATCCGCGACATGCTGCCGTTGCTGGAAGCCGTCGCCAAGTCCGGCAAGCCCCTGATCGTGGTCGCCGAAGATGTCGAGGGCGAAGCCCTGGCAACCCTCGTCGTCAACAACATCCGCGGCATCGTGAAGGTCGCGGCCTGTAAGGCGCCGGGCTTTGGCGACCGTCGCAAGGCCATGCTGCAGGACATCGCGGTACTCACCGGCGCAACGGTGATTTCCGAAGAAGTCGGCCTGAGCCTCGACAGCGCAACTCTGGAGCACCTCGGCCAGGCCAAGCGCATCAGTATGACCAAGGAGAACACCACCATCGTCGATGGTGCCGGTTCCCAGGACGACATCAAGGGGCGTATCAAGCAGATCCGCGCCGAGATCGAAGACACCAGCTCCGACTACGACCGTGAAAAACTGCAAGAGCGCCTGGCCAAGTTGGCTGGCGGCGTTGCCGTCATCAAGGTCGGCGCGGCGACTGAAGTGGAAATGAAAGAGAAGAAAGCCCGCGTCGAAGACGCGCTGCACTCCACCCGCGCCGCAGTTGAAGAAGGCGTGGTGGCTGGCGGCGGTGTGGCACTGATCCGTGTCGTACAGGCCATTGCCAACCTCAAGGGCGACAACGACGACCAGACCGTGGGTATCGGCATCGCCATCCGCGCCATGGAATCGCCGCTGCGCCAGATCGTGGCCAACGCCGGTGCCGAAGCCTCGGTTGTGGTCGACAAGGTCAAGCAGGGCAAGGGCAACTTTGGCTACAACGCCGCTACCGGTGAATATGGCGACATGGTGGCCATGGGTATCCTGGATCCTGCGAAGGTCACCCGCACGGCGCTCCAGGGCGCGGCTTCCATCGCCGGCCTGATGATCACCACCGAAGCCATGGTGTCGGAAGTTCCCGACGACAAAGCCGGCGGTGGCATGCCCGATATGGGTGGCATGGGCGGCATGGGTGGTATGGGCGGTATGGGTGGCATGGGCGGCATGATGTAAGGTCGTTCTTCTCTGCCGACTTGACCCCAAGTCGTAAACCCCGCGCTTCGGCGCGGGGTTTTTTTTGTCTGTATCAAGTCTGGCTGGATCGGTATGAGGTGTTTACCGGCGGACTTTCTGGCGAGCAACAAGCTGCTAGAATTGGCCGCCGCCTGCGGGAACAGTCCCGGCGCCGGGAATTCGCGCATTCAGCCGGACCGGTTTCGTTGCGATGCCTCGGGCCACAACGGAAGCAGTTACAATTCACCCAACAACAACTCAAGCAACGACAAGGTGGCAATATGGAAATGATGAATTTCGTGAACTTCCTGTTTCGCTGGGGGCATGTGCTGTTCGGGATCACCTGGATCGGCATGCTGTACTACTTCAATTTCGTGCAGGGCGCCTATTTCAAGGAGGCCACTCCCGAAGCACTGGGCGATGCGAAGGCGAAGCTCGCGCCACGCGCGCTGTGGTGGTTCCGCTGGGGCGCCATGTTCACCTTCATCACCGGTGTGGTGCTGCTGGTGGGCGTGATGAAGCTCAACGTGCTCAACGACTTCATTATCGCCGGTGTGCTGCTCGGTACCCTGATGTTCCTGAATGTCTGGCTGGTTATCTGGCCCAACCAGAAAATCGCCCTGGGCATCGTCAAGGGTGGTGACGCCGCTGCCGCCGGCGCCAAGGCGTTGCTGGCATCGCGCACCAATGTCCTGTTTTCGGGCCCCATGGCCTACTTCATGCTGGCGTCGCCCCATATGGGTTACACCAACGACCATGTCCTGGCGGCGGGCGGCGGTGGGCTCGGGCTCTACATTGCGCTGGCGATCATCGTGGCGCTGGAAATCAATGCTCTGTTCGGCAAGCAGGGCCCCTTGACCACGGTGAAGGGTGTGATCCACAGCAGTCTCGGCTTGACCGCCGTGTTGGCGGTTCTGTTGCAGTTCCTCTAAACCCGCGTACTGCGCAAGCCAGAAAAAGCCGGCCACAACAGGCCGGCTTTTTTGTGGCCAGAGTATAATCCGCGCTTTCCGGGGGCGACGGCAGTACGCGTATGAATGACGAGCGATTCGACTCCGCTGAACCCTTGTATGTGGAGCGCGAAGAGCGCGCCGGCTATGATGAGGCGCCACCGCCCAGACGTGAGACCGGGCGGGCGGCCGAGGTCAGTGGCGGAGGGTTCTGGAAAGCCTTGACGCTGTCGCTGGCGTTGCTGGTTGTGGGGCTCGCCTGGTTTACCTGGCACCAGAGTCTGATGCAGCGTGAAATGCGCGATCGGTTCGCCGAACTCCAGTCGGGGCTTGAATCCACGGGAGAATCCCTGAATGAATCCGGCGCCACTCTGGCGTCGCAGCTCAGTGCGCTGGATACCGCGCTGAAGGCGAACGGGACTGAGATCAAAAAGCTGTGGGGCGTCACCAACGACCGCAATCGCCCGGCCATTGAGCAGCAAGGCAAAGCGCTCGCCAGTCTCCAGGCGGAAGTGAAGCAGGCCACTCAAGCGCTCGCCCGCTCCCGCAATGATGCCGCGGCAGCGCAAGCCGCGGTGGCGGCAATGAACTCCCAGGTGGCGGCGCTCGCCGCCAGTGTCGACAGCGTCAAACGCGAACGTCTCGCCGGCAGCGCCGGGCTGGATGAATTGCGCGCCCAGGTTCAGGCCAGTCGCGGTACGGTCAGCAAGCTGGACGAGCAGGTGCGCGGGCTGCGCGATAGCGTGGCGAAGAGTGCGGCGGACAACCGCCAGGCGCTGACCGCTATCGACACCTTCCGTCGCGAGACCAACCTGCAACTGCGAGCGATGCGGGAGCAACTCGCGACCCCCTGATCCAGATCCGGCTTGGACCAGCCAGACCCGTCGCTGGTCGGTGGCGCACGGCTTCATTATCCTGCCGCCCCTTAATCCTTGGGCGACCCGCAACCACGCCGGGATGACCCGGAACCATGCGAGGAGTTATCGATGACCACCATCCGCCAGGACGACCTCATCACCAGCATCGCCGATGCCCTCCAGTTCATCTCCTATTACCACCCCGTCGATTTCATTCAGGCCATGTACGCTGCCTATCAGCGCGAGGAAGCACCGGCGGCGCGGGA
>JBKHWK010000096.1:0-6643 GCA_046566625.1 Gammaproteobacteria bacterium
TGGCGTAGGTCGTGCCAGGGCACGACTCGGCCATCTTGGTCAGGCCAAGGTTGATCGCGTCGGCCAGGATCGTGGTCAGCAACAGGTTCTTGTCCTTGGCCAGGTCGCCCGATTTCAGGTGCGTAAAGTGCCGGGTGAAGCCGGTCCACTCATCGACTTCGAGCAGCAGTTCGGTGATCTTGACGTGCGGCAGAATCATCGCCGTCTGATCGATCAATGCCTGCGCAGTGTCCGGCACCGCAGCATCCAGCGGCGTGATCTTCAAGCCCGACTCTGTGATGATGGCGTCCGGCAGATCGTTGGCCAGCGCCATGCGGTTGACGGTGGCGAGCTGCGTTTCCAGCAGCGTCAGCCGGTCGTGCAGGTACTGGTCGCAGTCGGTGGCCACGGCCAGCGGCAATTCGCTGGCCTGCTTGAGGCTGGCGAATTTCGCGGGCGGCACCAGGTAGTCCTCGAAGTCCTTGAACTGGCGCGACCCCTGCACCCAGATGTCGCCCGAGCGCAGCGCATTCTTCATCTCCGACAGCGCGCACAGTTCGTAGTAACGCCGGTCGATACCGGTGTCGGTCATCACCAGCTTCTGCCAGCGCGGCTTGATGAAGTCGGTCGGCGCATCCGCAGGCACTTTGCGGGCGTTGTCGGTGTTCATGCCGCGCAGCACTTCGATGGCGTCGAGCACGGCCTTGGCGGCGGGCGCGGCCCGCAGCTTGAGCACGGCGAGGAATTCCGGTGCATAGCGGCGCAAGGTGGCGTAGCTCTCGCCGATGCGGTGCAGAAAATCGAAGTCCTCAGGCTGCGCGAGCTTCTGCGCCTCCGTGACACTCTCGGCGAAGGCGTCCCAGGACATGACGGCCTCGATGGCGGCGAACGGGTCGCGGCCCGACTGCTTGGCGTCGATCAGCGCCTGGCCGATGCGCCCGAACAGCCGCACCTTGGCGTTGATCGCCTTGCCGGATGCCTGGAACTGCTGCTGATGCTTGTTCTTGGCGGCGTTGAACAGCTTGCCCAGGATGCGGTCGTGCAGGTCGATGATTTCGTCGGTAACGGTGGCCATGCCCTCGATGGCGAGCGCGACCAGGGTTGCATAGCGCCGTTGCGGCTCGAACTTGGCCAGGTCGGCGGGCGTCATCTGGCCACCCTCGCGGGCGATCTTGAGCAGGCGGTTCTGATGAACCAGCCGCTCGATGCCGGAAGGCAGGTCGAGTGTCTGCCACGCCTTTAGGCGTTCGATGTGTTCGAGCATGTGGCGCGAATTGGGCTTGGCCGGTGACTGGCGCAGCCAGGCAAGCCGAGTCGTCTTGCCGTTGTCGCGGCGTTTGAGCAGATCGTCGAGGCGGCGGCGATGCGCGTCCGACAGCGGTTCGGCCAAGGAATCGTAGATGCGCCGGTTGGCACGCGTGATGGCCTCGGCGCTCGCCCGCTCGACCGCGTTGAGGGCGGGCAGAATGATCGACTGCCGCCGCAGGTGCTCGATCAAGGCGCTGGCCAGCACGATACCCTTGTCGGTCTGCATGGCCAGCTCGGTCAGCAACTGGACGGCCTGCCGGTAGTGACTCATCGTGAACGGCTGGAAGCCGAACACCGTTTGCAGCTCGACCAGGTGCTCGCGCCGGGTCTGTTCCCGCTGGCCGTACTCGCCCCAGTTTTCGACGCCAACCTTGAGCTGGTCGGCGACCAGTCTCAGCAAGGGCGCAAACGGTGGTTGATCGACGCCAAGGATGACGCCTGGAAAGCGCAGGTAGCAGAGCTGCACGGCGAAGCCCAGGCGGTTGGCCGGGCCGCGCCGCTGACGGATGATGGACAGGTCGGTTTCGCTGAACGTGTAGTGACGGATCAACTCATCCTTGGTGTCCGGCAACGCCAGCAAGCTTTCGCGCTCGGCGGCGGAGAGGATCGAACGGCGGGGCATGCGGTTTCCTTCTTCTTGAAAACGTAGGTTTTTGAAGCGCTTGCTGTGCCAAACCAAGGGCACGAGAAATCAAGGTGTTTTGGTTCTCGAAAATAGTTCTTGAAATGGTATTCTCAGTCCTTTACCATTTCAACGAGTTTCGATAGCGAAAGGTGCCCATGCGACCCTCAATCGTGCTTGACCTCAAGCGAAGCGCCGTCCGCGATGCGGTGAGCCGCTTTCGCACAGCGAACCCGCGCATCTTCGGTTCGGTATTGCACGGCACCGATCAGGATGGCAGCGACCTTGATTTGCTGGTCGATGCACTGCCCGGTGCGACGCTGTTCGATCTGGGCGGTCTGCAAGACGAGCTCGAATCACTACTCGGTGTCCAAGTTGATCTGCTGACGCCGAGCGACTTGCCGCCCAGATTCCGGGCCAAGGTGCTTACAGAGGCACAGCCGGTATGAACGAAAACCGCCTTCCCGATTACCTCGACCACATGCAACAGGCCGCAATTGATGCATGTAGCTTCATAGAAGGCCTGAGCAAAGCTGACTTCCTGGAAGACAAGCGCAGCCAGCAAGCGGTCATCATGAGCCTCATCATTATTGGAGAGGCTGCGACGAAGGTGATGGATGGCTACGTGGGATTCACGCAGGCGCACGCGCAAGTGCCGTGGCGCAGCATGCGCGGCATGCGCAACCGCATCGCCCACGGCTATTTCGACATCAACCTCGATGTGGTGTGGGATACCGTTCAGACGGCGCTGCCGGAACTGCTCAAGCAACTGCCCGCCGTATGCAAGGATGCCGACAAGCCATGCTGATTGGCTATGCGCGAGTCTCGACACAGGATCAGAACCTGGAATTGCAGCGTGACGCGTTGGCCAGGGCCGGATGCCAGAAGGTCTATGAGGACAAGGTGAGTGGCACCCGCGCCGACCGCCCCGGTCTGGCCAAGGCGCAGGAGATGCTTCGCGAAGGCGACACGCTGGTTGTATGGAAGCTGGATCGCTTGGGGCGCAGCGTCAAACAACTGGTCGATCTGGTGGGCGAGCTGCACAAACACGGCGTCCAGTTCAAGAGCCTGACAGACTCGATTGACACCGGCACGCCGTCAGGCCGCTTCTTCTTCCACGTCATGGCCAGCCTCGCGGAAATGGAGCGCGAACTGACCGTCGAGCGGACCCGTGCCGGTCTGGAGGTGGCTCGCCAACTCGGGCGCAAAGGCGGCCGCAAACCCAAGATGACCGAAAGCAAGATCGAGTCAGCCAGGAAGTTGTTGGCCAGCGGTATTCCGCCCAAGGACGTGGCCCGAGATCTCGGCGTATCGATTCCGACCCTTTATCGCTGGGTGCCCGCTTCGACCCACAACTGACTCGTTTCAACCCTATTGCAAAGACCTCTGAATGGATCACAACATACCGCTCATCACCACCTTGGCCGCAGGCTTTGGCATTGCCCTGATCTTGGGTTTCCTCGCCGAGCGGATCAAAGTGCCGGCCTTGGTGGGCTACCTTGTGGCCGGCATCATCATCGGGCCGGGCACACCGGGTTTCATGGCGGATGTGCATCTGGCCGCGCAACTTTCCGAAATCGGCGTCATGCTCCTGATGTTCGGCGTCGGCCTGCATTTCTCGCTCAACGACCTACTGGCGGTCAAACGCATAGCGGTGCCCGGTGCCGTGGTGCAAATGACCTTGGCCACCGTGTTGGGTATGGCTGTGGCTTGGTGGTGGGAATGGAGTTGGGGTGCGGGCCTGTTGTTCGGGCTGTCGCTGTCGTGTGCGAGTACCGTGGTGTTGCTCAAGGCGCTGGAAGCCCGTGGCGTGCTCGAAAGCATGAATGGTCGCATCGCAGTCGGCTGGCTGGTCGTTGAAGACCTCGCCACCGTCCTGGTGCTCGTGCTTTTGCCCCCGCTCGCGGGCGTCCTGGGCGGATCGGCGGTGGCCGTGCCGGGCGCCGATCCGCTTTGGGTGACGATTGGAAAAACCTTGCTCCAAGTGGCTGCTTTCATCGCCATCATGCTGGTGGCGGGTCGCCGCGTGCTGCCCTGGCTGTTGTGGCAGATTTCGCGCACCGGTTCGCGTGAGCTGTTCACCCTGTCGGTGATCGCTGCAGCCATCGGCATTGCCTACGGTGCGGCCCAACTGTTCGGCGTTTCGTTCGCCCTTGGCGCGTTCTTCGCCGGCATGGTGCTGCGTGAATCAGAGTTCAGTCACCGCGCGGCAGAAGAGTCCCTGCCGCTACGCGACGCCTTCTCGGTGCTCTTTTTCGTATCCGTGGGCATGATGTTCGAGCCGGCCATCTTGCTGGAGCAGCCGATACACCTCCTGGGTGTGGTGGCCATCATCATCTTCGGCAAGTCCATTGCGGCCCTGGCCATCGTGCTGGCCTTCCGCTATCCACTGAACACGGCGCTGATAGTTTCGGCCAGCCTGGCGCAGATCGGTGAGTTTTCGTTCATCCTGGCCGGCATGGGCCTGTCGCTGGGTTTGCTGCCGGCAGAGGGCATGAGCCTTGTATTGGCCGGCGCGCTCATCTCCATTGCGCTGAATCCGGTGCTGTTCGCCGCCATTGAGCCGGTGCGGCGTTGGATTCTTGAACGCTCGGACCTGGCCCGACGCCTTGAGCAGCGGACCGACCCGTATGCCGAACTGCCGATGACCACCGAGCGCAAGTACCTGGAGGGGCAAGTCGTGCTGGTCGGTTTTGGCCGGGTTGGCAAGCGGATTGCCAGCGCGCTGGAGGCGCGTGGCATTCCCTACGTGGTGGCGGAACAGAACCGTGAGCTGGTCGAGAACCTGCGCAAGAAAGGGATGGTGGCCGTATCAGGCAATGCCGCTGATCCGGCGGTGCTGATCCAGGCGCACATTGCCGATGCTGCCATGTTGGTGGTGGCAACGCCCGATCCGCTCAACGTGCGTCAGATGGCCGACACAGCGCGCACCCTCAATCCCGGCATAGAAATCGTCTTGCGCACGCACAGCGAGGACGAATCCCTGATGCTGCGCAAGGAAGGCATCGGCACGGTCTTCTTCGGTGAGGAAGAGTTGGCCAAGGGTATGACCGGGCATGTGCTGGAGCGTTTTTCTCCTCAAGCCAGCGGCCAGGCCCCAGCATCCGCACACACCTGAAACTCGCCGACCTACCCTCATATCGTGGTGGTCGGCGTGCGCACCAGCAGCGTGTCGCACGGTAGCCAGTCCAGTAGCTTGGCGGCCGTCCTGCCCAGCAACAGGCTCATGATGCCACTGCGGCCGTGACTGCCCATCACCACCAGATCGATGTCGTGCTCGCGCACGTAACGTGTCAATGTGCTTTCGATGGCGCCGCACTCGACGACGGGACGTACCTTTACGTTCGGGGGAAGGGCCGTCGCCGCCATAAAGGCTGCGTACTCGGTTTCCTCGATGCCGACGCAGACACCGGGATGTGACGAGGCGGCGGCCAGCCCTGACATTGCCAGGGCATGGGCGTGGTACAGGACCAGTTCGCGGCCGGGAAACAGTCGAGCAGCGGTCAGCAGGGCGTGGCGGGATGGCTCGGAAAAATCGCTGGCGACGAGAATCCGCCGGTACGGCCCCCTCGCCCGACTGCGCACCACCAGCAAGGGCTGGGATAGCGAGCGCGCCAAGTTCTCGACGGTCGAGCCCAGCAAGAGGCGTCCCAGCGTTTCGTTGCAGGACATCCCAGTGACGACGAGGCCGGATTGTGTGCTGGCCGCCGCTTCCCGAATGGCGGCCGTGGCGTCCTCACTGCGCACCAGGCGCAGGGTTGCGGGTACATTCGCCGCCGCGAAGTCACGAGCAAGCTGTTGTCGTGCCACATGCAAAAATTGCTCATCGCTCGCTCCACTGATCCAGGCCAGCGCCTGATCGCGGGATGCTGCGGGATCAAGTACGTTCAACGCCACCAGTTCGGCCTGCCACTCCCCGGCCAATTGAGCAGCCCGATCCAGCGCTCGGTCGCATCGTGCGCTCAGGTCGGTGGCCAGCAGGTATCTGTTGAATGAGTATGCCCTGCGTAGATTTCACTCAGGCAAGCTGGTTCCGTGAAGCTGGGCAATACACGGGATAGCTCATGTGACCGGCATCACAGTTTGGCGCTGTCAGGCGATTTCACGCGCGGGAAAGAGGCGGCTCCGGGTTTCCCGGTGAGAGCGGGCTCAGCAGCAACCGCCTCCAGTACCGCCGTCGTAAGGATCGATCCAGTGGGGTAGATTCAGCATCAAACCCTGCTCGGCCGCCAGACGCAGAACCGCGCGCGGATCGATCACCCGGGGTCCGGTACGGGTAACGGTGAGGGTGGCGCGCTGGCCCGGGGCGAGCGCTCGCTCACGATCGCCATCGAAAGCGAGAATGCCGGGACCTTCCACAACGGTTGGCTTTTCCAGGGGCAGGCGCGTCGCGCCCCGTACATGAGCGGAGCGGAACAGCCCCGGTGACACCGGCGCCCGCAGCAGTTGACCGCCTTCATCGTGACCGCAGAAATCCACCCGCACGCCCCAATCGTCCGCAAATCCGGCGGGACACAACAGCCCGCCGAGTGGCGACATCCCCACTGCATCGGGTTCGGCGCGGGTGAGCACCAGGGTTTTCATGAATTGAGGTTCGAACGGCCCGAGATTGCCGATGCGATCACCCTGCAGAAACAGCGCATCCACCAGCGCCAGATCGGGCGCTTCGCCCTCGATTTGGAGATTGACGACCTTGGTGCGGGGCGCTGCGGCATCGGGCGCGATACGGCCGGA
>JBKHWK010000097.1:0-6588 GCA_046566625.1 Gammaproteobacteria bacterium
CAGGTGTTCTTCGACGATGTCGATCTGGGTCCCGAGAACGTGTTGGGGGAAGTCGGCAAGGGTTTCTCTATCCTGTTCGAATGCCTGAATCCCGAGCGCATCTGCGTCGGCGCCATCGGCTGCGGTCTGGGCCGGTTCGCTATGGACAAGGCAGTGGCCTACGCCAACGAACGCGTGGTGTTCAATGGCCCCATCGGCGCTTACCAGGCGCTCCAGCATCCGCTTGCCAAAGCCAAGGCCGAGATTGAACTGGCCTCGCTGATGACCCGCAAGGCCGCCTGGCTGTTCGATCAGAAGCAGCCCTGCGCTCCGGAGGCCAATATGGCCAAGTACGCGGCCGCGGAAGCGTCCATCCATGCGGTGGATGCATCCCTGCAATGTTTCGGCGGCAACGGCTTCACCAAGGAATACGGTATTTTCGATATCTATCCGCTGGCACGGCTGTTCAAGACCGCACCGCTCAACAGCGAGATGGTGCTCAACTACATCGGTGAACACGTCATGGGGCTGCCGCGCTCTTACTGATCGGACTCGTTATTCAACCATTCGCGTAATCGGAGTTGTTATGGATTTTGCACTGTCCGAAGAACAGAAAATGATTCACGAGTACGGCCAGAGCCTGGTCAAGCAGTTCGACCGCGCCTACTGGGTGGATTGCGCCGAGCACAAGCGCTTTCCCACCGAGATGTACAAGCAGGTGGCGGCGGACGGGTTCGTCGGCATCATGGTGCCCGAATCCCACGGCGGCGCCGGGCTCGGCATGCTCGAAATGGTGCTGTTTCAGGAAGGCCTGTCGAACGTCGGTATTCCGCTGCTGAGTCTGGTGGTGGGCGCCACCATGTCGCTCTCACCCATCGGCGATCACGGCACCGACGCGCAAAAGCAGAAATATCTGCCCGCAGGCTGCAAGGGCGACATCCGGTTTTGTTTCGCGATCACCGAGCCCGATGCCGGCACCAACACCATGCGCGCCACCACCATGATCAAGGATGCGGGCAACGGTCGCTTCAAACTGAACGGCCGCAAGACCTTCATCACCGATGCGAAAGAATCCGATTACATGCTGGTGGTGTCCCGCAACGTTGCGCACACCGAGGTCAAGAAAAAAACCGACGGCTTTACCATCCTGATCGTGGATACCAAGGCCAAGGGCATCGAGATGCACCCCATCGATGTCAGTATTCAGATGCCGGAAATGCAGTGGCAGGTGTTTTTCGATGACGTCGACATCGGGCCGGAAGACATCCTGGGCGAAGTCGGCAAGGGCTTTGAGATCCTGTTCGAATCCCTGAATCCCGAGCGCATCATTCTCGCGTCGGTCTGCACCGGCATGGGCCGTTACGCCCTCGAAAAGGCCGTCGCTTACGCCAACGAGCGTGTCGTGTTCAACGGCCCCATCGGCGCTTATCAGGCCCTGCAACATCCGCTCGCCAAGGGCAAGACCGAGATCGAGCTGGCCTCGCTGATGACGCGCAAGGCGGCCTGGCTGTTCGATCGGCGCCTGCCCTGCGGTGCCGAATCCAACATGGCCAAGTATTCCGCCGCTGAAGCGGCGATCCACGCCATCGACGCCTCGCTGCAATGCTTCGGTGGCAACGGTTTCACCAAGGAGTACGGCATCTTCGACATGTATCCCATGGCGCGCCTGCTGCGCACCGCGCCGCTCAACAGCGAGATGGTGCTGAACTATATCGCCGAGCATGTGATGGGACTGCCGCGCTCGTATTGAGCCGGCGCGGGATGGCGGCGATGGAAGAGGGCGCGCAACCCTTTTCCAGGCGCCTGCCAGGCGACGAATTGGCCGCCAAAACCCAGTACGATAGGGGTGCAGTCTGAAGCCATCTTCGGAGCGCCCCGATGAATAATGACCTGACAAACCTCCGCATCACCCTGCGCCGCTGGACCCTGATACTGGGCGTGGCGCAAATCACCCTCGGCTGTCTCGTCGGCTTGATCCCGCCGGGCGCGGTGCCCTGGTTTCGCGGCATCCTGATGGCCCATATCGAGTTCACCGTCAATGGCATCCTGATGGTCGCGTTTGGCTTTCTGGTGCCGGAGCTGCACCTGCGCGCCAGCGCGCTCAAGGCGTGGTTTGTGCTCTTGCAAATCGGGACCTGGAGCAACGGCGCAGCCGGTCTGGTCGGCGGGCTGCTCGGCTATGCGTCGGTGCTGATGCCGACCATCGCCGCGAAATTCCCCGCACCCGCCGGTCCCGATCACTGGGCGGTCACCGGCCTGTTGCAACTGTGCGGCGTGAGCATCCTGCTGGCGCTGGGGCTTACGCTCTGGGGGCTGCTGAAACGCGAACGGCCGGTCTACGCAGGGTAACCGACAGGTGGGTGTTTCGTTGTTTCCGGTACACATCGCTCCCGGTTCGGGAACTCCGCTGCTGGGAACTTCGCTACAATCCGGCGCGTTGATTAAACGAAACATCAGGAGGTTCAGATGATTCAGAAAGCCATGGTCGATATCAAAACCGCTGACGGCGCCATGCCGGCGCACTGGATGCTACCCGCCGGCCCCGGGCCCTTCCCCGGCGTGATCGTGCTGATGGAAGCCTTTGGGCTGGTCAAACACATGGAGGAAGTCGCCGAGCGGCTGGCGGGCGAGGGCTACGCGGTACTGGCTCCCGATCTCTACTACCGCCAGTTGCCTGACAACAAGACCGGTTACGACGAGCTCCCCAAGGCCATCGGTCTGATGCAGAAAGTGGACGACAAAAAATTTGTCGAGGACATGAAAGCGGCATTCGCCTTCCTGGAGCAAAGCGGCAAGGTGCTCGCCCACAAGGTCGGCGTCACCGGCTTCTGCATGGGCGGGCGGCTGACCTTCCTCACCGCCGCCGCGCTGCCCGATCAGGTAGCGGCCGCCGCGCCCTTCTACGGTGGCGGCATCGCCAACCACCTTGGGCAGGCGAGTGCGATCAAGGCGCCCATGCTGTTGTTCTTTGCCGACAAGGACGGCTTCATTCCGCTGGATCAGGTACAGGCGGTGGATGCCAAGCTCAAGGAACTGGGCAAGGACTACCGCATCAAGCGCTATGCGAATGCCGATCACGGTTTCTTCTGCAACCACAGGGCGTCTTACGACGAGGCGTCAGCCAAGGACGCCTGGGGCGAGCTGAAGACTTTCCTGGCCCGCCATCTGGCCGCCTAACAGCTTGTTGAAAAACTGCTGCGGCAGCCATCTGCTTCGTTGCGCGGTGCTCGCTCCCTCGCCTATCTATTTGATATGTCTCGGTCGCTGCGCGCCGTGCGCCTCGCAGCTGGCCGCCTCGCGACGCTTTTCAACAAGCTGCTAATCGAGTCCTGTCGGGCGGCGGAGTCAGCCGGCTTCGCCGCCCCGGATCAGGCTCGCATCGATATCCGCGATGCGCGGCCGACCGCTCAGAATCATCCCGCGTTCGATTTCCGCGCGCAGCAATTCGAGCACCCGCTCGACTCCCGCCTGGCCGCCCGCCGCAAGTCCGTAAAGATAGGGCCGCCCCATCATGCAGGCGGTGGCGCCCCGGGCGAGCGCCCGCAGCACATGGGTGCCGCGCCGTATGCCGCCATCGAGGATGATCTCCAGACGACCACCCACGGCATCGGCAATCTCGGCGATTACGTCGATGGGGGCCGGTACGCCGTCCAGTTGCCGGCCGCCGTGGTTGGAGACGATCACCGCGGTGGCGCCGATATCCGCCGCGCGGCGCGCGTCCTCGGCGCACAACACGCCCTTGATGGCGAACGGCCCCTGCCAGCGCGAACGGATGCGTTCGGCCGCCGCCCAGTTCAGCGCCCGGTCGAACTGGCCGTTGATGTAACTCGCCAGCGAGCTCACCTGGGTGCTGCCTTCGGCGATGCGGTGGGCGACATTGGCCATCTGCAAGCGCGGCGACGTCAAAAAGCGGTAGCACCACTGCGGTCGCGCGAAGAAGCTGGCAAAGCTTTTCGCCGTGAGCGCGGGCGGCACCGTCATGCCGGTGCGCAGATCGCGCTCGCGGTTGCCCTGCACCACGGTATCCACGGTCAGACACAGGGCGTTGAAGCCGGCCGCCTTGCAACGGTCGATCAGCTCGTCGTTGATGCCGGGATCGCGCAGCACATAGAGCTGAAACAGCTTGGGGCCGGACGTCGCGCGGGCCACGTCCTCGATGGTGGTGGTCGACACCGTCGACAGCGAATACAGGGTGTCGAAGGTTGCGGCGGCGCGTGCCACCGCCAGTTCCCCCTGGTAGTGAAAGAAACGCGACATGCCGGTGGGCGCCAGCAACAGCGGCAGGGCGACATCACAGCCCAGCACCCGGGTGCGCAGATCTGTGTGGGTCACATCCTGCAGGATGCGCGGCACAAGTTGGTACCGGTCGAAGGCCGCCGTGTTCGCGCGCAGAGTGTGCTCATCGTCGGCGCCGCCGTCGATGTAATGGAACAGCGGCGAGGGCAGTTTGCCGCGCGCACGGCGGCGGAAATCCTCGACGTTGTAACAGCGTTGCAGTGTGGCCACGGAACCCCCGGTGAAATCTAGCAGTTTGTTGAAAAACTACTGCGGCAGCTATCTGGTTCGTTGCGCGGTGCTCGCTCCCTCGCCTATCCATTTGATATGTCTCGGTCGCTGCGCGCCGTGCGCCTCGCGACGTTTTTCAACAAGCTGCTAGGTGCAGTGCCGAATCATAGCGCACCGGGATCGAGGCGCCCGGCAATAGAGGCGCCGCCGGGCCGACCTGTGGCCATCCCAACGGGCTGGTGTGGATGGGCAATCGGGTATCATGAACGCCCTTTTTCAAGCTGTTGCAGCGAGCCATGGCCAGCGAACGCGTTCTCACCGGCATCACCACCACAGGCATTCCCCACCTCGGCAACTATGTGGGCGCGATCCGCCCCGCCATCGCCGAGAGCCGGCGCAACGACGTCGAATCGTTTTTCTTCCTCGCCGATTACCACGCGCTGATCAAGTGTCAGGACCCGGAGCTGGTGCATCGCTCCACCCTGGAGATCGCCGCCACCTGGCTGGCGCTGGGTCTCGACCCCGACAACGTGGTGTTCTACCGGCAGTCGGACATCCCGGAAATTCCCGAGCTCACCTGGCTGCTCACCTGCATGACCGCCAAGGGCCTGATGAACCGCTCCCACGCCTACAAGGCCGTGGTGCAGGAAAACGAAGCGGCGGGCGAAGATCCGGATTTCGGCATCACCATGGGCCTGTTCAGTTATCCCATTCTGATGGCGGCCGACATCCTGCTGTTCAACGCCCACCGCATTCCGGTGGGGCGTGACCAGATCCAGCACATTGAAATGGCCCGCGACATCGCCCAGCGCTTCAATCACCACTACGGCGAGCATTTCGTGCTGCCGGAAGCGGCGGTGGACGACAACGTGGCGCTGCTCCAGGGCCTCGACGGCCGCAAGATGAGCAAGAGCTACGGCAACACCATCCCGCTGTTCCTGCCGGAAAAACAGTTGCAGAAACACATCAACAAGATCAAGACCAATCTGCTCGAACCCGGCGTTCCCAAGGACTCGGGGGATTCCACGGTATTCCAGATCTGGCAGGCCTTCGCGACGCCGACCCAGACCGCCGCCATGCGTCAGGCCTTTGCCGACGGCATCGCCTGGGGCGAAGCCAAAAAGCAATTGTTCGAACTGGTCAACACCGAACTGGGCAGCGCGCGCGAGCGATATGAAGGCCTGGTGGCGCGGCCGGCCCATATTGAGGCGATCCTGCAAGCCGGCGCCGCCAAGGCCCGCGCCATCGCGACGCCGGTGCTCGCGGAGCTGCGCCGCGCGGTGGGGATTCGGGCGCTGGGCTAAGTTCGCTAGGGAAGGGTCGCTGGCCTCACTTCTGAAACGGCCGGGTTCCGTGAACATCGCGTACCTGGCAGCAAAGGGGAACGCCGCGACTCTGATTTGCTTGTTCCGAGCTTGGCTGCTGGCCCTTGACCTTCCCCAGGAATGGAGGCGTCAGCTCGCAGTAGAAGCCTGGGTATAACTCTGTAAGCTCCCCCTGAGTCTGGACACGCAAAAGTAGAGACTTCTGGCAAACTAACCCTTGTCAGGAGATGAAGATGCGCACTTCGAAATTCACGGAAAGTCAGATGATGGCCGCCTTGAAACAGGCGGAGGCCGGCATGTCCGTAAACGACATTTCCCGGCAGCTTGGCATCAGCCCCGCCACGTTCTACAAGTGGCGGGCCAAATATGGCGGGCTGGAAGCCTCAGAGTTGTCCCGCTTGCGGGAGCTTGAGGAAGAGAACCGGCGGCTAAAGCAGTTGTACGCGGACTTGAGCCTGCGGGCCCATGGCATGGAAGTGCTGCTCGCAAAAAAGTTCTGAGCCTTGACCAGAAGCGTGAGGCGGTAAGCCAGCTGGTCGAGGTTGAAGACATGCCCGTGCGTATGGCTTGCGCACTCGCAGGCCTGCCGCCAAGCAGCTGGTATTACGTTGGCAAGCCGACGACCAAAGTCGAAGACGCTGTCATTGAGGAATTTCTGCGTGGCTGTGTTGCCAAGCGGCCACGCCGCGGATTCTGGAAGTGTGATCTTCCCGTCGAATGACGGACACCGGCACTACGCTATTTTTCTTGCTTCAAACTGCGCGGGGCTCATGTAGCC
>JBKHWK010000098.1:0-6585 GCA_046566625.1 Gammaproteobacteria bacterium
GAGGTGATGCTGGCAGCTATCGCTGCATGGGGACTGGAAACGGCGCTGAAAAAGTTTGTCGGCATGTTCGCATTCGCCCTGTGGGATCGTGAGACGCGCACGCTGTCGCTTGCGCGCGACCGCCTGGGCGAAAAGCCGTTGTATTACGGCTGGCAGGGCGAGACTTTCCTGTTCGGCTCGGAACTCAAGGCACTTAAAGCGCACCCGGCGTTCCGCGCCGAAATCGACCGCGCTGCGCTGACGCTGTTTCTGCGCCACAACGCGATCCCTGCGCCTTACTCGATTTATCAGGGCATACATAAACTGCCGCCCGGCACTTTTTTGCAGCTTCACGCCGGGCAGAAGGATGCACGGCCGGCGGCTTATTGGTCCGCGCGGTCGGTGGCCGAGGCAGGGCAGCGCAATCTGTTTCGCGGCAGCGATGCGGAAGCGGCGACGGAACTGGAACGCTTGCTCGGCCAGGCGGTGGGCGGGCAAATGGTGGCGGATGTGCCGCTGGGCGCTTTTCTGTCCGGCGGCATCGATTCCACCACCATCGTGGCGCTGATGCAGGCGCAAAGCCGCCGCCCGGTGAAAACCTTTACCATCGGCTTTAACGAGGTGGGCTACAACGAGGCCGAGCATGCCCATGCGGTGGCGCGCCATCTGGGCACGGAGCACACCGAGTTGTATGTCACCCCGCAGGATGCGATGGACGTGATCCCCAGCCTGTCGGCCATTTACGATGAGCCCTTTGCGGATTCGTCGCAGATTCCCACCTGCCTGGTTTCGCGCCTGGCGCGCCAGCATGTGACGGTGAGCTTGTCCGGTGATGGCGGCGACGAGTTGTTCGGTGGCTACAACCGTTATTTCTGGGCGCGCGATTTGTGGCGCAAGTTGGGCTGGATGCCACGTCCGCTGCGCGCGGCGCTGGCCGGGGTGCTGACCACCCTGCCGCCTGCCGCGTGGAACACGGCTTTCCAGAAACTGGAACGCTGGCTCCCATCCAGGCTGCGTTATGCCAACCCGGGTGACAAGTTGCACAAGGTGGCCGAGATCCTGGCGGTGCGCTCGCCCGAGGAGATTTATCTGGGGCTGGTGTCGCACTGGAAAGACCCCGCGCAACTGGTGCCGGGCGGCCATGAACCCTTGACGTTGCTCACCGACCCCGGCCAGCAAGTTGATCTGCCCGATTTCGAGCACCGCATGATGGTTCTGGATGCCGTGACCTACCTTCCCGATGACATTCTCACCAAGGTGGACAGGGCGGCCATGGCCGTGAGCCTGGAAACCCGGGTGCCACTGCTCGACCACAGGGTGGTGGAATTCGCCTGGACCTTGCCGCTGGACATGAAAATCCGCCACGGTCAGGGCAAGTGGCTGTTGCGCCAGGTGCTCTATCGCCATGTGCCGCAGGCCATGATGGAGCGCCCCAAGATGGGCTTTGGCGTGCCGATTGATGTCTGGTTGCGCGGGCCGCTGAAAGCCTGGGCGGCAGCCCTCATTGAGCCGGGGCGACTGACGCGGGAGGGCTTTTTCGACCCCGCGCCTATTCAGCGAAAATGGGCTGAGCATCAGTCCGGCAGCCGCAACTGGGCCTATTACTTGTGGGATGTGCTGATGTTTCAGGCGTGGTTGGAGCACAACGCGTGAAACTGCTATTCGTCGTCACCGAAGACTGGTATTTCGTTTCGCACCGCCTGCCGCTTGCTGTGGCGGCGCAGGCGGCGGGGTTCGAGGTGGCGGTGGCGACCCGCGTGGGGGTACATGGCGAGACGATCCGCGCTGCGGGGATTCGGCTGATTCCCTTCGTCTTGTCGCGGCGCGGCGGCAACCCGTTCGCTGAGGTGATAGCGCTGTGGCGCCTGTATCGCCGCGAGCATCCCGATCTGGTTCACCACGTGGCGCTGAAGCCCGTGATGTTCGGCGCGCTGGCGGCATGGCTGGCGCGCGTACCCGCGCAGGTGAATGCTGTGGCAGGGCTGGGGTGGTTGTTCACCTCATCCAGCGGCGTAGTGCGCCTGGTTCGACCGGTAGTGCGCTGGATGCTGGGGCGTCTGCTCAACCGGCCGCATAGCTTGACCATTGTGCAAAACCCGGAAGACAGGTCTCTGCTCGAACGCTCGGGCGTATCTGCCTCGCGCTTGCGGTTGATTAGAGGCGCGGGTGTGGATTTGCAGATTTTTTATCCGGTGATTCCGTCAGTGGAGCCGATTTGCATTGTGTTGGTTGCACGCATGCTGTGGGATAAGGGTGTGGGCGAGTTCGTCGAGGCTGCACGCCGCCTGACCGAGGCAGGCGTCAACGCGCGCTTTGTGCTGGTGGGCGACCCCGATCCCGCCAATCCGGCCTCGGTACCCGAATCGACCTTGCGCAATTGGCACGGACAGCATGGTGTGGAGTGGTGGGGCAGGCGAGAAGACATGCCAGCCGTGTTGCAGGCGGCGCACATCGCCTGTCTGCCGTCTTACCGCGAAGGCTTGCCCAAGTCGCTGCTGGAAGCGGCCGCCTGCGGCTTGCCGATCGTGACGACCGATGCGCCAGGGTGTCGTGAAGTGGTGCGAGACCGCGTAAATGGCCTGCTGGTTCCGGTGCGCGATGCGGTAGCGCTGGCGGCAGCATTGAAAAAACTGATCGATGACGTTGAACTGCGCCGCAGCATGGGCGAACAGTCGAGATTGCGGGCTGAAGCAGAATTCGGACTGGAAACCGTCATCGCGCAAACGCTGGCGGTTTATCGCGAGGCACGCGCATGAAGGCACTGATAACCGGCGCCACCGGTTTTGTGGGCATGGCGTTGTGCGACAGGCTGGCGGCTTCCGGTTATGGGGTCGTGCCCGCTGTGCGTAGCACATCCGGGTTGCCCAACGAGGTCGTGGTCGGCGATCTGGATGCGTCGACAGATTGGCGGCCTGCGCTGGCCGGTTGCAACGCAGTCGTGCACCTCGCTGCCCGAGTCCACGTCATGCACGACACGGCCTCCGACCCGCTGGCGCTGTACCGCGCGACCAACACTGACGCCACGCTCAACCTCGCGCGCCAGGCAGCGCAAGCAGGCGTGCAGCGCTTGGTGTTCATCAGCACCATCAAGGTAAACGGCGAGGGGCGCGATGAAGCCTATCGCGAAAGCGATGTGCCGGCGCCGGAGGATCCGTACGCGATCTCCAAGTGGGAGGCCGAGCAGGGGCTGAGGCGAATCGCGGAGGAAACCGGACTGGAAGTCGTCATCCTGCGCCCGCCGCTGGTATATGGGCCGGGAGTGAAGGCGAATTTTCTGCGCTTGATGCAGATGGTCAAAAAGGACTGGCCGCTGCCGCTGGGCGCGGTACGAAACCGCCGCAGCCTGTTGTATCTGGGTAACTTCGTCGATGCGATCCGGGTATGCGTCGAGCATCCGGCGGCGGCGGGACATACTTTTTTGATCGACGATGGGCAGCCTGTCTCAACACCGGAACTTGTCCGGGCGGTGGCACGCGCGATGGGGCGACCGGCGCGCTTGCTTGCGGTGCCGGTCGGCGTGCTCGCGTTTGCCGGCGCGTTGCTCGGCAAGCGTGCCGCCGTGGCGCGTCTCGCGGGTTCGCTGTATGTCGACAGTTCGACTATCCGCTCGCGCCTGGGCTGGACGCCGCCGTATTCGATGGAAGCCGGGCTGGAGGCGACAGTGACGGCCCTGAAGCGAACCTAAGCAGGGCTGCCAGATCGGGAGCATGACAATTTAGTGCAGCCCGATATGGGTTATCCTGTTAAACTAGACTTAGTCAAGCCTGGAGGGTGCCATGCAAACTATCAATATCCATGAGGCGAAAACCCATCTCTCGCGCCTGCTGGAAAGGGTGGCCGGGGGAGAAGAGGTTGTCATCGCAAAGGCGGGCAAGCCGATCGCCCGTCTGGTGCCGCTAGATGCTCCGCCGATGAAGCGTCGGCTTGGCCTGCTCAAAGGCAAGCTGCACATTCCGGATGATTTCGATGCGCCGCTGACGGAAGACGTTCTGGCTATGTTCGAGGGGCGCTGAGTGGTTGTTTTGCTGGACACCCATATCCTGCTGTGGGCGCTGGGCTCGCCTGGGCGTTTGCCGCAGGACATTGCGGCGCAGCTTGAATCTCCCGAAACCACGGTCTATTTCAGTGCCGCAAGTATTTGGGAGATCGCGATCAAGACAGCCTTGGGGAAGGTGGATTTTCATTATTCGCCAAAAGAGATCGTGCAGGCGGCCAGGGGCACGGGTTTTGCCGAACTGCCCATCAACTCGGAACATGGCGCGAAGGTCGCCGGTTTGCCCCCGCATCATCGCGATCCCTTTGATCGCCTGTTGATTGCGCAGACCCTGCTTCTGCCTGCGCAGCTTATAACCGCCGATGCGGCACTCGTGCCCTATACGGAATTGGTACGACTCATTTGATCGATATGAAATCCCATCATGGCGTGGCGGGAATATTCCGCCTGGTAATGCATAGATCAATGGCATTCCTGGCGTGGAAGTCGTGATGGCGCCAATCGACTGGGGCACGCCCTTGGCTGCTTTTCTGGTGTGCTGGCTGGTGCTGGCCTGGCTGCTACGGCGCCGCCATGCGCTGCCGATGGACCATCCGAACGAGCGCTCGCTGCATGTCACGCCGACGCCGCGAGTCGGCGGGCTGGGCATGATGGCCGGGGTGCTGGTGGCCGCCATGTGGCTGGCGGATGTCACGTTGTTGCCGGCGATGCTGGGTGCCTTCGCGCTGGCTGCGCTGTCGGTGATTGACGATCTGCGCGGGCTGCCGGTGAGGGTGCGTTTTTTTGCACACTTCGTCGCGGCGGCGGGCTGCCTTTTCGCGCTCGGGCTCACCGGCTGGAGCTTGCTGGCAGGCACGCTGGCGGTGGTGTGGATGACCAATCTCTACAATTTCATGGACGGCGCGGACGGGCTGGCGGGCGGCATGGCCGCCATTGGATTCGGCGCGTTGGCGCTGGCAGCGTGGTTGGGCGAGGCGACCGGGCTCGCCGCATTCTGTGCGGCCATTGCGGCAGCGGCGCTGGCTTTTCTGCGCTTCAATTTCCCGCCCGCACGGGTATTCATGGGCGATGCGGGCTCGATCCCGCTGGGGTTTCTGGCGGCCACGTTGGGCATCGTGGGCACCCTGGAAGGCGTGTGGACGTGGCTGTTTCCGCTGCTGGTGTTTTCGCCGTTTATTGTGGATGCGAGCGTGACGCTGGGCCGGCGCGCCTTGCGCGGCGAGAAAATCTGGCGCGCGCATCGCTCGCATTACTATCAGCGCGCGGTATTGCTGGGCGCGTCGCATCGCCAATTGGCCCTGGCTGCTTTTGCACTGATGCTGGCGATGGCTGCGCTTGCATGGGTGTACCTGATTTTCCCGCAACAGGTCGCATGGCTGCTTATACTGTCGGCCGCAGCCTATTTGCTGATTTTTCTCGCTATCGATTTTCGTTGGGTTCAGTCCCGCAATGACCATTAATCCCCGCACCGCCGCCATCATCCTGCACGATATCCTCGTCGCTGCATTGGCGTGGCTGGGCGCGTACTGGCTGCGTTTCAATCTGTCGATGCCGCCCGCATACCAATCGGCGGCGTTGTCGACGCTTTTCTGGGTGGTGCCGCTGCAGGCTGCGGTGTTCTGGCGCTTCGGCCTTTATCGCGGGATCTGGCGATTCGCCAGCCTGCCCGATCTCAAGCGCATCGTCCTGGCGGTGGGCGTGGCAGCGCTCATGGTTCCGGTGGTGCTGATCCTGTTTCGCGTCACCACAGTCGTGCCGCGCTCGGTGCTGATTCTCGATCCGTTGTTGCTCGTCATCGTGATGGGCGGCAGCCGACTGGCCTACCGCGCCTGGAGGGAACACAGACTGGCGAGCGTGTTGCGCCCGGACAGCAAGCCGGTGCTGGTGGCCGGGGCCGGTTCGGCAGCGGATTTTTTTCTGCGCGAACTGGCGCGCAATCCGGCCGGCTTTCACGTGGTGGGCTTGCTGGACGATAGCCGCGACAAGAAAGGGCGTCTGGTGCAAGGCATTCCGGTCTTGGGCGCGCTTGAGGACGTGGTGGCGTGTGCCCGAAAAATGGACGTGCAGGACATCGTGCTGGCTTTGCCTTCGGCGGCGCACGGCGTGCGCAAGCGCATTTCCGAGACCTGTGCCAGCGCAGGGCTCAAGGTGATGACCATTCCCGCGCTCGAAGACCTGGTGGCGGGACGCGTATCGGTCTCCAGTTTGCGGCGCATTGAACTCGACGACTTGTTGGGGCGTGACCCGGTATCGCTCGATGACAGCGGCCTGCATCGCTTGCTGACCGGACAGGTGGTCATGGTGACCGGCGCCGGCGGTTCGATTGGTTCCGAACTGTGCCGTCAGATTGCACGCTTCGCGCCCGCCAGGCTGGTGCTGTTCGAGCAATCCGAACTTGCCCTGTATGCGATGGAACAGGAGCTGCCGCGCAGTTTTCCGCAAATGCCGATCGTCCCGGTGATCGGTGATGTGAAGAATGCCGTGTGGGTGAAGCGGGTACTGAGCGCACATCGTCCAGCCGTCGTGTTTCACGCTGCTGCGTACAAACATGTCCCGCTAATGGAAAACGACAACGCCTGGGAAGCGGTGCGCAACAACGTGCTGGGCACCCA
>JBKHWK010000099.1:0-6502 GCA_046566625.1 Gammaproteobacteria bacterium
GGTGTTTGCACCCGGATTCGCGGCTGATCCCACCAAATTCGCGGTCACCATCGAGCTGATCCGGATCACCTTTCCCTATCTGCTGTTCATCTCGCTGGCCGGCTTCGCGGGCGGCATTCTCAACAGCTACGACCGCTTTGCGATACCGGCCTTCACGCCGATCTGGCTGAACCTGTGCATGATCGCCGCGGCCCTGGCGGCGACGCCCTGGTTCGCCAGCCCGGTCTACGCGCTGGGCTGGGGTGTGTTTGCGGCGGGCCTAGTGCAGTTGCTGTTCCAGTTGCCGTTTCTCGCCCAGCTGCATCTGTTGCCGCGACCGAAGCTGGGCTGGCATCACCCGGGGGTACGGCGCATTCTCAAGCTCATGGTGCCGGCGCTGTTCGGGGTCTCGGTCAGCCAGATAAACCTGCTGCTCGATACCATCATCGCGTCCTTCCTGCCGGTGGGCAGCGTGTCCTGGCTGTATTACTCGGATCGCCTGGTGGAGCTGCCGCTCGGGGTATTTGCGGTGGCGGCCGCGACCGTGATTCTGCCCCAGCTGTCGCGCCTGCACAGCGGCGCGGATCCGGCCCGCTTCCGCGCCACCCTCGACTGGGGACTGCGCTTTGTCCTGTTGATTGCCGTGCCGGCCACCATTGCACTGGTGGTGTTGGCGGAGCCGCTGCTGACCACGTTGTTCTACAACGGCGCGACCATGGGGCAGCGCGATATCGCGATGGCCACGTTCAGCTTGCGTGCGTTTTCTCTGGGGCTGGTGGCCTTCATGTGTATCAAGGTGCTCGCCTCGGGTTACTTCGCGCGCCAGGACACCCGCACACCGGTCACCATCGGCATCATCGCCATGGTCACCAATATGGTCCTGAATCTGATGATAGCGCTGCCCCTGCATCATTATTTTCGTCTCGGTCACGCCGGGCTGGCAGCGGCTACGGCGCTCGCCGCCTGGGTGAACGCCGGCCTGCTGCTGCGCGGCCTGCTGCGCGCCGAAGTCTATCGGCCGGGGCGTGAGTGGCAGCGTTTCGGCGCGGTGCTCGGCATCGCGAATCTGGCGATGCTGGCGTGTCTGCTGGTGCTGCGCGATGTCTGGGGCGACTGGATCGCGCTGGCGTTCTGGCCCCGCGTGGGGGCGTTGATGGTGGTCTGCGCGGCCGGCCTCGGTGTCTATATCGGCGCGCTGCTGGCCGGCGGATTGCGGCTGCGCGATCTTCGCGAGGTGCGCTGAAGCCGCGTCCGCGGGCACTCTTGCCGCGGGACGATTCCGTCACGTTCCCGGGCCGGTATATACTCCCCGCTCGCTTTTGTCGGTGCGCAACAGCGCGCGGTTGGAGTCATCTTCCGCGCGGTTCCGGCTGAACATACGCGCCAAACCCCGTCCTCGCGAGTTGCACTGTGATTATCAACGCAAAGGATTTTCTGATTCGTGGACTCCACAATTTGCGCCCGGAGCATCGCGGCGCGGTGGCCACCGTGGGCTCGTTCGACGGCATTCATCTGGGCCACCAGGCGATCCTGGGGCAGCTCAAGGAGCGCGCGGCCTATTACCGCGCAGCCTCGGTGGTGATGATGTTCGAGCCGCAGCCGCGCGAGTATTTTTCCCGCGAGCAGGCGCCGGCGCGGCTGATGCGCATTCGCGAAAAGGTCGAAGCCCTGGCGGGTACAGGCGTCAAACGGGTGTTCTGTCTCCAGTTCAATCGCGCCCTGCGCAGCCTGTCGGCGCAGGAATTCGTCGAGCGGGTGCTGGTGCGTGGGCTCGGCATCAAGTGTCTGGTGGTGGGTGACGACTTTCATTTCGGGCGCGACCGCAGCGGCGACTACGAAATGCTGGTGCGCATGGGCGCACTCCACGGTTTCGAGGTGCTGGAAACCCACAGCATCCAGATGGGCGGCGAGCGCATCAGCAGTACCCGCATCCGGCGCGAACTGGAACTGGGCAATTTTGCCGAGGCAGCCAAACTGCTGGGCAAGCCGTTTCGGATCGCGGGCCGCGTGGTGTACGGCCAGCGCCTGGGCCGCCAGTTGGGAGTGCCCACGGCGAACCTGAATCTGCATCGGTATCGCGCGCCCCTGCAGGGCGTCTTTGCGGTGGAAGTGGTGCTCGACGGCGAACGCGTTCCCGGCGTGGCGAATGTAGGGGTGCGGCCGACCGTGGGCGACCTGATCAAGCCGGTCCTCGAAGTCCATCTGCTCGACTGGAGCGGCGACATTTATGGCCATCGTATTCATGTGGAGTTCAGGCACAAATTACGCGAGGAAACGAAATTTTCCTCGATCGATGAATTGGTGACCCAGATTCAGGCGGACATCGTCGCTGCGCGGCGCTATTTCGCGGCATCTCAAGGGTCCGAACCTACGGCAGCGGTATGACCGATTACAAAGCGACGCTCAATCTTCCCAATACCAGCTTTCCGATGAAAGCCAATCTCGCGCAGCGCGAGCCCGGCATTCTCAAGCAGTGGCAGGAAGCCGACATCTACGGCCGTATCCGCGCCGCGCGCGCCGGGCGCGAGCAATTCATCCTCCACGATGGCCCGCCCTACGCCAACGGCGATATTCACATCGGGCACGCGGTCAACAAGATCCTGAAGGACATCATCGTCAAGGCGCGCACGCTGGCGGGCTACGACGCGCCCTATGTGCCGGGCTGGGATTGCCACGGCCTGCCCATCGAGCATCAGGTCGAGCAGAAGTGGGGCAAGGCCGGGCACAAGCTCGACGCCAAGGCGTTTCGCGCCAAATGCCGGGAGTACGCCGCGAGCCAGGTCGAGCGTCAGCGCCGCGACTTCATCCGCCTCGGCGTGCTCGGCGACTGGGACCATCCCTACCTGAGCATGAATTACCGCTACGAAGCCGACATCATTCGCGCGCTGGGCCGCGTCGCCGCCAAAGGCCACCTGGTGCGCGGCTACAAGCCCGTGTACTGGAGCGTGGTGGGTGCGTCGGCACTCGCCGAAGCCGAAGTCGAATACCACGACAAAACCTCGTTCGCCATTGATGTCGCCTTTCCGGTCGCAGACGTGACGGCGCTGGCCGATGCGTTCGGCGAGCTGAAGGGGGCAGGGGAGATCGCGGTCGCCATCTGGACCACCACGCCCTGGACCCTGCCTGCCAATCAGGCGGTCTGTCTCGGTCCCGATATCGACTACGCGCTGGTCGCGTGCGCGATCCAGGGCGCGCCGCGCCGCCTGATTCTGGCGCGGGAACTGGTGGCCGGCGTCATGACGCGCGTCGGCGGCACCGACGCCCAGGTGCTCGCCACCTGCAAGGGCGCTAGCCTCGAAGGTCTGCGCCTCCGGCATCCGTTTTACAACCGCGAAGTACCGGTGATTCTCGGTGATCACGTCACCCTGGATGCGGGCACCGGCGCCGTGCATACGGCGCCCGATCACGGCGTGGAAGACTTCACGGTGTCCGTGCCCCATGGCATCGGTACCCTCGATTATCTCGACGACCACGGTGTGTTCCGCGACCGGGTCGAGTATTTCGCCGGCCAGCACGTCTACAAGGTGGACGAGCCGATCGTCGAATTGCTGCGCGAACGCGGCACGTTGCTCGCGTGTGAAAAAATCGTCCACAGTTATCCCCATTGCTGGCGCACCAAGACGCCGCTGATCTACCGGGCGACGCCGCAGTGGTTCATCGGCATGCACGCGCAAGGCTTGCTCGACACCGCTTTTGCGGAAGTTGCCAAAGTGTCCTGGTATCCCGACTGGGGCCAGGCGCGGATGGAAGCCATGCTCGCCAACAGTCCCGACTGGTGCGTGTCGCGCCAGCGTACCTGGGGCGTGCCCATTGCACTGTTCGTCCACGCGGACAGCGGCGAGCCACACCCGGATACCCAGCGCCTGATCGAGGCGGTGGCACTGCGTGTCGAAGAAAATGGTATGGATGCCTGGCACGATCTCGATCCGGCAGAGCTGCTGGGCGCGGACGCCGCGCACTACCGCAAGGTCACCGATACCCTGGATGTCTGGTTCGACTCGGGCGTCAGCCACGCGGCAGTGCTGGAGCGCCGGCCCGAACTGCGCTATCCGGCGGATCTCTATCTGGAAGGTTCCGACCAGCACCGAGGCTGGTTCCAGTCGTCCCTCAAGACGGCGGTCGCCATCAACGGTAATGCGCCGTACCGGGCAGTGCTCACCCACGGCTTCACCGTGGATGCCCAGGGCCGCAAGATGTCGAAGTCGCTGGGCAATGTGGTAGCGCCCCAGCAGGTGATCAACGAGCTCGGTGCCGATGTGCTGCGCCTGTGGGTGGCGGCGACGGATTTCAGCGGCGAGTTGTCAGTGTCCGATGAAATTCTCAAACGCACCGCGGATTCCTATCGCCGCATTCGCAACACCCTGCGCTATCTGCTTGCCAATCTGGAAGGTTTCGATCCCGCGCGCGACACGGTGCCCTTCGATCAGCTTCTGCATCTCGACCGCTGGGCGGTGGATCGCGCGCGCCTGCTGCAGGACGAGATTGCGGCCCGCTACCAGGATTACGGCTTTCACCACATCTATCAGAAACTGCACCAGTTCTGCGTCGCGGATCTGGGCGGCTTCTATATCGACATCATCAAGGACCGCCAGTACACCTGCCAGCGCGACAGCCTGGCGCGGCGCTCGGCACAGACCGCGCTGCACCAGATCGCCGAGGCCCTGGTGCGTTGGATCGCGCCGATCCTGAGCTTCACCGCCGAGGAGATCTGGCAGTGCCTGCCGGGTGCGCGCGAGGATTCCGTGCTGCTGGCCGAATGGTTTCCGCTGCCGAGTCTGGGGGAGGGCGAGCTCTTCTCCCGTGACGACTGGGCGCAGGTGATGAGTGTCAAGGAAGCCGTCAACAAAACCCTGGAAGAACAGCGCAATGCCGGACTGGTGCGCGGCTCGCTGGATGCCGAAGTGGTGGTCTATGTGGATGCCGCGCTGCATGCCCTACTCGACAAGCTGGGTGATGAATTGCGTTTTGTGCTGCTGACGTCGGCGGCCAGCGTGCAGCCCCTCGCGGCGGCGCCAGCCGGAAGCCACGACACCGGCTTGTCCGGGGTGAAAGTGGCGCTGGTGCTTTCCACGCACGCCAAGTGCGTGCGCTGCTGGCATCACCGCGACAGCGTTGGCGGCTGTGCCGAACATCCGGAGCTGTGCGAGCGTTGCGTGACGAACGTGGCCGGTGCCGGTGAACTCCGGCGCATCGCCTGAATGAGCCAGTCAATGGACTCGACCACGACTTTCGGCAGAGCGCAACTACTGGGTCTTTATCTGGTGGTCGCGCTGATAATCGTCCTTGACTGGTGGACCAAGAGCCTGGCGAGCAGTTTGCTCGACTATGGCGTGCCGCGCGTAATCACGCCGCTGTTCAATCTCACCCTGCTGCACAATCGCGGCGCGGCGTTCAGCCTGCTCAGCGAGGCGGGCGGTTGGCAGCATTGGCTGCTGAGCGGCATCGCGCTGGTGGTGAGCCTGGCAATTGTCGTGGTCTTGCAGCGTCTGCCGCGCACCGAGGTCCGGCAGGGTCTGGGTCTGGCGCTGGTGCTGGGCGGCGCGATCGGCAATCTCGGTGACCGGTTGCGATTCGGCTATGTGGTGGATTTCGTCCAGATCCATTATGAGGATCTCTATTGGCCGGCATTCAACGTGGCGGACGCCGCCATTACGGTCGGTGCCGCGCTCCTGATCCTGGATGCCTTCCGGAACCGACGGACAGACGCATGAGCGACGAGGTTGCGATTGGTCCTGGCGCGGCGGTCACGCTGCATTTCGCCATCGAGTTGACCGATGGTGCCGTGGTGGACAGCAATTTCGCGCGCGCACCCGCGCAACTCATGATCGGCGACGGCAATCTCCCGGAAGGTTTCGAGCGTCTGCTGCTCGGTTTGCATGCAGGCGACGAACGACGTTTCGAAGTTCCTGCGGAACAGGGTTTTGGAGTTCACCAGCAAGCCAATGTGATGACCTTGCCCAAGCGCCGCTTTCCCGCCGACATGGAGTTGACGCCCGGGCTGGTTGTCAGCTTCACCGATGCCTCATCTGGCCAGTTGCCCGGCGTAGTGATGGCGGTGGCGGGGGACCGGGTCACGGTCGACTTCAATCATCCGCTGGCCGGCAAGACGCTGGTGTTCGCCGTCGCGATACGATCGGTCGCCGCGGCGGAGGCGGTGGCGTCGTGAAACTCCTGCTCGCCAATCCCCGCGGTTTCTGCGCCGGCGTGGATCGCGCCATCGAAATTGTCGAGCGTGCGCTCGACCGTTTCGGCGCGCCCATTCATGTGCGGCACGAAGTTGTCCACAATAAATACGTCGTGGACAGTTTGCGTCAGCGCGGCGCGATCTTCGTCGAGGAGCTGGACGAGGTGCCGGCGGAGGGCACCGTCATTTTCAGCGCCCACGGTGTGTCGCAAGCCGTGCGCGAAGAGGCTGGCGTGCGCGGGTTGCGCGTATTCGATGCCACCTGCCCATTGGTGACCAAGGTGCACCTGGAAGTGGCCGCCTGCGCCCGCGAGGGGCGCGACTGCGTGCTGATCGGCC
>JBKHWK010000100.1:0-6435 GCA_046566625.1 Gammaproteobacteria bacterium
GCCGTGCGCCGGCCCCACCACGGCATCGAACCCGAAGCTCTCATCCACGGAACTGAAGTGGCGCTCGTCCATGGCCAGCACGGTACGGTAACCCTGTTCGCGCAGTCGATGCCCAAGCGTGGCGTCGCGGGTCACCACGTCGTTGCCGACCAGGTTCTCGCGGGCGCCGCTGTTGATGGGCTCACGGCCGGTCAGGGCCGCCATCCAGCCGCCGAAGGTGCGGCCGAGCGGCGTATAGGCGGTATCGAACCAGTGGGCCTCGCGCAGGAAGGCATCGATATTGGGCGTGAGGCGGCTTTGCCCGTTGACGAAGCCGGTCTCGTCCGGGCGCAGGGAATCGACGCCGATCAGCAATATATTGGGCCTGGCCGGGTCGCGGGAGCCGACCACGCCAGTCCCGGTGGCGGGCGGCGTCCACAGCCCCAGCACGGCGATTGCCGCCAGCGCCAGACTCACCGCCGCGGGCGCGAGCATCGCCCCGCGCCGCCGCGCCCAACAGGCCAGGCTGACCAGCAGGGATACCGCAAACAACCCGCCGATCGCCATCAGCAGCGGCCCTTCCACCAGCCCCGGGGCGCGGCGCAGAAAGGCACTGGGCACCAGCGGAAACCAGCGGGTATTGAGGATGAACACCGCCAGCATGGCCAGCGCCACCAGCAATAGCTGGATCAAGCGCAGGGTCCGCTTTGGCGCATCCAGGGCCGCCAACCAGCCAGCGCTGGCCAGCCACAAGGCGGCGGCGAAGGCGATATGCACCACCAGCAGGCCCAGGGCGAACTGCCCGGCGTCGGCCCAGAAGCCGGGGCTCGCCAGCACGCCGCCCACCAACCGTTCGACATGGGGTTCCATGCTGAGCCCGCCCTGGAAGGGCGCCACCAGCCGCGCCAGCAGCATCAGCAGCAGCAGCAGCGAGAGGCTCAGATAGAAAGGGAAGAAACGGGGGACACGGCCGGCCATGGATTCCTCGCGTCGGGCTGGCGGATCAGTGGTTCAAGGGTGCCATGCCGCAGGGCTAGCATAACCCGTCGGAAAACCCTTGGTGTTGCATCAGATCGTGCGAAAACGGCAACGGGGGCAAGGCCCCCGTTGCGCGCTTGCCGGATGGCTCCGGCAGATTGCCGACGCAGCCCTTACGGACGGCAGCCGGAGGGCAGGTATTTGAGTTCCATCGTGGGACTGACACCTGTGACGGTTTCGCCTGTACCAAAGCACGCCCAGTTGGCAATGGAACCGATCGCGTTGGTGGCAGCGATATTGCTCAAAACCGTGCCTGTAGAGTCGGCCGGGGCGAACGCGAAGATGTCGCCCCGAACCCTGCCGGAAACCGGCGCGGAGTTGCGCATGGTGATTTGGATCGCGCAACCCTTGTGGGTGGCATCCGCCGTGTAGCGGCCACCCGCACTATTTCGGTAAATGGAATCCGCCGGGCATTCCCCTTGAGTGATGGCATATTCGGTGACGGATACCTTGAGGGCGCCGGCCTGGGCCACGCCTTCGGCCACCTGGGAGCGGGCCACATAGTCCTGGTACAGGGGCAGGGCCACCGCCGCCAGGATGCCGATGATCGCGACCACGATCATCAGTTCGATCAGGGTGAAACCCTTTTGCTTGTCGTGCTGTTCGTGTTGCATGTCCAATCTCCTTGAAAGACTGTTGAGTGTCGAGCTGCTGTCCCGCGGATGTGGGAGGCTTGCGGGGGTTGGCATACAAATGCGGTGCCAACAACAACAATCATTGAAATTCAATGGGTTATCCACTGCGGCGGCGAGGCCATGGCGCCAACATTCAACCCTGACTGACAATAAATGTCATTCAGCCCACCGGGGAGAGCGGCGCGCTTGTGGTTGGCGCCGCGCCCCGTTCGCGTCGTCCCCGCGAAGGCGGGGATCCAGGCGCCACCGCACCCGGATGCACCGCGGTACTGGATTCCCGTTGCCACGGGAATGACGGGAAGCGTGCTGTGGTCCCTGTGCCTGTTCCCGTCGTCCCCGCGCTCCTTCGTCGTCCCCGCGAAGGCGGGGACCCAGGCGCCACCGCACCCGGATGCACCGCGGTACTGGATTCCCGTTTCACTGGAAACCGCTCCTGCGTTTCCAGCATTTCCGCCATCCATGGCGGTCGCACGGGAATGACGGCAGGTGTGTCGTCCCCTTCCCGTCGTCCTCGCGTCTCTTCCCATCATCCCCGCGAAAGCGGAGATCCAGGCCCCACCGCACCCGAAGCCCCGCGGTACTGGATTCCCGTTTCACTGGAAACCGCTCCTGCGTTTCCAGTATTTCCACCATCCATGGCGGTCGCGCGGGAATCCCCGGAGGGAGACCCGGACTCCGTCTTGTCTGGACAGCGCGCGCCGGCACTCTTACCATCACGCGGACGACGCAGCAACCGGGTTCAACGGCACTCAATGGAAGCGATGACCAGATGGCCATAGGATCAACCCCATGAACGTGCGCAACCAGGTTTTGCGGGGGCTGCCCCGGCGGCTGGTTGCGGACGGCTTGCTGGATGAAGCCTCGGCCACCACCGCGCTGAACGACGCCAGCCTCGCCAAGACTTCTCTCATCCAGCACCTCGTGGACGCGCACCTCCTGACGCCGCATCAAGTGGCGCAGGCCACCGCCGCCGAATTCGGGCTCCCGTTGCTGGATCTCGGCGCCGTCAACCTCGCTACCTGCCCGCGCAATCTGCTGGATCAAAAGCTGGTCGCCAAGTATATGGCGCTACCGCTGCGCAACCATCTGGGGCGGCTCAGTGTCGCGGTCGGCGATCCCACGGATGACCGCGCGCTCAACGAAATCCGGTTCCAGGCCGGCATGAGCGTTGATCTGGTGGTGGTCGAGTTCGACAAACTCCGCACCCAGCTCGCACGCTTCCTTGATGTCCAGGACGACGTCCTCGGCACTGCCGTGGGCGGACTGGAGGATTTCCAGCTGGAGCAACTGGGCGGCGACGTCGCAGACCAGGAGACCACGCTCGACCCGGACGCCGACGACGCGCCCGTCGTCCGCTTCATCAACAAGGTTCTACTCGACGCGATCCGTCGGGGAGCGTCCGATATCCACTTCGAGCCCTATGAACAGCTCTACCGGGTACGGTTTCGCACCGACGGCATTTTGCTGGAAGTGGCCAAACCGCCGATAACCCTGGCGCCGCGGCTCGCGGCCCGCCTCAAGATCATGGCCCGGCTCGACATCTCGGAGCGTCGCATGCCCCAGGACGGGCGCATCAAGATCCGCATCAGCAAGACCCGCGCCATCGACTTCCGGGTCAATACACTGCCGACCCAGTACGGCGAGAAAGTCGTGCTGCGGATCCTCGATGGCAGCGCCGCCCGCATGGGCATCGAGGCGCTGGGCTACGAACCGGACCAGGAGGAAGCCTATCTCCAGGCTTTGGCGCGACCCCAGGGCATGATCCTGATGACCGGCCCCACCGGCTCGGGCAAGACGGTGTCGCTCTACACCGGGCTCAATATCATCAACACGCCGGAGGTCAATATCTCGACCGCCGAAGATCCGGTGGAGATCTACCTGGAAGGGGTCAACCAGGTGCAGGTGAACCCGCGCGTGGGCCTCACCTTCGCCGCGGCGCTGCGCGCCTTTTTGCGTCAGGACCCGGACGTGGTCATGGTGGGCGAGATCCGCGACCTGGAGACCGCCGAAATTGCGGTGAAGGCGGCCCAGACCGGCCACCTGGTGCTTTCCACCCTGCACACCAACAGCGCCCCCGAAACCCTCACCCGGCTTGCCAGCATGGGGGTACCCGGGTTCAACATCGCCACCTCGGTGATTCTCATCATGGCCCAGCGTCTGGCGCGGCGCCTGTGCGGCACGTGCAAGCAGGTGGCAGATTTGCCCCGCTCGGTGCTCAAGGAAGCCGGCTTTGACAGCATTGACATGCCACTGGATCAGATCAAGGTGTACCGTCCGGCTGGATGTGCGAAATGCAATCTCGGTTACAAGGGTCGGGTCGGTATCTATGAAGTGCTCAAGGTAACGCCGGCCGTGGCGCGACTCATCATGGAGGGCGCCAACTCGCTGGAAATCGGCGAGACGGCGCGCCGCGAAGGTTTCAGAACCTTGCGCCAATCGGCATTGAAAAAGGTGGCTGAAGGTATAATCGGCCTGGAAGAAGCCAATCGAGTGACAACGGACTAATGGCTACCGCTGCAACACAAATCTATGTCTACAAGGGCAAAGGCCGCGACGGGAAAGTCGTCGAAGGCGAAATCACCGGCGCCACCACCGCCATGGTCAAGGCGCAATTGCGCAAGCAGGGGATCCAGCCACGCACAGTCCGGAAAAAGCCCAAGCCGCTGTTTGGCGCGAAGAAAATCAAACCCGCCCACATCGCCACCTTTACGCGCCAGATGGCGACCATGACCAAGGCCGGAGTGCCGCTGGTACAGGCATTCGAAATCGTAATGGAAGGTGAAGACAATCCGACCATGCGCGAGCTGATCCAGAAAATCCACGGCGACGTTTCGTCGGGCTCCGGTTTCGCGCCGGCACTGCGCGCCCATCCCAAATATTTCGATAACCTGTTTTGCAGCCTCATCGAAGCCGGCGAGCAATCGGGCACCCTGGAGACCATGCTGGCGCGGGTGGCGCTCTACAAGGAAAAGACCGAGCAGCTCGAGCGCAAGATCCGCAAAGCCATGACCTATCCCTCGGCGGTGCTGCTGGTGGCCATCGTCGTGACCGGAGTGCTGCTGGTCAAGGTAGTACCCACCTTTGCGATGACCTACGAGTCGTTCGGCAGCACGCTGCCGGCTTTCACCTTGCTGATCCTGAGTATTTCCGAGTTTGCCCAGGCGTGGTGGCTGCCCGTCCTCGGCATCGCCGTCGTGGGCGGCTTCGTGTTCGCGGAGGCGCGGCGCCGCTCGCCGCGTTTTTCCGACTTCGTCGACAAGATGATGCTCAAGATCCCCATTATCGGCAAAATCCTCAACGAGGCGGTGATTGCCCGCTTTGCGCGCACCCTCAGCACCACCTTCGCGGCCGGCGTGCCGCTGATCGAGGCGCTGCAATCGGTCGCCGGCGCTGCGGGTAACGCGGTCTACCGCGACGCCGTGCTGAAAGTACGGGACGAAGTGGCAACCGGTACCACGCTCAATACCGCACTGCGCGCCACCGGCGTGTTTCCGGTGATGCTGTTGCAGCTTACCGCCATCGGCGAGGAGTCCGGCGCCCTTGACGACATGCTGTCGCGCGCCGCCGATCACTACGAAGAAGCCGTCGACAACTCGGTCGACAACCTGACCACCTTGCTCGAACCCATGATCATGGCGGTACTCGGGGTCTTGGTGGGCGGACTCCTGATCGGCATGTACCTGCCGATCTTCAACCTCGGCAACGTGCTCTAGCACGACACCGCGGGGCAGCGCCGCGATTCCTGACTTCGTGTTCGTAGAGCTGGTGTTCGCCGACCTGCCGCAACCGGCGCTGCTCTTCGCGGCGCTGCTGTTCGGGTTACTGGCGGGCAGTTTCCTCAATGTGGTGATCTACCGGCTGCCCGTGCAGTTGCAGCGCACCTGGCAGCACGAGGCGCTCGCGTGGACCGGGGAGTCGACCCGCGAACCCAGCGCCGACCCCGAACCCGCGACGAACCCGGATGCGGCCGCCCCCGATACGACCGCCCCCCTCCCACCACCGGCCCAGGAGACCTTCAACCTGGTGGTGCCCCGCTCCCGCTGCCCCGCCTGCGTCACGCCGATCAGCGCCCGGGACAATATCCCGGTATTGAGCTGGCTGCTGCTGCGCGGACGCTGCCGGCACTGCGCGGCGCCCATTGCCCTGCGTTACCCGATGCTGGAATTGTTCACCGGCCTGCTGACCGTCGCCGTGGTGGCGCAGTTCGGGCCCACGTTCCAGGCCCTGATGGCGCTGCTGTTCACCTGGGCGCTGGTGGCCCTGACCGGCATCGACCTGGATCACCAGTTGCTGCCGGATGTCATCACCCTGCCGCTGCTGTGGCTCGGCCTGCTGGTGAACCTGGGCGATACCTTTACGGACCTGTCGAGTGCCGTAGTGGGTGCGGCGGCGGGCTACCTGGTGCTCTGGTCGGTGTACTGGCTGTTTCGCCTCGCCACCGGCCGCGAGGGCATGGGCTACGGCGATTTCAAACTTCTGGCGGCGCTGTGCGCCTGGCTGGGTTGGCAGCAATTGCCCCTGCTCCTGCTCATCGCCTCCCTGACCGGCGCGCTCTACGGCACCACCGCCCTGCTGCTGAAACGCCACTCGCGCCGGGCACCTTTCGCGTTCGGGCCCTTTCTGGCCCTGGCGGGCTGGCTGGCGCTGATGTGGGGCGACACATTGAACGGCTGGTACGGGATGCTGGACTGACGCTGTTCGCCACGCGCAAGCTTCCTCCCGTCACCCCCGCGTCTCTTCCCGTCACCCCCGCGCTCTCCCGTCACCCCCGCGTCTCTTCCCG
>JBKHWK010000101.1:0-6349 GCA_046566625.1 Gammaproteobacteria bacterium
AGCGGAATCCCCTGGGACCAGTCGTCGACGACTTCCTTTTCGGGCCAGCGGGCGCGGGCGAGACGTTCACGAAGGTCAGTGAGGACGGCGTCGGGAACCGCGATGCGGAAGGGTCGGATGGCGTCGTTCATGGGGTACTCCGGGGTTGTTCGTCGTTATTGTCCCAAGATCGGATGCTATACGCGGGCACCCCAGGGGGCAACGCGCGCATGCAGCGCCCATGCAGCGACCGAAACCTATCCGATCGCAGGAGCGAGCACCGCGCAGCGATGCGGATGGCTGCCGCAGCAGGGTTTCAACAAGCTGCTAAAATGCCCGCTCCCCGGCCCAATGAGCCCGCGATGAGCATTCGCAACCTGCTCGATCAGCGCCTGCGCGATGCATCGGCATCCTGCGGCATCACCGTGTCCTCCACCGAGCATCTGGCTGCGCCCAGCACGCGCCCCGAATTCGGCGATTTTCAGGCGAATCTCGCGCTTGCCGCGGCGCGCGAGATGAAAGCCAAGCCGCGCGAACTGGCCGAACGCATCGTCGCCCAGGCGCAGCTCGCCGACATCGCAAGCCGGGTCGAAATCGCGGGCCCGGGCTTCATCAATATCCATCTCGCGGACGACTTCCTGGCCCGGCTCCTCGACGACCTGCGCAGTGCGCACCCTCTCTGCCCGCTCGCCACGCATCCCGTGCGCGCCGTGGTGGATTACTCCTCGCCCAATCTGGCCAAGGAGATGCACGTCGGCCATCTGCGCAGCACCATCATCGGTGACGCCGTGGTGCGGGTGCTGGAATACCTGGGTCACGAGGTCATCCGCCACAATCACATGGGCGACTGGGGCACCCAGTTCGGCATGCTGATCGCAGAGCTGGAAGATCATCTGGGCACCGGCGCGGCGCCGGATCTGGCGCTCGCCGATCTCGAACAGTTCTACCAGAACGCCAAGGCGCACTTCGATCTCGACGCCGAATTCGCCACCCGGGCGCGCCACTATGTGGTGCGCCTGCAAGCGGGGGATGCGCACTGCCACGCGCTCTGGCAGCGCTTCATCGCCATCTCCATCGCCCACAGCGAAGCGATCTACCGCCAGCTCAATGTCACCCTGGGTCACGCCGATATTCGCCCCGAAAGTGCCTACAACGACGATCTGGCGGAGATTGCCACGCTGCTGACCGAGCAGGGTCTGGCCGCCGAAGACCAGGGCGCGCTGGTGGCTTTCCTGCCCGAGCTGGCCGACAAGCAGGGCCGGCCGAGTCCGGTGATCGTGCGCAAATCGGACGGCGGCTATCTGTACGCCACCACCGATCTTGCCGCGCTGCGCTATCGCAGCCAGATGCTCGACGCGCAGCGGATTCTCTACTTCATCGACGCACGCCAGTCGCTGCACATGAAACAGGTGTTCACCCTGGCGCGGAAGGCCGGTCTGGTCGGCGCCGAGGTCGCGCTCGAACACCATCCTTTCGGCACCATGCTGGGTCCGGACGGCACCCCGTTCAAAACCCGCTCCGGCGGTACCGTCAAGCTCGCCGGACTGCTGGACGAAGCGGTGTCGCGGGCGGCGCATCTGGTCGCGGCCAAAAACCCGACGCTGGCTGAAACGACCCATGCCGAGATCGCCCACAAGGTAGGCATCGGGGCGGTCAAATACGCCGATCTGGCCAAGACCCGCACCCACGACTATGTGTTCGACTGGGACAGCATGCTGAGCTTCGACGGCAACACCGCGCCCTATCTGCAATACGCCTACACGCGCATCCAGAGCATTTTCCGCCGCGCGGCGGACATCGCCCCCGACGCGACTCCCGGCTCCATAACGATCACCACGGCAGCAGAGCGCCGCCTCGCCCTCGCCCTGCTGGGGTTCGGCGAAATCCTGCACCAGGTGGCGGCCGACGCCTACCCTCATGTGCTGTGCAACTACCTCTACGAGCTGGCCAGCACCTTCAGCAGTTTTTACGAGCAGTGTCCGATCCTGAAGCCGGAGATCGCGCCCGAACTGCGGGCGAGTCGTCTGGCGCTGTGCCTGCTGGGAGCGCGCACCCTCGCCACCGGACTGGACCTGCTCGGCATTGAAGTCATGGCGGAGATGTAGACCCGTTCCGCGCCAATTCGGCCCGGTACCGCGCGGCCATGGCGGCGTCGAAACAGCAGAAGATCACCCGCTCGACGCTCGTGGATCGCGTCATGGCACCGCGCACTTCGCGCACCGCAATGGCCACCGCGCGCTCGGGCGGAAAACCGTACACACCGCAACTGATGGCGGGAAACGCGAGCGACCGAAACCCCTCCGCGGCCGCCAGCGCCATGGCATTGCGATAACAGCGCGCGAGCAGCTCGTCTTCGTTGGCGTCGCCGCCCTGCCAGACCGGCCCCACGGCATGGATGATGGCCCGCGCCGGCAGCGCGAAGCCCGGCGTCACCCGCACCTCGCCCGTCGGGCAGCCGCCCAGCGCCCGGCAAGCCGCCTGCAAGGCGTCGTGGCCCGCGGCACGATGAATGGCGCCATCGACTCCGCCACCGCCCGCGAGCCGGCTGTTGGCGGCGTTCACCACGGCATCCACCGCCAGCCTGGTGATGTCGCCCTCGATTACCTCGATCATCCGCGCGTTCCTCTGGGCTTAGTTCTGTCCACACGCAGTCAGGCGATCAACCTCGCGCCATGTCCGCCATCCATGATCGCGGGACTCCCAGCCCAGAAACCGTCGTCCCAAGATGGCGTCAAAATATAATGTTCTCGTTGAATTATCTGGCTTAACCTGCTAACAATACGAACAATTTTATTTTCCCTACCCTACGAACTCTAGGGAGAATTACCCGATGTGTTCAGCCTGTGATCTGCGCCGCGTCATCCGCGCCACCCTGAAACAGCTCGGGGATTGGTCGCCCGCGGCGGAAAATCTGCTGCTGGGGACTGCTCTGCAGGAATCCGGGCACAACGCGCGCCTGCGCGAGGGACGGCGGCTCGGCATCTACCGGATCTCGCCGGCGGCCCATCGCGCGGTCTGGGACAAGTACCTGGTGTGCGACCCGGAACTCGCCAGCCGGGTGCGCGGCCTGGCGGGACAGCACTGCTTCCTGCGCGACCCCCACGGCGAACTGGCCACCAACCTTAAGTACGCGACCGCCATCGCCTGGATGATCTACCGGCGCCACGCACCTGAACTTCCCGATGCCGAGGACATCGCGGGACTCGCGCGTTACTGGCATCGCCATTTTCACAGTCGACCCAGCGGGAGCGCGGAGGATTTCGTGAGCAGTTACCTCAGCGCCACCGCCAGGGCGCGCGCGGCCTGACCAACGCGCAAGGCCGTCCGCAACTCAGCCGAGATTCACCGCCGCAATCCGCTGCGCGGGCGCGCGGCGCAGTTGCAGACCGGTAAAGTCGAACAGCGCCGGGTCCGCCAGCTGCGACGGTGCCACATTGCAGATCGCCGAAAAGATCGTCTCCAGTCGCCCCGGATGCGCGCGTTCCCACTGCTGCAACATCTCCTTGATGACCTGCCGTTGCAGGTTGTCCTGGGAACCGCACAGATTGCAGGGAATGATGGGGAATTGCTGATACTCGGCGTAACGGGCGAGATCGTCCTCGCGGCAGAAAGCGAGCGGACGGATCACCATGTTGCGGCCGTCGTCGGACAACAGCTTGGGCGGCATCGCCTTGAGCTTGCCGCCGTAGAACATGTTGAGAAACAGCGTCTCGATGATGTCGTCGCGGTGGTGACCCAGCGCGATCTTGGTGGCGCCGATCTCTTCGGCAAAGCCATACAGAGTGCCGCGCCGCAGCCGCGAACAGAGTCCGCAATAGGTTTTGTTTTCCGGCACCAACTCCGTGACGATGCTGTAGGTGTCTTTTTCGATGATGTGAAACGGCACGCCGATGGCGCGCAGATAATCCGGCAGCACCTGCTCGGGAAACCCGGGCTGTTTCTGGTCAAGGTTGACCGCCACCAGTTCGAAATCCACCGGCGCGGTCTGCTGCAGGTTGCGCAGGATGTCGAGCATCCCGTAGCTGTCCTTGCCCCCGGACAGGCACACCATCACCTTGTCGCCGGCTTCGATCATGCCGTACTGGACAATGGCGTTGCCCACATTGCGGCGCAGGCGCTTTTTCAGCTTGTTGTATTCGAGACGGTCGCGACCGTGCAGCTCGGACATGGAGGTCAACCGGGATACGGGGCCGTCATTTTAACGGCCCGCGCGGGGTTGCGGCGAGTCGCGCCGCAGGCAGTCCGTGCGAAAAGCGTCAAGGTGCGTTCAGCGTCCAGTCCTGGTGATACTGAATGTCACCGGTATAGCCCAGCAGATAGAGCGCCTTGCGGTCTTCCGCATAGTGCGCAAACAACTTCAAGAGTGCTTTGTGATCCGTGGCAAAATCGCTTTGGTACGACTCGAAAATACGCGACGCCCGCAATGGACCCTTGGTGCCGGCAATCGAGACACCGCGGTCGGAATTGATGAAATCCCGCCCCGCGCTCCGGAGCAGTTCAGGGCTATTGAGTCCGGTACAGGCCTGGGGCTGAATATCCGGACAGCCCAGACCCGCGCACGCCAGCCCGAAAAGAACGCGGTGATCCTTCCAGATCGGCCGCAGGATGCGGTGCTCGATATCATCGAGGGATAGATAGGTGCCCCCGACCTTCACCAGTTTCGCGCTCCAGGGGCCATCTCTCGCAGCGGCGCCGGCCACCTGGATACTGTTGACCTTGGTGACCGGGTAATGGTCCAACACCAGCTTCACGGTCAGCGCATTGTAGAGATTGATCCAGTAGGCAAGCTGCTCGGGGCGGGAATAAGCCCGTGGATCGATGGCGGCGGTCGCCTCGATATAGCTGTCGAGACGGGCCTTGTCCGCCGGCGACACCTCGCCGTAGCGAAACCGGTTGATGCCAGACTTGTGGTTAACCACTACATACGCATGCAACAAGGCGTCCCAGCTACCATGATCGATGGTCGCGGGGTTGAGCTCGTCGCTGCGATCCCATTCGGCCCAGTACTGTGCGCTGGGCGCGGCGAACAATGACGGACTAAACAGCAGCGCCAACAGCAGGATCAGTCGGGGTTTCACAGCGGCTCGGGCGTTGGGGAATGGTCGAGCGAGCATATAGCAATAGCGATTTTGAACCAAGATTTATGCGGGCATACCCTGTGCCGGCATACAATCAAAACCCGACGCGCTACCGCAAATCGCCATGACCTTGCTCTCCGCACCCGAAATCCACGCCATCGACCGGGAGCACATCTGGCACCCCTATGCCTCGCTGACCCGACCCCTGCCCACCTATGTGGTGCGACGCGCCCACGGCTCCACCCTGGAACTCGACGACGGCCGCCAGCTCATCGACGGCATGGCGTCCTGGTGGTGCGCCATCCACGGCTACAACCATCCAGTGCTCAATGCAGCCATTACCCACCAGCTCGCTGACATGGCGCATGTGATGTTCGGCGGCATCGTCCACGAACCGGCGGCGCGCCTCGCCCGGCAGCTGGTCGCGCTCACCCCCCCGGGTCTCGACAAGGTATTTCTGTGCGACTCCGGCTCGGTCAGCGTCGAAGTGGCGATCAAGATGGCGCTGCAATACTGGCAGGCGCAGGGACATCCGGCCAAGTCCCGGCTCCTTTCATTGCGCGGCGGCTACCACGGCGACACCTTCGCCGCCATGGCGGTGTGCGATCCGGTCACCGGCATGCATCACCTGTTCGCCGATGCGCTGCCGCGCCAACTGTTTACCGAAGCGCCCCGCTGCACCTTTGATGCGATCTGGGAGGAACAGTACATCCTCGACTTTGAAAATCAGATCAGCGCCCACGCGCACGAACTCGCCGCCGTCATCCTCGAACCCATCGTCCAGGGCGCCGGCGGCATGCGCTTCTATGCGCCTGAGTTTCTGCGTCGGGTGCGCGACCTGTGTGATCGCCACGAGGTGCTGCTGATCGCCGACGAAATCGCCACCGGCTTCGGCCGCACCGGCAAACTGTTCGCCTGCGAGTGGGCCGGCATCAGCCCCGACATCCTGTGCCTCGGCAAGGCGCTCACCGGCGGCTACCTGACGCTTGCCGCGACCCTGTGCAGCGAAAAAATCAGCACCGGGATCTGCGCCGGTGAAGCGGGAGTCTTCATGCACGGCCCCACGTTCATGGGCAATCCGCTCGCCTGCGCGGTCGCCAGCGCCAGTATCGACCTGCTGCTCGCCTCGCCCTGGCAGGCGCGCATTGCCGCCATCGAGGCGCAGTTGCGATCGGAACTGGAACCCTGTCGCGCCCATGCCGGCGTCGCCGACGTGCGGGTACTGGGGGCGATCGGCGTAGTGGAAATGAAACAACCTGTGGATGTCGCCGTGTTGCAGCGGGACCTGGTGG
>JBKHWK010000102.1:0-6210 GCA_046566625.1 Gammaproteobacteria bacterium
GATCTGCTGCAATTGCCGCCGGGCGCGTTGCGCGCATTGCGCGGCAACCGGATCGCAACCATTTTCCAGGACCCGATGACCTGCCTGAACCCCTATCTGACGCTGGGGGAACAGTTACTGGAGCCACTGCTCTATCACCGCAACCTGACGCGGCGCGCGGCGCGATCGCAGGCACTCGCACTGCTCGACGAAGTGGGCATTGTCGATGCCGCGCAGCGCTTCGACGCCTACCCCCACGAGTTCTCGGGCGGCATGCGCCAGCGGGTGATGATCGCGATGGCCTTGATCGCCGAACCCCAACTGCTGATCGCGGACGAGCCCACGACTGCACTCGATGTCACCGTCCAGGCACAGATCCTGCGCCTCATCGCCGAATTGCAGGCGCGCCGCAATCTCGCGGTGATCCTGGTCAGCCATGACCTCGCCGTGGTGGCCGACATCGCCGATAACATTCTGGTGATGAAAGATGGGCAGGTGGTGGAAAGCGGCGCGCCGCAAACCCTGTTCGCGCGCCCGCAACATGTCTACACCCAGAAACTGCTGGCCGCCAGCCGGCGCAGCCCGAGATCCGCACCTGCCGCGCAGCCGCAGCGGGAAACCCTGATCGAAGTGAACGCGCTGTGCACCTGGTTCCGCACTGCGGATCGGCGCCAGGTAAAGGCCGTGGACGATGTCTCCCTCAAGCTGTATCGCGGCGAAATTCTCGGCGTGGTCGGGGAATCCGGCTCCGGCAAATCCACCCTCGGGCGCTCCATCCTGCAACTGGTGCGGCCCACCTCCGGCTCGGTGCGTCTGCGCGCCCAGGAGTTGACCACGCTCAGCGCCCGCGCGCTGCGTCCGCTGCGCCGCCAGATGCAGATGATTTTTCAGGATCCCTACGCCTCGCTGAACCCACGCATGAGCGTGTTCGACGCGCTCGCCGAACCCCTGCTCTATCACGGCCTCGCGACCCGCAAAACGGTCACTGCGCAGGTGCTGGCGCTGATGGATGATGTGGGACTCGCGCACAATTCGATTCGCAAATACCCTCACGAATTCTCGGGCGGCCAGCGTCAGCGCATCGCCATCGGCCGCGCCATCGCAACCAAACCACAGGTGGTGATCGCCGACGAACCGGTGTCGGCGCTCGATGTCACCATTCAGGCGCAGATTCTCGATATGATACTGGAACTGGTGGCGCGCCACAACCTCAGCCTGATATTCATCTCCCACGATCTCGCCGTGGTGCGCTACCTGTGCGACCGGGTGCTGGTGCTGCACCACGGCAAGCTGATCGAAAGCGGCACCACGGAACAGCTCTGGCAACATCCCCGTGAAGCCTATACCCGCGAGCTGCTGGCGGCGGTGCCGCAACTGGTTTGATGCGCCGGTTGCACCCTGTGCTTCGCGAACGACCATCTTGCGACAAAGCGCACTTTTTGCGACTACCTGACTGAGGCATACTGAAAGGACATTTCATTCAGGGAAAAGATAAAAATGGCAACGGACAACCCCGCAGCAAACCCCTACCTACCGCACATCAATCTTGCGACGACCGACCAAGCCTTGGAGTGGCTGCGCGGTGGCTGGCGTCTGTTCTTGCGCGCGCCGGGAATCTGGATCGCGATTATGGCGATCTATTTCGTTATCTCCTTGGCATCCAACTTCATACCTTTTGTTGGCGGCATTGCACTGGCATTGTTTGGGAATGTTTTCGTGTTCGGGATACTCTCCGGCACTCAGGCCCTGGAGGCCGGGCATCCGCTTACGGTGGGTCATCTGTTCGCTGGCTTCAAGAGCCCGCGCATGGGCAGTCTGGTACTGCTTGCGGTGCTTGGCCTGATAGGCGCGCTTTGCATCGGGATACCGGCGGGACTGGCGTTTGGCCTCAACGTGGCAACTGACTCGGGGATCGGTGTGGTGGCGTGGGTACCGCTGACCCTTGTGATGGCCGTGCTGCTGGTCGCGGTTTCGGCGGCGCTTCTGTTCGCCACTCCCCTGGTCGGATTCAACGGTCTGGCACCAGTCGAAGCCATGAAACTCAGCTTCACCGCGACCATCAAAAACTGGCTTTCGCTGCTGGTGTGGGGTGTGCTGGGCGTACTGCTGGTGCTGGCTGGAGCGATTCCGTTTGGTCTCGGGCTGCTCGTGGTACTGCCGATGCTGTCTGGCGCCTACTACCTCGTGTACCGGACGATTTTCACTGCAACCCAAACGGAGACTGCCAATCCCGAGAGTTAATCACCCGGGCCGCGTGGTGACTCTGCGTCCTTGCGGCCCGAGTTCGCGTTGGCGTTCGCGGAGATATTCCCGTTGATCCCCTCGTAGCCGGCCGCAAGCGACTCCGCCATGCGTTGCAGGATGTCCCGGATCGCCGCTTGCTGCGTCGCGTCCAGGGTCGCCTGCAACTGGGCGATTACCCTTGCCACCGCATCTTCGAGATGACCCCGCAGAGCGCGGGATTTGTCGGTCAGAAACACCCGGGTGACGCGCCCGTCGCGGGGATCGCTGTCGCGCCGGACATAACCCTGTTCTTCCAGTTGTGCGAGGGTGCGCGCCACCGCCGCCTTGTCGGCCTGCAGGCGGACCGCCATTTCCTGCTGGGTTACGCCTTCGCTGATGTACAGCATGAAGAGGTACGAGAAACGCCCCGAGCCCATGCCGAGCGGGGCCATCTCGATGTCGAGGGCGCGGATCATGCTACGACTGAGGGTGCCGATGTGGCGCACCAGATTATTGGCCAGATCAATCATGGGATATCCCGCGGTTTGTGCCCTGCGCCAAGACGACTGCCCGGCGACTGGGAGTATCGACGCTCAACGGCCAGGTAATGCCGCGGTCGGTGGCAGTTCGGATGCCGCGGCGGTCGGCAGATTTTCGGCGACGATGCGGTCGACCATGTCCTGACCACCCGCCCGCCAGTAGCTGTAAGCCGCCGTCACGTCGACCGGCCGCGGGCTGGGCGCCATCGTCAGTCGCGGCCCGTCGCGATCGCTGGTATCGATGGTTACCGCAAGCGAGGTACCCAGCGGCAGTGGGTGCGCCTTTATCAGCTCGCCGTTCAACGCAATGCGCACCGGCACGCGTTGCACGATCTTGAGCCAGTTGCCGGTCGCATTCTGGGCCGGCAGCAGTGAAAACGCCGCACCGGTGCCGGTGCCGGTGCCGACCACCGTACCTTCGTAAACGACTTCATCGCCGTACAGGTCCGACACGATTTTCGCGGGCTGTCCGATACGCAGATTGCGCAACTCGGTTTCCTTGAAATTCGCTTCCACCCAGACCTTGTCCAGCTGCACCAGTTGCAACAGCGGTCGACCGGCCTTGATCACGTCGCCGGCGGAGACAAAGCGTTTGGCAATATGGCCAGAAGCGGGTGCCACGATCCGGGTTTTGTTGACCATGGAGTTCATGCCGCGTGCCAGGGCGCCGGCGGTCTGCACCCGGGGATGCTCCGCGATGGGCATGGCGCCGGCCTTGATACGCGCTTCGATGAGTTCCTGCTGGGCCGATTCCAGCGCTGCCCTCGCCTCTTCCATGCGCAGCGCCGAGACGTCCCGCTCTTCCTTGGAGATCATGCCGCGTTCGGCGAGTTTGCTGCGGCGTTCGGCTTCATTGCGCGCCAGCCGGTAGTGGGCTTCTTGTTCCCGCACTTCCGCGGCCATGCGGCGCACCAGCTGCTTGAGCGCGGCCACGTCCTGCACGGTGCGGGCGAGCTCGCTCTGGGCACGCGCCAGCCGGTTTTTGGGCATGCCGCCGTCGAGGAGGATCAACTCCTGGCCCTGTTCGACATAATCGCCCTCCTCGGCCCCCAGCCAGAGCACCACGTCGTCGAGCTGGGATCCGATGTCGAGGATGTCCCCGGTGGTATAGGCGTTATCGGTTTCCACAAACTTGCGTTTGCCAAGATAGTTGCTCACGCCGTAACCGAGAGCGGCGAGCACGGCAACTACGATGAACAGACTGACAGAGCGGCGCATGGACAATATCCGGGTTCCAGTGGTGATGAAGGGTATGGGCGAAGGATAAAAGGATTCTGTTGATAGATCAACGTTGATCCGTCAACCATATTGGCCTGCCGCGTCATTCAACCGCCGGATCAGTCGCCGGCAGCGACATGAGTCCCCGGTCGTGGCGCCAGACGGGCCGGAATAAAAGGGCTCAACAGAATCACGGGAATCACCGCCAACATGCAGATCAGGAAGGTGTCACTGAGCCCCATGGTCGACGCCTGCGCGGTGGCGAGAGTGTCTACCACGGCCCACATCGCCTCCGGGTTGCCATCGACCAACTGCTCAATCGGCGCAAACGCCTGCTCCTTGCCCGGCATGTCGGGATTGATCTCCTCGACCAGCCGCTGGCGGTGAAAGGCCGTGCGGCTCTGCCACAGGCTGATGCCCGCCGCAATGCCGACACTGGTGGCAATGTTGCGGAAAAAATTGAAGAAGCTCGCCGCCCCCACGGTTCGGTCCGCCGACACCGAGCCCAACGAGATCACCATCAGCGGCGGAAACATCAGTGTGAAGCCGATGCCCATGACAATCCGCGCCTGCAGCATCTGCGCAAAGGTGGTATCCGTGGTCGATTGCGCTTGCAGATAAATGGCCAGCATGGTGACGAGGCTGCCCGATACCACCAGATAGCGCAGATTCAACTTGGCGATGTTTTTCCCCACCAGCATCATGCCGACGATCGGCAACACGCTGGTGCCCGCCATGACCAGACCGGAGAGGGTCGCCGTGTAACCCAGTACCGACTGCATCCAGATCGGATAGAGCACGGTGCTGGCGAAGTACGTCAGGTTGAAGATCACCCCCATCACCGAGGCGATCACGAACACCGGAATGCGGAACAGCGCGTAGTCGATGATGGGGTGTGGCTCGCGGCGCTCCCAGACCACATAGCCGATCAGCGCGATCACCGAAATGGTCATCAGCAGGCGGATGCCCGGCGAACCGAACCAGTCCCATTCGTGGCCCTTGTCCATCACCAGTTGAAACGCCAGTACGGTGATCGCCAGCAGCAGCATGCCCATGCCATCGACCGGAATCTTTTTGGTCTGGGTTTCGATGTGATGGATGCTGGTCCAGACCAGCCAGGCGGCCAAAAAGCCGATGGGGACATTGATGTAGAAAATCCAGGGCCAACCCAGATTGTCGGTGATGAAACCGCCCAGGATCGGACCCAGCACCGGTGCGATGGTGGATGCGATGCTCCACAGACCAATCGCTGAGCCGTGCTTGTGCGGCGGAAAAATGCGCAGCAGCAGGGTTTGCGACAAAGGCACGATAAAGCCGCTCGACAAACCCTGAAGAGCGCGGAAAAACACCAGGGTTTCCATATGGCGACTCATACCACAGGCCATTGATGTCAGCGCGAACATCAGCACCGACAGCGAAAAAACGCGCACTTCGCCGTAACGTTTGCAGACCCAGGGGCTGAGCGGCAGGATGACCGCGAGGCAGATGGCGTAGGACGTCAGGATCCAGGCGCCCTGGGACGGCGAAGCGCCGAGGGTGCCGGAGATCGACGGCACCGCGACCACCGCAATGGTCAGATCCAGCACATTCATGAAATTCGCGGCCGTGATGGCGATCGCCGTCAGCATCAACGGCAGCCGGGTCACCGGCATGGCGGGGTCGGGAATGGCTGCCGAAGTGGTTGCTGTCATGATCGGGGCTACCGCGAGCGCCGCTGCCCGGACTATCGGGCCGGCTCCAGGCACGGCTCCTTGAACGGGGTTGACGGCGGGTTCTGAGTCAGGGCCGCACCCTAAGGGCAACTAGTTGACATGTCAACGAACCGCCTCTGCCAGCGACACATGCGCCTGAACGGGGGCGTGATTCCAGCGTGAAGTGAGCCTGAAGGCGGTCGGCGTTGGGGATCGTCGGCGGATGATCGTCCTGCGCAAGCCAGGAGCTCCAGACGCCGGGGGAGCTTACAGGGGCAGCTTCGCGTCTTTAGCGAAGACGCCCAGCCCCGGTCTCGAAGTACCCGCCCGCACAGCGGCCGACGACTGGATGGCCGGCGAGCTGGCCTCCACTACCCCGCCTGGGCAAGGCCGTTGGGCTCCCCGACCGCGCAGGCCAAAATGGCTTAGCTATTTGATGTAGCTCTGCGTTTCGCTACGGGCTTACGAGGGGCCTTGACGACAGGCTCCGATAGCTCCGTGAGACGGCCAGTAACGTACTTGTGAAGAACACTGGCAATCAGCGTTTGATACGGCATTCC
>JBKHWK010000103.1:0-6143 GCA_046566625.1 Gammaproteobacteria bacterium
AGGGTTGGATTCTAAAATTCAGTTGAAGCTGTCAGAAGAGGTGCGTGGCGATGGAAGTGATTCTGCTGGAAAAAACCGGACGGCTGGGCAACATCGGCGACCGGATCAAGGTTAAAGCGGGATATGGGCGTAATTACCTGATTCCCCAAGGCAAGGCTGTATTTGCGACACCCGGCAATATCGAGCGGTTCGAGCAACAGCGCGCCGAGCTCGAGCGCATCTCGGCCGAACGCCTGCAACAAGCGCAGACATTGGCCGCCCAGATCGAGCAGGTCGGTGCGATCAGCATTGCGGCGGTTGCCGGCGAAGGTGGCAAGCTCTTCGGCTCCGTGGGTGCGCGTGATATCGCGGACGCGCTGGTGGCGGCTGGGGTCGACATTGCCAAGAGCGCGGTCAAGCTGCCCGCCGGTGCGATCCGCGACCTGGGGCAATTCGCGGTCGATATTCAGGTGCATGCCGATGTGACCCAATCCGTCACGGTCAATGTGACGGCGGCATAACATTTTCGGCCCCGCCAGAGGATCTGGCGGGGCTGCGATACGCGATGGCCCGGGTGGGGTTCGTTTATGGCGCAATGGCTGCCAGGCGATCTTGATAACCCCCAGTTGCCTCATTCACTGGAGGCAGAGCAGGCGGTGATCGGCGGGCTGATGCTCGCCAACGACGCCTACCATGATGTTGCGTCGGTGGTTTCGGAGGCGGATTTTTTCATCCGTGATCACCGCATCATCTTCGGCACCATGGGTCGTCTCGCGGCGGCGGAGCAACCGCTCGACGCACTGACCCTCGCCGAGACCCTCAAAAACAGCGACCAACTGGCTCTGGCCGGCGGCGATGCCTACCTCGTCGAGCTGGTAACCAACGCCCCCAGTACGACCAACATCCGTTCCTACGCGCAGATCGTGCTGGAGCGCGCGGTGGTGCGCCGGCTGATCGATGCTGCAACCGACATTCTGCGCAAGGGTTACAACCCGCTCGGCTGGGACAGCAGCAAACTGCTTGCGGAGGCAGAACGCCGTCTTCTCGAGGTCATCGAGAATCGCCCCAAGGAAGGCGGCTTTCGCCACGCCACCGACGTGCTGCGCGATGTCATTGCGCGCATCGACACGCTGTATCAAAGCGATTCGCTCATCACAGGCCTCGCCAGCGGCTTTGCGGATCTGGATGCCATGACTTCGGGCTGGCAGGATTCCGATCTGGTGATCGTCGCTGGTCGTCCCTCAATGGGCAAGACTGCCTTTGCGCTCAACATGGCCGAGCACGCCATGCTCCACCAGGAGCGTCCGGTGCTGGTGTTCAGTCTGGAGATGCCTGCCACGCAACTGGTGATGCGCCTGCTGTCGTCGATGGGGCGCATCGACCAGACCCGGATGCGCAGCGGTAGTCTGGAGCCGGAGGATTTCAACAAGCTTTCCGGCGCGGCGGCGCGCCTCAAGGACCGCGCGCTCTACATCGACGATACGCCGGGTCTGAATCCCATGGAGTTGCGCAATCGGGTGCGCCGGCTGGTGCGGGAGCGGCGCGATGAGCTCAAGCGAAGGCAGCCGGAACTGGCGCCGGAACAGCTCGACCTGGAGGCGCGTCCTGCCCTGATTCTGCTCGACTACCTGCAACTCATGTCGTCGGGTACACCGACGGAAGGTCGGGTGCAGGAAATTTCCCAGATCTCCCGTGACCTGAAAACCATCGCGCGCGAATTCGGCTGCCCGCTGGTGGCCCTGTCACAGTTGAGCCGCAACGTCGAACAGCGGCCGAACAAGCGGCCGATCAATTCGGATCTGCGGGAATCCGGTGCCATCGAGCAGGATGCCGACGTCATCGTGTTCATCTATCGCGACGAGGTCTATCACGAAGATACCCAGGATAAGGGCATCGCGGAGATCATTATTGGCAAGCAGCGCAATGGCCCCATCGGTTCGGCGCGGCTAGCCTTTGTCGGCAAACACACCCGTTTTGAAAATCTGGCGCGGGACTATTTCGCGGAGGAGCGCTGATGGCAGTGGATCGTGGTGGAATGATGCAGATTTACCACCGGGTGAGCCCGTTGCGTCAGGCGCTCGCCCAGGAGCGTGCGCAGGGTCGCACCATTGCCTTTGTCCCCACCATGGGGAATCTCCATGAAGGACACATGCAACTGGTGCGTCTGGCGCGCGAGCGCTGCGATCGGGTGATCGTCAGCATCTTTGTCAATCCGCTGCAATTCGGCTTGAGCGAAGATTGGGAGAAATATCCCCGTACCATGGAGGCGGACATCGCCAGACTCGAAGCGGAGCATTGCGATTTTCTGTTCCACCCTTCAGAAACCGAAATCTATCCCAATGGTATGGCGGACCAGACGCGGGTTGTTGTGCCAACCATGACTGATATACTCTGCGGCGCCAGCCGGCCCGGGCATTTCGAGGGGGTCACGACGGTGGTTTCCAAGCTGTTCAATATCGTGCAGCCCGATCAGGCCGTATTTGGCATCAAGGACTATCAGCAGCTGGCGGTAATCCGGCGTATGGTCGAGGATCTCTGTATTCCGGTGGAGATTGTCGGCGCGCCCATCGCGCGCGATACGGACGGCTTGGCGCTGAGCTCACGCAACAGTTATATCACTCCCGCGGAACGCCCCAGAGTAACCTTGTTGTACAAGGTGCTGTGCTGGTGTCGGGATGAGATGGGGCAGAATGGTCGGCGCGATTTCGCTGCCGTTGAGGAAGAAGCGGTGCTTAAGCTCCAGGAAGCTGGATTTCGTACCGACTATGTAAGTATTCGCAACGCGCGGACGCTGGAAACGGCGGCGCACGATGACGACGAGATTGCCGTGTTGGGCGCCATGTACACCGAAGGCGCCCGTCTAATCGACAATGTAACCCTGACTTTGGGGTAGGGGGTTGATATGCTGAATACCATGCTGAAGGCCAAGCTGCATCTGGCGACCGTCACCCACGCCGAGCTCTGGTACGACGGTTCCTGCGCCATCGACAGCGATCTGCTCGACCTGGCAGGGCTGCGCGAGTTCGAGCAGATCGATATCTACAACGTCAACAACGGCGAGCGTTTCACGACTTATATCATTCGTGCCGAAGCCGGGTCGCGGACCATTTCCATGAATGGTTCCGCCGCGCGCAGGGTTCAGGTCGGTGATCGTGTGATCATCGCGACTTACGCCCAGTACACCGAAGAAGAGATGATCCGCCACAAGCCGAAACTGGTGTACCTCAATCCCGATAACAGTGTGGCGCGCACCGCCAACACTATCCCCGTGCAGATCGCTTCCTGAAAACTGCCGCGTAACCGCCGCTGTAGAACTGCGGCGGGGGTTCGTTGAGGCGAAGCCGCGCGGACGACCCGATCCATATCCATACCAGTCCCGGGGGGAACGATGGCCGAATTTCCAGTCTATCCGGTGCCTGAGCTCTGGCGTAACAGCGCCTACATCGACCGCGCCCGCTATGAGGCGATGTATCGCCGCTCCCTGGCTGAACCCGAACACTTCTGGGCGGAACAGGCGCAGGAGTTCCTGCATTGGGACCGGCCTTGGGCGAGCGTATGCGGCGGCGATTTCGGCGCCGGCACCGCCACCTGGTTTGCCGGCGGCAAGCTCAATGTCACCACCAACTGCATCGATCGCCACCTCGCCACGCGCGGGGACCAGGTCGCGATCCTGTGGGAAGGCGACGATCCTGCCGAAAGCAGCGCCATCACCTACCGCGAACTCCACGCCCAGGTGTGCCGGCTCGCCAATGTGCTCAAGTCCCGCGGTGTCGACAAGGGCGATCGGGTCTGCATTTACCTGCCGATGGTGCCGGAAGCGGTTTACGCGATGCTCGCCTGTGCCCGCATCGGGGCGATCCACTCCGTGGTATTCGGCGGTTTTTCACCGGAAGCCCTCAAGGACCGCATTCTCGATTCCGATTGCCGGGTCCTGATCACCGCCGATGAAGGTCTGCGCGGTGGACGCCGGGTCCCGCTCAAGAGCAACACCGACAAGGCGCTCGCGGAATGTCCCGGCGTGCATAGCTGTGTGGTCCTGCGACGCACCGGCGGCGCCGTGGTGTGGCACGAGGGGCGCGACATCTGGTATCACCAGGCCATGGCGGCCGCCGCGCCGGATTGCGCGCCCGCGCTGATGGATGCCGAGGATCCGCTGTTCATCCTGTATACCTCGGGCTCCACCGGCAAACCCAAGGGCGTGCTGCACACCACCGGTGGTTATCTGCTGCAAGCGGCGATGACGCACAAGTATGTGTTCGATTATCGCGATGGCGATATTTTCTGGTGTACCGCCGATGTGGGTTGGGTAACCGGCCACAGCTATATCGTCTACGGGCCACTGTGCAACGGCGCCACTACGCTGGTGTTCGAAGGTGTGCCCACCTGGCCGGATGCGTCCCGCTTCTGGCAGGTTATCGACAAGCACCGGGTCAACCAGTTCTACACCGCGCCGACGGCCCTGCGCGCGCTGATGGGGGCGGGCGATGACTTCGTCACCCGCACCTCGCGCTCCAGCCTGCGACTGCTGGGCACCGTGGGCGAGCCCATCAACCCCGAAGCCTGGGCCTGGTACCACCGGGTAGTGGGCGAGTCGCGTTGCCCGATTGTCGATACCTGGTGGCAGACCGAGACCGGCGGCCACATGTTGACGCCACTGCCGGGCGCCATCGACCTCAAGCCGGGTTCCGCGACGGTGCCGTTCTTTGGTGTGCAGCCGGTGCTGCTGGATGGCGAGGGCCGCGAGGTCGCCGGCGCCGGTGAGGGTAATCTGGCGATCAAGGCATCCTGGCCGGGTCAGATCCGCTCGGTGTATGGCGACCATCAGCGCATGATCGATACCTATTTCAGCCTCTATCCGGGTTACTACTTCACCGGCGATGGCGCCCGTCGCGATGCCGACGGGTACTACTGGATCACCGGCCGCGTGGACGACGTTCTCAACGTCTCCGGACACCGGATGGGCACGGCGGAAATCGAAAGCGCCCTGGTGCTTCACGAAAAAGTCGCCGAGGCGGCGGTGGTGGGTTTTCCCCATGACATCAAGGGGCAGGGCATCTACGCCTATGTGACCCTGATGGCGGGTGCCGAGCCCTCGGACGCGCTGAAGCGGGAACTGCTGGAGCTTTGCACGCGCGAGATAGGCGCCATCGCCAAGCCGGACGTGATCCAGTGGGCGCCCGGACTGCCCAAGACTCGTTCCGGCAAGATCATGCGCCGCATTCTGCGCAAGGTGGCGGCCAGCGAACTGGACAATCTCGGTGACACATCCACGCTGGCGGATCCCGCCGTGGTGGATGATCTGGTGCGCAATCGTCAGCTCCACTAGTACAGGTAGCGCGCGTCGCGCACGGGGACGATCCGATGGCGAAATTATCCCTGACCCGGACCCATCGACTCGGCGGTGAAGAAATTCACCGCCGAGTCGATGCGCTGGCGCGAAAGCTGGTGACGCGGTTTGGCGGCCACTACCAGTGGGAGGACGCGTCGGTGCGTTACCAGCGCTCGGGCGGCATCAATGCCGTTATCGCATGCGCAGCGGAGAGTATCCACATCGATATCACACTCGGGCCTTGGGCGGGTTTCCTCCGCGACTCCATTGAGCGTGAGCTCGCCGCCGCGCTGGATGAGCATCTCACCGATTGATCGGCCAAAGGCTGGCAGATGTGAAAAACGCCGCGCGGGCATGAGCGGCGGAGCCCAGCGATCGAGATCTATCGGTCGGCAGGCGAGGGGCGAGGACTGCGCACCAAGACCGCTGATGCCCCCAGTCGCCTTTCCACAGCCCGCTAGGTAGCGACTGCGCGTCGTGCGGTAACCTCTTGCTGCTTGCGATCCCAGCGGTACAGCCGAACCGGCGGTATGTTCAGAAATTCCACTTGCCGGCGTGCCGGTCCCAGCACGGGTAGCGCCAGCTTGGCGACCTGACCGCTCACTTGATAAGCGACGAAACGGCCGCCCGGAGCCAATACATCGGCGATGCTGGCGAGGATCCGGGTGCCGAGACCACTGTCCATGGTGGAAAACGGAATGCCCGAAATGATGGCGTCGGGCGCGGGCAATCCGTGCTGCGCAAGAATCTCCCGCAAATGCTCCGCGCTGCCGGCGTGTGGGATCAGGCGGTTATCGGTGCAGTTCGCCAGCAATTCGTGAAAACGTGGATTGAT
>JBKHWK010000104.1:0-6113 GCA_046566625.1 Gammaproteobacteria bacterium
AAGCCCGAATGGGAGCCATTGTCCTCGGTGAGATACACCAGTCCGGTGGTCGGATCGCGCGCCGCGGCCTCGTGCCGCATCAGGCCCATGTCGCGGATCGGGCGGGCGCTGGCGGGGCCGAGTTCGGGTGCCGGGACTTCGAACACATAGCCATGATCGCGGCCACCCACCAGCGAACCGCGCAGGACGATCTCCTCGCAGCTCAGCCAGGAACCGAACCCGGTCGGGCCGCCGGAGCAGTTCACCAGGGTGCCGGCAAGGGTGGCGCGCGCATCGATCAGCGTGCCCTCGCGAAACCGCAAAGCCGTGGTGCCGCCGCCGTTGCCGGCAATCTGGTCCGGTAGTACGAAGCTGTCGTACATCGGTGTCGCCGGGCCGCCGATGAAGGGCATGGCGCTGCCGGGTGGCATGAGGCCGCGTTCGTGATTGCGGATCAGCGTGATCTCGCCGCCGGACGCGACCTGGACCACCGCCATGCCATCGTGGCGGTCGGGTGTGAGGTGTCCGTCGCTCATGGGGTCGCCGGACCAGCCCGCCGTGGCGTAGCTGAAGTCCGGCGGCAGCATCAGGAGCGGCAGTCCGGTGGTGCGGTCGGCGGTGGGGCGCGGGAGCCCGTAAGGACTTTCACGCTGGAATTCGCGTATTTCATCCCTGAGTTTGTGGGCTCTCAACCGGTAGAGGATTGCCGCGAGCGCAATGCCGCCAGCGCCGGCGGTCGCGCCCCACAACAGCCGGCGGCGGCTGAAATCAATCCCGGTGCGGCTGGCCATGGTTGCCTCGTCTGTGGCGATTTTGTTTTGGGCCGGAGCCCGGTCGGCGCGTCGGCGGAACGGTCGGGCCGAGGACTGCGGTCATAGATGATCCAGCAGCTTCTCACCCTGGAACAGGCTGCCGTGACCGGGATAGACCGCCTTCGGGTGCAGCGCCTTGAGATGGCGCAGCGTGCGCGCCATCTGCAGCGGATTGGCGTACACCGAGGGCGCCACCAGGCGGCTTTTGCTGCCGCTGCCGAGCAGGGTATCGCCGCTGATCAGGCTGCCGCTTGCGGCGTGGAAATAGCAGACACTGTCCCAGGAGTGGCCGGGGGTGTGGATCACCTGCCAGCCCGGGAAGCCGGGCAGTTCGCGGTTGTGTTTGAGGCGATGGTCGGGTTTGCGGCGGCCTTTCTCCGCAGGCTCCGAGGCGCTGTCAGCATCCGGCGTCGGCTCGGGCAGCCACATCGGCAGTTCCCGGGCCCGGGCGCCGCGACTGGGGCTCGCGTACATGGCCCAGGCGCGCGGTCGCAGTCCTTCGACCAGAGCGGTGATGGGCTTTATCACCAGTCCGGTCGGGTCTCCGACCAGGTGGCGGCGCAGGGAATGCGTGGCCTTGGGAAAGCCCGTTTGCGCACCGCAGATCCGCGCCAGCGCGTTGACGCCGCCGCTGTGATCCGGATCGCCGTGGGTGCAGACTACCAGGCGAATATCGGCGGGGTCGCGGCCCAGCACTTCGCGCACATGGCCGAGCACATATTTCTCGCCGCGCCAGGCGACATCGACCACACACAGGGCGCCGTTCCGCTGGGTTGGGTCCGGCTCAATGATGTAGCTGTTGACGAGCCGGCCTTTGACCTGATGAATGCGCATGGACTGGATTGGGCTAGCGTGGGGTGGCGGAGCGCGATTCTAGCAGGCCGGTCGCACAGTCTGATGGTTCGCGTTCGATAGTCCGCGTTCAATGCAGGGAGATTGGCACTGATGACCGATACCCGAAATCTCCCCGCAGACGCGGGTCGCATCGAATCCATCAACGCGATAACGCTCGCCACCGGCGACATGGCCGCCAGCCTGGCGTTTTATCGGGCGCTGGGCATGGGGCTGAGTTACGGCGGCGCGGATGCCCGCTTCACCAGCCTGCAATCCGGCGCCTCCCATGTGAATCTCAGCGCGGCGCTGGTGGTGTCCGCAGCGCCGTTTCCGGGCCGGGTAATTTTTTACGTAGACGACGTGGATGCGCTGTATACGAAGATCTGCGCGGCGGGCTATGTTCCCGAGACCGCGCCGGCGGACGCGCCCTGGGGCGAGCGCTTTTTTCACATCCGCGATCCCAGCGGTCACGAACTGAGCTTCGCGCGGCCGCTGGCGCCGGGCGGACGCGATACGCTGGGGAAAATCGACTAGACTCGGTTCGCTACTGTCCGTAACAACAACCGCCACAACAACAACCGCCATAACAACAAACAGGGGTTTGCCATGCGCAAGGGCGCGATTCTTCCGATCACCGAAATCGGCACCGACCCGGTCGCCATTCGCGACTACGCCCAGGCCATCGAGGCCATGGGCTATGACCACCTCGTGGTGTTCGACCATGTGCTGGGCGCCAATCCGGCGCATCACAAACTGTCGGGGCCTTACACCCACGAATTCCAGTTTCACGAGCCCTTTGTGCTGCTGGGATTTCTGGCGGCGGCGACCAAAAAACTCGAACTCGCCACCGGCATCGTCATCCTGCCCCAGCGCCAGACCGCGCTGGTAGCCAAGCAGGCGGCCGAAGTGGACATCCTCTCTGGCGGGCGCTTGCGCCTGGGTGTCGGCATCGGCTGGAACCAGGTGGAATACGAGGCGCTCGGCCAGGATTTCGCCACCCGCGGCCAGCGCGTGGAGGAGCAGATCGTTCTGCTGCGCGAGCTGTGGTCGAAGGATCTGGTGGATTTCGACGGACGCTGGGACAGGATCGTCCAGGCCGGCATCAATCCGCTGCCCATTCAGCAGCCGATGCCGATCTGGATGGGCGGCTGGGCCGACGCCATGGTGAAGCGCATCGCGCGCATCGCCGACGGCTGGTTTGCCTTCTTCAAGCCCGACGATGCCGGCAAACACATGATCGAGAAACTCCACCGCTACGCGCGCGAGGCCGGCCGCGATCCGGCGGATATCGGAATTGAGGCTTGGGTGACGGTCAACAATGCCAGCGTGATGGCCGGGAAAAAACAGAAACCACAGGACATCGCGCTGCGTTCACCCGATGCCTGGTGCGAGGAAATCAACGCCTGGAAGGCGCTCGGAGCCAGCCATCTCGCCTGCTGGACCATGTACGCGGGTCTGTCGGTCGATCAGCACATCGAAGTCGCGCGCCGCTTCAAGGTCACCGCCGACAGCGTTGCCTGAACCCCGTACCAACCGTTCGCATCCCAACTGTTCTGGAGAACGAATTACATGAAAGATTCAACCGCTGTTCTGGACGAAGGCTTCGTCCAGGTGCCCACCGCCGACGGCAGCATGGAGTGCTTCGCCGCCCGCCCGCGCGCCGGTGGACCTTTCCCGCCGGTGGTTCTGTACATGGACGCCCCCGGCGTGCGCGAGGAACTCTACGATTTCGTGCGCCGCATCGCGGAGCAGGGCTATTTCGCGATCATGCCGAATCTCTACTACCGTTACGGCGTGCGCGAAGCCGGCGGCCGCATGATGGAAATGCTGCAAGCCCACACCAATACCATGATCGTGCGCGACACCGCTTCGCTCATGGACTGGCTCGACGCCCAGCCGGCCGCTGCGCCCGGCCCCATGGGATGCATCGGCCACTGCATGAGCGGCAAGTTCGTGCTCGCGGTCACCGGCGCCTTTCCCGAGCGTTTCAAGGCGATGCTGTCCTTGTACGGCGTCTCCCACGTCACCCGCAGTGCCGACTCGGCGCATCTGCGGATTCCCGAAATCCTGCCCGATTGCAGCCTGTATTTCGGCTTTGCCGAACACGATCCCTATGTGCCGGACGCCGAGATCGCGGCGCTCGACGCTGCGCTCAAACAGCACGGCGCCGATTATGTGCTGGAGAAGATTCCCGGCACCGGCCACGGCTTCGCCTTCCCCGAGCGCATGGGCTACCACCACGAAGCCGCCGAGCGGCATTGGCAGATCGCTTTCGAATTGTTCGAGAAAAAATTGCGGTAGCGGTACCGATTACGGCATGGCAACGCGAGCTGAGTTGGTCCGGCGCGCCGTCGCCAGGTTCTGCGGAGATTCTTTCCGAATCACTTCAGGCGCCATGAATGAAGGTCCAGAATCGCAGGGCAGGAGTCAGAAGTCGCTTGCTACAAGGCGAGAACTGACCCCGTTCCCCCCAAAATCCAAAGGGGTCGTAGTGATTCATTTTAAATCACTACGACCCCTTTTGCTTGAGCCTGTAAATGGTTCCGCTCCTGTCGTTCAAATCGAAGACTCGGAGAAGAATCTCAGTCTTCTGGTCGTAAGTATCCAGCAGTTGGATCAGCTCTTTCTTTTGCGGCTCGGTGGCTTGATCTTGATTGATGTCACCTCGCTCCACGAACTTGACCGTGAAGTTGTGTATTCCCGCTTGGCAAAATGTCTTGAGTGAAAAATTCATTACGCCTCTCTGTGGCTCATTGCTCGCCTTTGCCAGAAGCCATTTCAGGTGTCCAGTAGCTTGAAGGCTCTGCAAGGCAATCACTTTGACTAGATAGCGCCCAATGGCTACAACAGCCTTAGCTGCCAAGGAGTCGTTGCCTGGGAATAGGACGCTCCTTGTGAGGTGGAGCGTACTGTTCTTATCCTCATCTGCGTGCGCAGCTTCCTTGTCTGCAACCGAGCGGATTAGCTTCTTAACCGTTACGTCTTGCCTGAAAAGTGGCTGCTCCAGCCACTCAGCAATATTCATAGGTTCCTTAGTTTCGTCAAAGAGGAAATCGATATCGCTTCCGCCTTTCCCGTCGAAGTACATGCTGCATGGGATATAGAGCGTGGTGTGCTCATCAATCATGTCGGGAGAGCCGACAAGTGGATGAAGCGTCATACCTGGGAAGCATCTAGGGAAAAGTGAGATGTCCTTGCCTTGCTGATAGTCACAGACAAGTTTTCTTAGTTCAGAGGCAATCGGACGATACGTATGCAGGAGCCCTGAGTAGTGAGCGCCTGTGTTGAGCCCGATTACTTGGAGCGAAGCGTCTAGGTGTTCAATCAGCGCTGGATCGGTTTTTAGGGGCGAGCCGGGAAGTGTCATGCGGTCTAACGCCCAGGTTATACGTTGCTGAACGCAGCATGGTACTTGATCTTGCCGGACGCAGCGCGCAAAAAGCCGGCTTGAAGCTCCACAACCATGAACACTTCTTCTGGCACTTCATATTCGCAGGTGATGCCAAAGCGCACAGAAGACGAAAACCCGAAACGAGGGTAGTAGGCAGAATGGCCCAAGACAACGACGCCACCAAAATCAAGTTGCTTGCACTGCTCAAGGCCCGCGCGTACAAGGGCAGACCCGATGCCTTTACGCTGATGCTCCGGAGCAACGGCCATGGGCGCGAGACCCATGATCCGTAGCGAGGGCTGACCGGAGAGCGAGACGGGCGAAAACATGATGTGCCCCACGATTGCGCCGTTGTCCTCTGCGACAAGTGAGACGAGTGGCTGCGCTTGCTCGCGTAGAGCGTCAACAAGATCGGCTTCGGCTGGTGTCTCGAACGCGGATACATTCAGAGCATGGACAGCAGCCCAGTCCGTTTGTTCTTCGGCTCGAATCAGCATGTGCCCTCTCAAGACGTATAACGTTGCCCATAACCGGCAGTAAAAAGCGGCGCGACAACGGCGCGCTGCTTTTTACTGTCCGCGTTGATGGGCTTGTTATGCATTAATAACCCGAAGACAAAGTGCGCCCGCAGCAACAAAGGCAAGAAAGTAAGGAACGAATAAATCCGAGAACGTCTTGTCAGCGGCCACAACCGTAACCCACGCCTTTGCTCGTATGGCTTCGTAACGGTGTAGAGGAATTCGGTGAAGCTCATGGTCAGGGTTAAAGTCTCCTTTAGGGTTCGCTACCCGAATTACAAATTCGCGAGTAAACATTGTCTGATGAAGGGAAACCTCGACCGGTATTGGTACAAGCTCTTTTTTCTCTTCATGATCGATAGCTTCCTGCCATCCTTCGGCGGCTGCCACGCCTGATTTGTCCTTGAACTGCGTTATGAGAGGGTTTACGAGTTCCTGATACCTCTTAGACTCTCTAATTGTTTGGTCAACGAGTCCGCGGAACCGAGCGTGCTCAAGTTTCGCATACAGCCAATAACGCCAGAGTAGGTACGTGAGCGCTATGTAGCTTAGAGATACAATCAGTTCGGCATTATCGAG
>JBKHWK010000105.1:0-5829 GCA_046566625.1 Gammaproteobacteria bacterium
GCCCAGACTGGCGCCGGCATGGGCGATGAAGTCCTGACCGAAACTGCCCTGCCATCGGGTCTCCAACAGCCGGCGTTTCTGTTCGTAGAGCAGTCGCACGGCCGGCTCGTCGTGCAACTGGTTGTCCCAGCCGTTGTATTTGTCGAAGCCGCGCACATCGTGGATGAAGTCCTGCGCTTCGTGAGCCAACGCCGACGGACCCACGATGCCGAGATCGAGCTCCATCACATCCAGCCGCCGGTCGCTGCGGGTGTGATAGGCAATGCCGCCGTAGAGATAGCCGGCGTAGGGGCGTTGATCCGGCAGCGGTGCCGACGCATCAGTGTCGTCGGGGGTAAACATCAACTGTCCTAGGCTGACCACCAGATTGTGTTCGAGATCTGGGTCGTTGCTGTGCAGCGCGCGCAGGTACCGGTTGGCGGTGCGCAGCCAGGCGGGGAACGCCGGATCGTTCTGGTAGGACGTGGTGTCTGGGGAGGTCCAGGACAAGCGGATGCCGTTGGTGTAATTCTGGTCGGTCTCGTCGAACAGGTCGTTTTCGAAGTGCACGCCGAGCGTCCAGGGGCCGGGGTCGGCGGCCTTGGCGGGCAACACCCCACAGCACAGGTACGCGAATGCCAGCAGGACCGGAATGCGGTGTGGCGTAAACAAGCGCGACATGAACAAGCTCCCAGCCCGGCGGGCGATTGTAACCGCGATGGGGCACAGAACCGGAGCGCCCGGCATTCCTGATATTCTCCCGGTCGATCACACCACCCGAGGAGAATGAGCCATGAGCGCTGCCCGGCAATCCTACGCAACCCTGACCGTCGAACACCGCGACGGCGTCGACTGGCTGACACTGAACCGGCCGGCACAGTTCAATGCGCTCAACCGGGCGATGATGGACGAACTGCTCGATTACTTCGGCGGCCTGTATTTCAACCACGCTGTGCGGGTCGTGGTATTGCGCGGCGCTGGCAAACACTTCTGTGCCGGTCTGGACCTGAACGAAGCCGGCGACTTCACCACCAGCGTTGCGGGGGGCGCGCGTGGCCAACGCCGGGTGGCGGAGATCATCCTGCGCATGCGCCGCTGCCCGCAGCCCATCGTCGCCCTGGTGCAGGGAGCGGCCACCGGCGCCGGCATCGCATTCACGCTGGCCGCCGACGTGCGCTACGCCGCCGACAATGCGCGCTTCAATGTGGCAATGGCCAAAATCGGCCTCACCGGCTGCGATGTCGGCATCAGTTATTTCCTGCCCCGCGCGGTGGGCGCCACCAACGCGGCGGAAATGATGATGACCGGTCGCTTCGTCAATGCCGAGCGCGCGTTGCGGATCGGCCTGGTATCGGACGTGATGGCGGCGGACGCTCTGGAGGACGCCGGGCGAACACTGGCCGCCGAGATGACGGCCATGTCGCCGCTGGGTCTGCGCCTGACCAAGGAAGGGCTCAATCTGTCTCAGGATGCCGGCAGCCTGGAGGCCGTGATCGCGCTGGAGGATCGCGGTCAGGTGATGTGCCTCGGTCCCTTTCTGGAGGAAGGCGCGGCGGCGTTTCTGGAGAAGCGCGCGCCGCGCTACAGCGATGAATGAGGCGGCGCGCCGCTGCGTCGCCGTGGCCGCTGAATTCACGCAAGCACGGGTCTTGGCTCTCCCAGTGCATGCCGCGCAGCAGTGGCGGTCTAGCAGCTTGTTGAAAAACTGCTGCGGCAGCCATCTGCTTCGTTGCGCGGTGCTCGCTCCCTCGCCTATCTATTTGATATGTCTCGGTCGCCGCGCGCCTCGCATCTGGCCCTCTCGCGACGTTTTTCAACGAGCTGTTAGATGACGCAAAAAGAAGCAGCGAGTCTCCCGGAGTACCCGCGCCACAGTCAGTTCACCTTGCTGCGGCAACGTCGCTTTCTACCGTTTTTTCTGACGCAGTTCGGCGGCGCCTGTAACGACAACCTGTTCAAGAACGCGCTGCTGGTGCTGTTGGTGGGCGGCGCTGTCGCCAGCGAACGGGTGGATACGCTGGTCAATCTGGCCGCGGGATTGTTCATCCTGCCGTTCTTTCTGTTTTCCCCGCTCGCCGGCCAGCTCGCCGACAAGTACGAAAAGGCGCGGATGATTCGCTGGATCAAGCTGGCGGAGATCGCGATCATGGTACTGGCCGCGCTCGCGTTTCAGGTGCAGGCGTGGGGGGCACTGTTGGCGCTGCTGTTTGCCATGGGCACGCACTCGGCATTCTTCGGGCCGCTCAAGTACGCGATCATTCCCCAGCAGCTCAAGGCCGAGGAATTGGTGGCGGGCAACGCCCAGGTCGGCATGGGCACTTTTGTCGCCATCCTGCTGGGGACCATCGGCGGCACCCTGCTTGCCGGGCGTCCCGACCCCGCGGCGGGCATCGGGGCCGCGATCATACTGGTTGCGTTGCTGGGCTGGTTCGCCAGTCGCGCGATTCCCGCCGCGCCGGCGGCGGCGCCCGGACTGCATCTGGACTGGAATCCGTTCCGGCAACTGGTGGCGCTTTATCGGGAGATCGCGCCGCAGCGGACGGTTTTCTCGGCCATCCTCGGCATTTCCTGGTTCTGGGCGCTGGGTGCGAGCTACCTCACCCAGATGCCTCATTTCGCGATATCGATACTCGGTGGCACGCCGCCGGTGATCGCCCTGCTGTTGTCGGCCTTCGTGGTGGGCGTCGCGGCGGGTGCCCTGCTCTGCGCCCGGCTGAACGGCCCGCGGATCGAGGTCGGCCTGGTCCCTCTGGGCGCCATTGGCCTGAGTCTCTTTGGTCTGGATTTGTCCCACGCCGCCGTGCTGGCCGCAGCCGGGCCGCAGCACCTGGGTCCGTTGGCGCTGGCTGCGCACTTGCCGATGCTGCGCGTGTTGGCCGATATCCTGTTGCTCGGTTTGTGCGGGGGGCTCTATGTTGTGCCGCTCTACGCCTATGTGCAGGCGCACACGGAGCCCGACCGCCGCGCCCGGGTGATCGCCTTCAACAACATTCTGAATTCGCTGTTCATGGTCCTGGCCAGCGGTCTCGGCATACTGCTATTGGGCATGGCGGGACTTGGCATCCCGCGCTTTTTCCTGGTGTTGGCGCTGTTCAATGCCGGCATGGCGATGTGGTTGTTTGCGCGCACGCCGGAGTTTCTGCAGGGTCTGGTGGCGCTGGTGCCGCGGTGGCGGTAGCCAGCGTCACCAGAGTGGACAGCCTGGCGATTTAGCAGTTTGTTGAAAAGCTGCTGCGGCAGCCATCTGCTTCGTTGCGCGGTGCTCGCTCCCTCGCCTATCTAGTTGATATGTCTCGGTCGCTGCGCGCCGTGTGCCTCGCATCTGGCCGCCTCGCGACGTTTTTCAACAAGCTGCTAGCGCGGCTGTTTCAGCAGATCCCGTATTTCCGTGAGCAGTACTTGCTCGGTGGAGGGCGCGGGCGGCTCGGCGGGGGCCTCGGCTTTCGAGCGTTTGAGCGAATTGATGCCCTTTACCAACATAAAAATGGCAAACGCCACGAAGACGAAATCCACCAGGGTCTGGATGAATTTGCCGTAGCCGATGACGACTGCCGGGGCGTCGGCCGTGGCGGGACTCAGGGTTATGGCCAGGGCGGTAAAGTCGACCCCGCCGAGCAGCATTCCGATGGGTGGCATGACCATGTCGCCCACGACAGAGGACACGATTTTTCCAAACGCAGCGCCAACGATGATGCCGACGGCCATATCGACGGCATTGCCCTTGACCGCGAATTCCTTGAACTCTTGCAACATACTCATGAGGTGTTCTCGCTGTTTAGAGAGGATAGGGGTGAAATGCCACGGGTGCGGCAACTGCTGCGGGCCGCGCCGCCGCTAGCGCTCCAGCCTGGAACGCAGCGGTTCAAGATCATAGCCCGCGCGGCGCGCGGCGGCCAACAGCTCGTCGGGTGTGTGGGTCCCCGCCTGCGACAACACCCAGAGCATGGTGCAACGGGTACCGCTACGGCAGTGGGCGAGCAGCTTGCCGGGCGTCGCTTCGATCAGGCGGCCAAAGGTGGCGACGTCCGCATCCGTGATGTTGCTGCCGACCACCGGCTGGTGGATATAGGCGAGTCCGGCGGCTTTGGCGGCGGCCTCGATTTCGGCAGCCGGGGGCTGGCCGGACTCTTCGCCATCGGGGCGATTGTTGATGATCGCCGTGAAGCCCTCTGCGGCGGCCTGTTTCACGTCGGCGACGGTGATCTGGCTCGTGACGTGCAGCCGGGGTGTGAGTTCTTTGCTGATCATGGGGTTCTCCTCGGGTGGCGGTTCGTTCGGAGCCTAGGCCAGGAGCGCCGGACTAAACAAGAGCGTCGCTCAGCTGGTGCGCAGGCTGCGCAGTCCTTCCTGCAGGCGCAGCAGGTGATCTTCAAGCTCGGGGCCCTTGCGCTGGGCGACCCCGATGGCCAGCACGTCGATGACCACTAGATGGGCGATCCGGGACGACAGCGGCGTATAGAGCTGGAAGTCCTCGGTGACGTCGATGGTGATGGGAATACTGGCCGCTGCGGTCACCGGCGTTTTACTGGGGGCGAGACCGATCACGATGGCGCCGTGTTTCTTCACCTGCTTGATCGAATCGAGCAGTGCCCGGGTGCGCCCGGACTGGGACAGGGCGACCACCACGTCGCCGGGCTCCAGCGAGGTGGCCGACATGTTCTGTAGATGGGGATCGGCATAGGCCGCGGTGGCCAGGCGCAGGCGGAAAAATCGGTGCTGGGCGTCGAAGGCCACCGGTGCCGAGGCGCCGAAGCCGTAGAACTCTACCCGCCGCGCCGCGCACAGCGCGCGGATGGCGCGCTCCAGCATTTGCGGGTCCAGGCTGTCGCGGACCTTGAGCAGGTTGTCCACCGTGGTATCGAACACCTTGTCGGTGTACTCGCGCACCGAGTCGGTATCGGTGACGGCAATCTGGCCGAAACCGGGGCTGGCCGCCAGTTGCTGGGCCAGGGCGAGCTTGAAATCCTGAAAGCCGCCGCAGCCGACGGCGCGACAAAAACGCACCACCGTCGGCTCGCTGACCCCGGCGTGGCGCGCCAGATCGACGATGCGCATGCGCACCACCTGGCCCGGATCGCCGAGCACAAAGTCCGCGACTTTGCGCTCCGACTTGCGCAGCCTCGGCAGGGCGTCGTTGATGGTTCGGGTCAATTCGGCGGGCTTCACCGGCCACTCCGTCGAGGACTGGCGCGATTGTAGTTGATTCCCGGCTGGTGCCTGGCAGTGCCAGCAGCTTGTTGAAAAACTGCTGCGCGACGTTTTTCAACAAGCTGCCAGCGCGATCCTGCGGGTGGCCGGAATCCGCGCGCTGGCGATTCGTCGGACAGCATCGCCATGGCGGGCAAAGAACCCGGTATTCAAGCCCATGAATCCCGGACATACGGCCGGTTGCGTGCGCAGTCCCCGCTGCGTGTCGGCACGGGTCGTCTGGTTCTTTGTGCTTGGGGTGCCGGCAAAACCATTAATCGGGGGTGGCCTTTGTTAGAATCCCGCCATGAACCTGTCCCCCATTCTCGATCCCCTCAACGACGCCCAGCGCGCGGCGGTCGCCCACGACACCGGGCACCTGATCGTGCTGGCCGGCGCCGGCAGCGGCAAGACCCGGGTGCTGGTGCACCGCATCGCCTGGCTGGTGCGCGGGGCCGGCGTGTCGCCCCAGGGCATACTGGCCGTCACCTTCACCAACAAGGCGGCGCGGGAGATGCGCGAGCGCCTGGCCGATCTCCTCGGCATGGTGGCGCAAGGGATGTGGGTCGGCACTTTCCACGGCCTGGCCCACCGCCTGCTGAAGACCCACTGGCGCGATGCCGGGCTCACGGAGAATTTCCAGATCCTCGACGCCGACGACCA
>JBKHWK010000105.1:5839-6082 GCA_046566625.1 Gammaproteobacteria bacterium
CGGAACGCTGGCCGCCGCGCCAGGCGCAGTGGTACATCAACGCCCAGAAAGACGAGGGCCTGCGGCCCCAGCACATCCAGGAGACCAGCGATCCCTTCGTCGCGGCCATGCTCGGGGTCTACCGCGACTACGAGGCCGCCTGCGCCCGCGGCGGCGTGGTGGACTTCGGCGAGCTCTTGCTGCGCGCCCACGAGCTCTGGCTGAGCCACCCGGAACTGCTCGCCCATTACCAGCAGCGCTTCA
>JBKHWK010000106.1:0-5995 GCA_046566625.1 Gammaproteobacteria bacterium
ACCGGCGAGCCGCTGTGCACATTGACCCAGAACACCATGGCGCGCGGTCACGGCGGTTTTGGCGGCAGCACGGCGCCGACACCGGCGTCCCAGGAAATTCCGCCCAGTGCGCCCGACTTCAGCTGCGATCTGCCGACACTGCCTCAGGCGGCGCTGATCTATCGCCTGTCCGGAGATTACAACCCGCTCCACGCCGATCCGGCGGTCGCGCGTCAGGGCGGTTTCGAGCGGCCCATCCTGCACGGGCTCTGCACCTTCGGAGTCGCCGGGCACGCCTTGCTGAAAACCTGCTGCGATTACGATGTCACGCGGTTTCGGCGCATCAAGGCGCGGTTTTCCGCGCCGGTGTATCCGGGCGAGACCATCCGCACCGAAGTGTGGCGACTACGCAGTGGCGTGGCGTTTCGCTGCCGAGTGGTCGAGCGCGACCTGGTGGTGATCGACAACGGCTTCGCGGACGTGGGCTGAGCGGTGGCGGCTGTGGAGCAGATTCTTTCAGGGCTGCGGGTGATCGAGGGCGCGGCCTTTGTCGCCGCTCCTTCGGGGGCCATGACGCTCGCGCAACTGGGGGCGGACGTGATCCGCTTCGACCTGATCGGTGGCGGTCTCGACTACCGCCGCTGGCCGGTGGATCAGCACGACAACAGCCTGTTCTGGGCCGGGCTCAACAAGGGCAAACGCTCCATCGCCGTGGACTTCCGCAAGCCTGAAGGCCAGGAGATTCTGGCCCGGCTGATCGGTGCACCCGGCGAGGATGCGGGCCTGTTCCTCAGCAATTTTCCGGCGCGCGGCTGGCTGTCCTACGAAAGCCTCAAGCGCCAGCGCGACGACCTGATCTATGTGAATCTCACCGGCGACCGCCACGGCGGCAGTGCGGTGGATTACACCGTCAACTGCGAAGTGGGTTTTCCCTACCTCACCGGCACCGGCGATGAACCGGTCAATCATGTGCTGGCCGCCTGGGATGTCATTACCGGCCAGACGCTCGCACTCGGGCTGCTCGCCGCCGAACGCCATCGCCGCAAGACCGGCGCCGGCCAGTTCGTCCAGCTCGCCCTCGCCGATGTGGCGCTCGCGACCCTGGGTCATCTCGGCTTTATCGCCGAGGCGCAGATCAATGGCGAGCGCGACGCCTGCGGCAACTACCTCTATGGCGCTTACGGCAAGGATTTCGTCACCGCTGACGGTCGCCGCGTGATGATCGTGGGCCTCACCGGCAACCAATGGAGCGCGATCCGCAAGGCCACCGGACTGAATGACGCACTCGACCAGCTGGGCGCGCGTCTGGGTCTCGATCTGCGTGCCGAGGGCAACCGTTTTCGCGCCCGCGAAGCGATCACCGATATTCTCGCGCCCTGGTTCGCGGCACATGCTTTCAAGGAGGTCTGCGCGCAGCTCGACGCGCACGGCGTCTGCTGGGGCAAGTACCAGACCGTGGGCGAGCTGGTCAGCTCCGACCCCGAGTGTTCGCCAGCCAATCCCCTGTTCAACGAGATCGAGCAACCCGGCATCGGCCGCTATCTGGCGCCGGGCAATCCGCTCAATTTCGCGCAGTTTGCGCGCGCCCCGGTTGCGCCCGCGCCGCGCCTCGGTGAGCACACCGACCAGATTCTGGCGGATGACCTGGGTTTGTCTGGCGCGGAGATAGGCCGGCTCCACGACGCCGGCATTGTGGCCGGCCCTGCTGCGTAGCGCGATTGCCTGTCCCTGTTGCCGGGTAGCGGGGGGGCTTCTATGATGCCCCGAACCCGCCGCACCACCGGCGCATCCGGATTTTCAATAGCTAACCAAAAACGAGGTAAGCCCGATGGCCAGTAAGCAGGCGCAATTGATCGACAATCTGTACCGGGAATGGCAGAGCAAACTGACCCTGGGCGGCGACATGCCCCTCGATCAGCTGCGCGAACTCTTCGATGGCTGGGGCGATCTGTCATCCGAACCCCAGGGTGTGGAATTCCGCGAGGCGACCATTGCCGGTGTGCCGGGCATCTGGGCGACTCCGCCGGACTCCGACAAGAGCCGCGCGGTAATCTGCTGCCACGGCGGCGGTTTCGTGGTGGGTTCCAGCAAGAGTCACCGCAAACTGTACGGCCATCTGGCCAAGGCGATGGGCTGTCCTACCTTCACGCTCGACTACACTCGGGCGCCCGAAAACCCGCATCCGGGTATCGTCGAACAGGCGGTGGCGGTGTACGCCAAGCTGCTGGAGCTGGGCTTCAAGCCCGAGCATATCGGCACCACGGGGGATTCCGCCGGCGGCAATCTCTGCACCAGCATGATTCTCTACGCCCGTCACAAGGGCCATCCGCTGCCGGCCGCCTGTGCGCCCATCTCGCCCTGGTACGACATGGAAGGCAAGGGCGAGAGCCTGAAGAGCAATGCCGACAAGGATCTGCTGGTGGCGCCCGGCGTATTGGAAGGGATGAGTGCCGCGTTCCTGGGCGAGAAGGGCTCGCCGACCGATCCCTTCGCCAACCCGCTGTATGCCGACCTCAAGGGCTTTCCACCCACGCTGGTACAGGTCGGCGCCTACGAAGGCCTGCTCTCCGACAGCGAGCGGTTCGTCGACAAAGCCAAAGCGGCCGGCGTGGATGTGCAGCTTCAGGTGTTTCCGGAAATGCAGCATGTATTCCAGTTCATGGCAGGCAATGCGCCGGAGGCCGATGACGCCGTCGCCAAGATCGCTGCCTGGATGCGGCCGAAACTCGGGCTTGCCTGAAGCGAATCCGGGCAGACTGACGTCTGTCGCACAATGGGGCCGGCAATGAACTCGTTGCCGGCGCTCAATTTTTGAAGGGGGATAACAAGATGATCGAGTACAACAAGATTTTTATCGACGGTAAGTGGGTATCCGCGAGCAGCGGTGAATTCAGCACGCTCGTCAATCCCGCCACGGAAGAAGCCTTTGCGCGGGTGCCGGCATCGCATCCGCAGGACGTTGATCAAGCCGTGGCGGCGGCGCGGCGCGCGTTTCATTCCTGGTCGCGCACTTCCGCCGCGGAACGCAAGGGTTATATCGATGCGATCTGCGCCAAACTGACCGAGCGCGCCGACGAACTCGCCAGTCTCATTTCCCAGGAAATGGGCATCCCGGTGCATTTCGCCAAGGGCATCCAGGTGAACGGCCCCATTCAGGGCCTGTCGATCTTCGGCAATCTGGCGCACACCATGGAAGAAGAGCGCCAGGAGGAGGGCTATCTGGTGGTGCGCGAACCGGTCGGCGTCTGCGCCTTCATCACACCCTGGAATTTCCCGCTGTTCCAGGTGATCGCCAAGGTCGGTCCAGCACTTGCCGCGGGCTGCACCTCGGTGCTCAAGCCCAGTGAACAAACCCCGCTGTCGTGTTTCATTTTCGCCCAGGCCTGCGAAGAGGTTGGACTGCCGGCCGGGGTATTCAATCTTGTCACGGGCAAGGGTTCGGTGATGGGCGATGCCCTGTCCACCCATCCCGAAGTCGACATGGTGTCCTTCACGGGCTCGACCGAAGTCGGCGTGCAGATCGCCAAGGCCGCAGCCGGCGGCGTGAAACGGGTGTGTCAGGAGCTGGGCGGCAAATCGCCCTTCGTGGTGGCGCCCGGTGCCAACGTGACCAAGGCCATCAAGTATGTGATCAAGGATTCGATGTTCAATTCCGGACAGATGTGTGTCCAGCTGAGTCGCATACTGGTGCATGAGTCCCAGTACGACGAAGCCGTCGAAGTCGCAAAAACCGTGGCCGATTCGCTGAAAGTCGGCGATCCCACCGACAAGGGTTCTTTCCTCGGTCCCTTGAGCTCGATGCGCGCCCGCGACAGCGTCGTGCGCTACATCGAGAAAGGCATCGCCGAAGGCGCGCGCCTGGTAGCGGGCGGTACCGAGCGGCCCGAAGGGCTGACGCGTGGCGCCTATGTGAAGCCCACGGTATTTGCCGATGTCACCAACGACATGGCCATCGCCCAGGAAGAAATTTTCGGGCCGGTGCTCTGCTTCCTGAAATACCGTACCGAAGAAGAAGCCATCGCCATCGCCAACGACACCGAATTCGGCCTGTCCAGCGGCGTGTGGGCGGAGGATCGTGAGACCCAGATGCGTATCGCGCGCCAATTGCGTGCTGGCCAGGTCAAGGTGAATGGTCCTGCGTTCAGCTTTGCCGCGCCCTTCGGCGGCTACAAGAAATCCGGCAACGGCCGCGAGTGGGGCGCCAGCGGCCTGGTCGAGTACACCGAAGAAAAGGCCATTCTGATCGGTGGTTGAGGCGCACCCGCACGCCAAACCAGATGTTTTGCTTGTTGTAACAGAGAGGAGCGGGGCACATGTCCAGCAGTCGGTTTCGTTTTCCCCGCGTCACCATGCCAGCTGCCGCGCGCGCGCTGCGGCAGGAGGTGCGGGAGTTCCTCGCTGCCGAACGCGCCAGCGGCGGCTATGTCCCCATGGCCGACTGCTGGGCGTCCGGATTTTCCGCCGAGTTCAGCCGCAAGCTCGGTCAGCGCGGCTGGCTCGGGATGACCTGGCCCAAGCAGTACGGCGGCCATGAGCGCAGCTTTCTCGAACGCTATGTGGTGACCGAGGAAATGCTCGCCGCCGGCGCGCCGGTGATGGCGCACTGGATCGCCGATCGCCAGAGCGGCACCCAGATGCTGCGCCACGCCAGCGATGAAGTGAAAGACCGTGCACTGCCGCGCATGGCGGCGGGCCAGACGTTCTGTGCCATCGGCATGAGCGAGCCCAATACCGGCTCCGATCTCGCCTCGGTGCGCGCCCGCGCGGACCGGGTCGAGGGCGGCTGGAAGGTCAACGGCCGCAAGGTCTGGTCCACCGGCGCCCACGGCGAAGGCTGCGACTACATGATTTCCCTGGTGCGCACCGCGCCGGCGGATGAGAAGGAGCGCCACAAGGGGCTCTCGCAGCTCATCATCGATCTGAAAGCGCCGGGCGTGACGGTCCGCGGCATCGAGGACATCGGCGGTCAGGTTCACTTCAACGAGACCCTGTTCGAAGACGTGTTCGTGCCCGAGTCTCATCTGCTGGGCAAGGAAGGCCACGGCTGGAGCCTGGTAGTCGGCGAGCTCGCCCTCGAACGCTCCGGTCCCGAGCGCTTCCTGAGCAGCTTTATCGCACTGCGCGAGGCGATGCAGGTGCTGGCCACCAACCCCGACGACCGCACCCGCGAGGTGCTCGGTCATCTGGTAGCCCGCATCAAGACGATGCGGCGCATGTCGCTGGGGATTGCAGGCCTGCTGCAGGAAGGCAAATCGCCGGAAACCGAAGCCGCCCTGGTCAAGGACATGGCCACCCGCTTCGAGCGCGAGCTGATCGAGCAGTTGCGGGTGGTGCTGCCCGAAGCAGTGCTGTTGAGTTCCAGCGGAGTACTGCCGCGGCTGATGCGCGAGGCCATCCTGCGGGTGCCGTCCTCGACGCTGCGTGGCGGCACCAACGAGGTGCTGAAGGGCATGATCGTTCGCCAACTGGGATTGCGCTAGCCGCCTCCCACATCCTCCGCATCATTGCCCCGACAACCCACGGAAGCGATCCATGAGCGAAACCGACAGCCATACTCTCGATACGGTCATTCTCGACACGGCGACGCGCCTGTTTGCCGATTTGAGTACCTCCGAGACCATCAACGCCGCCGAGAAGGGCGAGTGGCCAGACGCGCTGTGGCAGGCCATCGAAGCATCTGGCTTGCACCTCACCTGGGTGCCGGAGGAATGCGGCGGCGCAGGAGCCGACATGCTGGACGGCTTTGCCGTCATCAAGGCAGCCGGTGCCGCGGCGCTGCCGGTGCCGCTGGCGGAGACCCTGCTGGCAGGTTGGCTACTGGCCCAGGCGGGGCTGGAAGTACCGGAAGGACCGCTGACCATTGCCCGGGGCGAGCACCTATTCAGCAACGGCGCCGTCACCGGTGTGGCGCTGGCGGTGCCCCATGCACGCTCTGCACGGCAGATCGTCGCCTTGGCCCGTGATGGAGCCCGCCTTCTTGTGGTCGCTGTCCCGGTGTCCGCCTGTGCGCTCACCC
>JBKHWK010000107.1:0-5897 GCA_046566625.1 Gammaproteobacteria bacterium
TCCCGAACACCAACGGCTGCGCGGTGATCCAGGCCGCTACCGCGCCGCGCCCGGACAGTGCCGCGCCATACACCAGGATCATGAACCAGACGCTGTACACCGCGCCCTTGCCGGCGCCGCTGCGCCAGTGATCGGCGGCAGCCTGCCAGGTCGGCCGCCGGCCCTTGAGGGCATCCAGCAGCGCGCCGGTGATGAGAAAAGTCTGACCCCACAGGCCGGCTTGCGCGAGCGCCGCGGTCGCCACCCCTAGGGGCAGTTGCAGCCACGCCGGCAGCGCGCCCGCCAGCCCGCCGCTGCCGAGATCGGCGATATGGGGTGTCAGCACCGCCCACAGCGCACTGCTCCACAGCAGCGCACGCAGCCGCCAGTTGTGGGTCCAGCGCTGATCCACGGCAACGCCCAGACCCTGCACGGCGAGCTCGCCGAACAGGCCCAGCACCAGCCAGCAGCCGGGCAGCGACCGCAGCGCCGGGGGCAGATCCAGGCCCAGCCAGACACCCGGTAATTCCAGCAGGTCGCGCGACGCCAGCAGAAACAGGCCATTGACCAGCGCGAAGGGGGCTATCAGCAGCACCAGCGACGTGGCCGCGGGCAGCGGCCGGCGCTGCCGTACCGGCAACAGCCCGGCCACCAGGCCATAGACCGCGAAGGCCAGCGTGGCACCCAGTGGAGTGAACCGCAGCAGATCGATCCACTCCCGGGGCGTCTGCCAGAGCGGCAGTTCCGGAGTCGCGGCGAGCGCGAACAACGCGGCCACCACCCCATGGCGCAGCGCCAGGAACACGCCATCGGTGGCACCGCCGGCGCGACCGATCAGTAACAGGCCGAAGCCGGCGCCAGCGGCCGCCGCGAGCGGAACGCCGGCATGGATCGCGGCCAGCGCGGCGACAAACAGCGCAACACCGGCCACCCAGAGCGCCAGGCGGCCGAGGCGGTCAAAATCGATGGTCGCTGCGACCCTCATTTAACTTCCCGGGCCGCTGGCCAGATGGAAACACAATTCTCCCGACGCCATCGTCGAAGTCGGACCGGGACGATTACGACGATCGGGCAACGATAACTCCTCGCTCTACGAGCTCCTGCACCTGAGCATCGGAATAGCCGAGCGCGCTTTTCAGCACCTCAGCGTTGTCCTGGCCCTGGGCGGAGGTCCACAGCTCCGGCAATTCCGGCAGCTCCGAAAACTTGATCGGAAAACCGGCAATGGTGACGCCCTCCGTAATGACCGCGTCCGGGACCCTGCGCACCATTTCTCGCGCAATGAAGTACGGATGCTTGATGGTATCGGCGACCGACAGCACTGGCGCGCAGGGTACACGCTGTTCGCCCAGCGCATCCAGAATGGCCTGATCGCTGTCCTGGGTTGCCATCCAGGCTTCCACCAGCGCCACCAGCTCGCGGGAATGCCGGGCGCGACTGCGCATGTCGGCAAACCGCGGATCGTCGATGAGTTCTGCCTGGCCCATCGCACGCGGCAGCCCCGGCCACTGCAAATCGCCGGCGAGGATGGCAATCCAGCCTTCAGCTCCCTTGAAAACACCGTAGGGTGCCAAGCCCTGGTGATGCGCGCCGCAGCGGATGGGATGAAACTCGGTTTTGGCGTTGGCGCAGAGTTCCACGTTGGCCTCGTGCATGTGATACAGGGCGTCGATCATCGAAATATCGATGTACTGGCCGCGGCCGGTGCGTTCGCGGTGAAACAGCGCATAGCCCAAGGCGGCAAAACCATGCACTCCGGCGTTGACGTCGGCAATGGCCATGCTGACGAACTGCGGCGGCCCGTCCGGTTCGCCGGTCATGTGCATCAGGCCGGAAAACGCCTGGGCAATCAGGTCGAATCCTACCTTGTCCGCCAGGGGTCCGGTGCGCCCGAACGCCGAGATCGACAGCATGATCAGCTTCGGATTGATCTTGCTCAGCGCTTCATAGTCGAGCTGGCGTCTGGCCATCACACCGGGACCATAGTTCTCGACCACGATGTCGACGGTCTTCACCAGGTCGTGCAGCAGTGCCGTGGTGTCCGGTTTGGAAAAATCCACGCACAGGCTCTTCTTGCCGCGATTGTGCTGAATGTAATAGGCACTGCGACGATTTTTAATCACCGGAATGGTGCGCGAGGGATCGCCCCCGGGCGCCTGTTCCACTTTGATGATATCCGCGCCAAGTTCCGCCATCAGCCGCGTGACCGTCGGTCCGGCGACATATTGGGTAAAGTCGAGAACGCGAACGCCCTCCAGCATGGGCACCGCCCGGTTGGTCTGGCTCATTTTCCACTCCGTAATGGTTGTTGAATACGGGTTTCCAGGGGATGACAGAGAGACTGACCGCTTGTCGCAAAGCTGTCTCCTTGCGGACCAGCGCCGTGCGACCGGGTTTGCTAGCGGTCATTCCCCCAGGACACAAAGAACTGCGCCGGATCGGTCGGTATCTGCGGCGGGCGCGGTTCACCGACCGTGCCCAAGTACAGAAAACCAATGATGTGTTCGCCATCGCCCACGCCCAGCCCGGCTTTCACCACCGGGTCGTAGGCGAAATCGCCGGTGCGCCAGATCGCGCCCACGCCCTCGGCATAGGCGGCATTGAGCATGTTCTGCATGGCGGCGCCGGCTGACAGCAGTTGCTCGACCTCGGGAATCTTGGTGTTGGCGCGGCAGGCCGCAATGGCGACGATGACCATGGGCGCCCGCAGCGGTCGGCCCAGGGTGCGCTCGCGCTCACGCGCCGACAGCTCGACCTCGGTGGCCTCGCGCGAGCGCACGAACAGCTCACCCAGACGATGCCGGCCCTCGCGTTCGATGACCAGAAAGCGCCACGGCCGCAGCATGGCGTGATCGGCCGCGCGCAAAGCGGCGCGCTTGATGTTGTCGAGAACGGCACTGGTCGGCGCAGGTTCGACCAGCGCCGACTGGGATGCCCGATTGTGCAGTGCTGCGATTGCCTCCACGCTGATTTTCCTCCCGAGCCGATCAGTGATGTGGTGCCAGATTATCAGCAACCGAATCAAGAACTGTGTCAGCGGCCCATCGGCTACTGCGCCAGGGGATCCTGCCGGTAGAAGGAAGCCAGTTGCCGATACAGCTCGGGCCAGTATTCCGCCAGTCGCGCCGGGGCTTCAAAAAAACACTCGCTGGTCACCGCGAAGAATTCACCCGCGTCCTGCAGGGCATAGGGATCGATGGGTATCTCGTCGTCGCCATCGGCGTCGGCGCGGTTTTCGAGGTCTTCCCAGGCGGCGGTGAAGGCTCGGGTCCAGGCCACCGGGTCCATGTCCGCATGCAGCGGTGGCGCACCATTGGGACCCCCGTCGTTGCACATGTCGAGCTTGTGGGCCATCTCGTGGATCACCACGTTGTAGGCGTCCTCGCCACTCGCGCTGGTGACGTCCTCCCAGGAGAGGATTACCGCCCCGTGTTCCGAGGTTTCGCCGGTCAGGGGTTCGCGCTCGGTGTGGACGATGCCGTACTCATCCTCGCGGTCGTGGGCGGGAATGAAAGCCCCGGTGTAGATAATCAGGGTTACCCAGCCGTCATACCATTCCAGGCCCAGTTCCAGCACCGGCACGGCGGCCATGGTGGCGATCCGCAGCTGCATGGCGTCGGTGATCTCGAGCCCGTCGGCGGCGACGAACCGCTTGCGCAGCAGAAAGCGCAACGCCATGTCACGCAGCCGCGTCCGCGCCTCGCCCCGATAGCGCGCCGCCACCGGCCAGTCCGCGATGGCGGATTCCCAGACTTCGACCGAAACCGCCAGGCGTTGCAGGCGGCGATTTTCGCGCCAGCGGCGCAGGCGCTCGAACATCGCGGTGGCTAGGAGCGTGTATCCAGGAAGCGGTTTACGCGGGCGATATTGGCGTCGTGATTTTCCCGCATCGCGACCAGCTCGGTGCGCAATGCCGCATCGGCCACGCGCGGGATCATCTCGCCCAGGCGCTTGGCCACCCAGCCCTGACCGCGGTTGAGAAAGCGCAGTCGCTCGTCCAGATCGGCGATGGCCATGGCGCGCTGATGGAAGTCACCCACCTTGAGCGAGGGTTCGCCGCCCCAGCGCGGGATGGCCTCGATGAGCATCTTGCACCAGCGCGCTTCGTCGCCATGAATGTCCGTCAGCAGCTGGCGCTCAGGCACGCTGATGCACTGGTCGCGGGACTCCCGCGCCACCCGGGTGCCGGCGCGCTCGGCTTCCAGCAATTGGTTGAGAAAGTCCACCAGTTCGGCCGGTTCGACCCGGTTCATGTAGGCGTCGCTGCCTGCGTCGGCGGCGCAGACGGGAGAGCTCCGAGGTACGGGATTATCCGGGGATGGCGGCATCTGAGGTGTCCTGTACTGCGAGGGAAACTGGCTCGGAGTGTAGCAAAGCTCTGCCAAGCGGCGACCGTGCTACACTTCAAACGTCGTCGTGTGCCACCGCGATGATCACAGACAAACTCCGAGCGCCGAAGCTCTAACTCCCCACCGTCCACCTCACCAACGTGCAGTTCGCCACCGCGCACTTCACCAGTGAGAACAGGGGACAGGAATCCGGCGCCGAGAACCCGAAAAGGGTTCTGAGGGATGCGCGGGAAACCGTTCGTCCTCCCCTTCCTGGAAAGGTGTTTGCCATGTTACAGGACAGTTTTGGGCGCGAGTTTCATTACTTGCGCCTGTCGATCACCGACGTTTGCAACTTCCGTTGCACCTACTGCCTGCCCGATGGGTACCAAGGCAAGCCCGACCGTGCCTTTTTGAGCCTGGATGAACTGCGCCGGGTCGCCGCCGCCTTTGCCGCCACCGGCACTACCAAGATCCGCATCACCGGCGGCGAGCCCTCGGTACGCGCCGACCTGCCCGCGATCATCGAAGCGGTGAAAGCGACACCCGGCATCCGTACCCTGGCAATCACTACCAACGGCTACAAGCTGCCCGAGCGCATCGACGCCTGGGCCGCTGCCGGGCTCGATGCGCTCAACCTCAGCATCGACAGCCTGGATCCCGCGATGTTTCACGCCATCACCGGCCACGAGCGTTTGCAGGAGCTGCTCGACGGTCTCGACCGCGCGCTGGCACTGGGCATTGCGACGGTCAAGGTGAACACCGTGCTGCTGCGCGGTTGCAACGACAACCAGATCGACCGTTTTCTGGCCTGGCTGCGGGACAAACCCATCACGTTGCGCTTCATCGAATTGATGCAGACCGGCGACAACGGCGATTTTTTCCGTCGCCACCATGTCGCGGGCGAGGATCTGCGTCGCCGCCTGCTGACCGAAGGCTGGACCCAGACCATCCGCGCCCAGGACGCCGGCCCGGCGCAGGAATTTCACCACCCGGATTACCGCGGCCGCATCGGCCTGATCATGCCCTACAGCAAGGATTTCTGCGCCACCTGCAACCGGCTGCGGATGAGCGCCACCGGCAAACTGCACCTGTGCCTGTTTTCCGAAGACGGTATCGATCTGCGCCACCTGTTGCAGGCCGACGACCAGCGCGACGAGCTGATCGCATTTTTGCGCGCGCGCCTGGCCGACAAGAAAGTCAGCCATTTTCTCCAGGACGGTTTCAGCGGCGGCACCCGCCACCTCGCCATGCTCGGCGGCTGAAGGAGGACATCACCATGGCCAAAGTCTATGCCGACCAGTTCGTGCCGCTGCGGATCGCGGTGCTCACGGTCTCCGACAGCCGCACCGAGGCCACCGACACCTCGGGCCAGTTGCTGATCGAGAAACTCATCGGCGCCGGGCATCAGCTCGCGGAAAAACAGATTCTGAAAGACGATCTCTACTGCATCCGCGCCCAGGTCGCGGTCTGGGCGGCATCCGACGATGTGCAGGTAGTGCTCATCACCGGTGGCACCGGCTTTACCGGCCGCGATTCGACACCCCAGGCGGTGGCACCCCTGTTCGACGTAACGGTGGAAGGTTTCGG
>JBKHWK010000108.1:0-5863 GCA_046566625.1 Gammaproteobacteria bacterium
TGGTGTACGGATTGCTGGGGTACATCTGGGTGCGCAACAAACTGGCACCCCATCCGCTGCTGGGTCTCGCGCCCGGAATTTTTCCGTTGATGATCATCTGGCTGCTCGTGTGTCTGCTGGGCGTGGTGGATCTGTTCCTTCAGGGCAGCATCGCCAACGGTGCCCATGTGACCGGCCTCGTCATCGGCGCCCTGTTCGGCGGTCTGGCCGGTTTCTCGGCGCGCGCCCAGTCCGCCACCGAGTGAGGAAAACCCCATGGATCTCGACCACCTGCTCGCCCACATCACACCCGCGGTTTACGAGACGCTGAAACAGGCGGTGGCAACCGGGCGCTGGCCCGACGGCAACCGGCTCGACGCAACCCAGCGCGAACTCTGTCTGCAAGCCGTCATCGCCTGGGGCGAGCGCCATCTGCCGGAAGCGGAGCGGGTCGGCCACATCCCGGCGCGCCCCCACGCCCACTGCGGCGGCGCGGGCGAAGTGTCCGCCGCCGAGCCGCAGCCGCTGAAATGGCTGCACTGACCGCGCGCCGCCGCTGACCGCCATGCCGATCTACCGCGGACACCTCGATAAAATGCTCACGGAGCTGGCCGCCCCGGTCAACTACTGGCTGGCGCTGGACGACACCCGGGTACCCCTCAACGCGCTGCTGGGCGAGACGCTGCGCATCCGTCACGGCGGTACCATTCACTGCTCGCACTGCGGCCGTATCACCACAAAAAGTTTCAGCGAAGGCTACTGCTACCCTTGTTTTCGCAAGCTCGCGCAATGCGATCTGTGCATCCTCAGTCCCGCACGCTGCCACTTCGACGCCGGCACCTGCCGCGAGCCGGACTGGGCGCAGAGCTTTTGCATGACCGAGCACTTCGTGTATCTCGCCAATTCGTCCGGCGTGAAAGTGGGCATCACCCGCGCCGGCCAGCTGCCCACGCGCTGGATTGATCAGGGCGCGATCCAGGCGCTGCCCATCGCGCGGGTGCAGACCCGCCAGCAGGCGGGCTTCGTGGAAGCCGCCCTGCGCCGCCATGTGCGCGACACCACCGACTGGCGGGCCATGCTGAGAGGCGATCCCGAGCCGACCGATCTCGGCGCCGCGCGCGATCGGCTATTCGAGTTGTGTGCCGACGAGTTGAGCGAATTGACGACGCGCTTCGGGATTCAGGCGATCCGGCCGCTGGCATCCGCCGAATCCGTCACCATCGCCTACCCGGTACGGGAATACCCGACCAGGGTGAGTGCCTTGAATCTCGATAAAACGCCGGAAGTATCGGGCCGGCTGCTGGGCATCAAGGGGCAGTACCTGATTCTGGATAGCGGGGTATTCAATGTGCGCAAATTCTCTGCCTATGAAATTGTTCTCGAAGTGTGAGCGGCCGGGAACATCCAGTCGGGCGATTCTCTTGCTGCACAGGATGTCGCCATGAACCCCGTCATTCCCGAATCCGTGCTGACCTGCCCCCATTGCGGTTGCGCCAAACGGGAGACCATGCCCCTGAATGCCTGCCAGTTTTTTTACGAGTGCAGCCAGTGCAAGACCCTGCTGAATCCACGTCCAGGCGACTGCTGCGTGTTCTGTTCATTCGGTTCGGTGCGTTGTCCACCGGTGCAGCTGGAGCGTGGCTGCTGCGGTTAGCTCACTGTCCATTTTTTCACCTCCCGAATACAACGCGAACTGATCCGACAGGACACCGCGGAACCATCCAGGCGGGTGTTCTCGCTGGGTGATGCACGGATCGCGGCCTGACGCTGAACTTCATTTCGCCCGGCAGGCCGCAGAAAAATGGCTATATGGAACGCTTCAACCGGAGTTTCCGGGAAGACATTCTGAACTGCTGCCTGTTCGAATCACCGGATGAGGTGCGCGAGATGGCCTGGCAGTGGCAAATCGAGTACAACGAACAGCGGTCGCATGACAGCTTGCACAATTCAACCCCGGTCGAATAGCGGCTGCGGTATGCGGCTCAATTGGCCGAAGTCTCCAGGAACGGCTGTTGAGTTTTTGGGAAAGGCTATACCTGGTCCATCAGTTGAGCTGGCTGTTGCCCGGGCTGCTGCGACAGCTTGAATCGACGTGCTGCCTCGGCCCAGTTTGCTATCGACCACCACTGATGGAGATATTCGGGTCGCCGATTCTCGTATTTCAGGTAGTAAGCGTGTTCCCATACATCGCAGACCAGCAGGACAAAGCAACCTTGCGTCACCGGGTTTTCATGACCGGTAGTGGTCATCACCTTGAGCCCTTCGTTGCGCGGTCCCTTGACAAGCCAGACCCAGCCGGACCCAAATAGCTTGTTTCCCGCCTCCTCAAATTGAGTTTTAAATTTCGCAAAATCGCCAAAATCATTATTTATTGCAGCTGCGAGCGAGTCCGAGGGCGAACTGCCGCCAGGAGGGCACATCGACTGCCATAGCTGGCTGTGATTCATGTGTCCTCCGGCATTGTTTTTGACGGTCGTGCGAATTTTCTCTGGAATCTTATCCAGGTTCAGAAGAAGCCACATTGCAGTTTTGTCTTGGACCGATTCTGGCGCCGATTCCAGCGTTTCATTCAAGGTGTCTACATAGCCAGCGTGATGCTTGTCGTGATGTGACGACATGGTGCGGGCGTCAACGTGAGGTTCAAGCGCGGCAGCAGCAAAAGGCAGCGGTGGAAGTTGGTGCTTAACAGAAGCGATTGTCATACGGATTCCTGAAGATGTCAGTGGCCTCGAATATCTGCTTCAGAAATAGAGATGTCTGTGCTCTGCAACACATATGCCCCGCCAATATTTTCACCGAAGAACATCTTTCCCTTAATCCAGCATAAATGGGGATGGCAAATAGGTGGGAAATGACGAAAAATCTCAGGAAAGCGTCGGCTATCCCGGCGTTCAAGATGGCAACCACGGGTCTGATCGCACCCCGAACGTGTAATTGGACGCCTTGAGTTCCATTGAGCGCTAGCGCACAGACGGCTCTTGTAACGAGGAGGACACTTGAGCTTGGTGGTTAAACTTCCCGAATGTTTACCGCCATTTGAAAATACAAACACTGCAATCGTGCCCGGTTTGGCTGGAAAAAATGAATCCACAATTTTGCAGATATATATTTCAGCATGATTTCTGTAGACGCTATGTTGCCTGGCGAAGAGCTTCCATTCATTAGTAACCTTTTTCTCATTGTGTTACAGGAGAACTTTTATGACACTTAAACAGTTAGTAGTAGCAGTTTCATTAGGCTTGGCCTTGACTGGGTCAGCCGTGGCTGAAACGATCGCGATCAACGAACCCGAGGTGCGGACTATCGTAGTTAAAGAGGGCTATGGCGATCCGACATTGGTTGTACGCGACGGTGACTTGTGGCGGGCAAAGAGTATCAATAAAGCTGGCGACGGTGAGGTTATTTTGTTTGTTAACTCCGAGGGCCAGGTGCTGGGGGCGGCTGACGTAGCGCGAACCCGGATCACTGAAACCACGACCACGACGACCACAACGTCCGCCGTGTCTGCACCCGTACCCGTGACTGAAGCAACCGTAAGCACCATTGTTATGAACGCGGGCTTTCACAATGTCCACGATATAGACTTCCTTGACAGCAAGGGCGTGTGGAAAGCTGAAGCTGACGACATCACGGGAGAAGACTATGAGTTGCATGTGGATGCCACTTCAGGCCGGATCGTGCATGTGGAAGACGATTGATTAATCGCGTTAAAGACCTGGAGGAGCGCAAGACCACCGGCCTCGCCGCCATGGACCAGCTCGCGGCGCTCGCCGCCGAGAAGGAAGCAGCACTGCGGTCAGCCAGCGAAAGTGGCTTCTCGGTTCGTGCCTTCGCGGTTTTCTGGATGCTGCGGGTTTCACAGTTTGAGCAACGTGATCCTGCCCATCAACAACGGTACGCTGTTGAGCGGTTCTTGGCTGGTGGGAAGTATCGGGCTGCCGCACTTGGCCCTCGGATTTGTTCGCTTCTCCGGCTGACCCCGACTCTTTTTCCCAAATCCACCCACTACCGCCGCATCAGCAAATAAACCACCGGAATGACCAGCATCGACAATAAGGGCGCGGTGATCATACCGCCCACCATGGGTGCAGCGATGCGTTGCATCACTTCGCTGCCGGTGCCTGTTCCCAGCAGGATCGGCAGCAGGCCCGCCAGGATCACGGCGACGGTCATGGCCTTGGGTCGCACGCGCAGCACGGCGCCTTCGCGGATCGCGTCGAGCAGATCGGCGTCGGTGTCTTGGCCATTGGCCTGTCGTGCCTGCCACGCCTGTTGCAGGTACAGCAGCATGATCACGCCGAACTCCGCCGCCACGCCGGCCAGGGCGATGAAGCCGACGGCGGCGGCCACCGACAGGTTGTAGCCGAGCAGCCACAGCAGCCAGATGCCGCCTGCCAGTGCAAAGGGCAGGGTGGCCATGATGAGCAGTGCGTCACCGAAACGCCGGAAGATTAGGTACAGCAGCACAAAGATTATCAGCAGGGTAAAGGGCACCACCACCCTGAGTTTTGCTTGAGCGCGTTCCAGAAATTCGAACTGGCCCGACCAGGACACCGAGTAGCCTGTCGGCAGCATTACTTTTTCTGCCAGGACCCGTTGCATATCGCGCACCGCCGAGCCCAGATCGCGGCCGCGAATATCGATGTAGACATGGCCGGTCAGGCGCGCGTTTTCGCTGCGCAGCATCGGCGGGCCGTCGCTGATGCGGATGTCGGCGACATCGGACAGCACCAGGCGCTGGCCGCGCTCGGTGATGAAGGGCAGCGCGCGCAAGCCGCCGAGGGAATCGCGGATTTCGCGCGGATAGCGCACATTGATCGGGAAACGCTCGCGTCCCTGGATCGTCTCGCCGATGTTTTCACCGCCCACTGCCGCCGCGATAACGGATTGCACGTCGGCGATGTTGAGCCCGTAGCGGGCGGCGTCATCGCGCTGGATATCGACATCGATGTAGCGCCCGCCGGTGAGCCGCTCGGCGAGCGCGCTGGTCACGCCCGGCACCTCCTTGAGCGCGTGCTCGATGGCGCCGGTGAGACGATCGATGGTGGCCAGATCCGGCCCCGCGACCTTCACGCCCACCGGACTCTTGATGCCGGTGGCGAGCATGTCGATGCGGTTGCGGATCGGCGGTATCCAGATATTGGTGAGTCCCGGCACGCGCACGATGCGGTCCAGTTCCTCCACCAGTTTGTCCGGCGTCATGCCGGGTCGCCACTGGTCGCGCGGTTTGAACTGGACCGTGGTCTCGAACATTTCCAGTGGCGCGGGGTCGGTCGCCGTCTCGGCGCGGCCGGCCTTGCCGTAGACGCTGTGCACTTCCGGTACCGTCCTGATCAGGCGATCCGTGCGCTGCAACAGCTCGGCGGCCCTGCCCGCAGGCAGCCCCGGCAGCGCCGTGGGCATGTAGAGCAGATCGCCTTCATCCAGTGCCGGCAGGAATTCGCTGCCGAGTTGTTGCAGCGGCCACCAACTGGCGAGCAGTACGACGACTGCCGCGGCGAGCGTCGTTTTCGGAAAACGCAACACGAGATCCAGCAGCGGGCGATAGAGCGCAATCAATCCGCGATTGAGCGGGTTGGCCTGCTCCGGCGGAATCCGGCCGCGGATCAGATAGCCCATCAGTACCGGAATCAGCGTCACTGACAGACCTGCGGCGGCCGCCATCGCCCAGGTCTTGGTGAAGGCGAGCGGCGCGAACAGACGCCCTTCCTGCGCCTCCAGTGTGAATACCGGGATGAAAGACAGGGTGATGATGAGCAACGAGAAAAACAGCGCCGGGCCCACTTCGACGGCGGCAGCGCCGATCACGCGCCAGCGCACTTCGTTTTCCAGCTTTTGGCCCGGATGTTTCTGTGCCCAGCGTTCGAGATGCTTGTGCGCGTTT
>JBKHWK010000109.1:0-5841 GCA_046566625.1 Gammaproteobacteria bacterium
TGGCCGGCAATCTGCGCTACGCGCTCCACCGGGCGCGGCCGGGCGCCGATGCTCCGGGTTTCGACGAGGTCGTCGCCGCGCTCGATCTTGCCCCGCTGCTAGGCCGTCGCGTGGGCGGCCTGTCCGGCGGCGAGCGCCAGCGCGTGGCCATCGCCCGGGCGCTGCTGGCCAACCCACGCCTGCTGCTGCTGGACGAGCCGCTGGCCGCGCTGGATCTGAAGCGCAAGGCGGAGCTGCTGCCCTACATCCGCCACTTGCCAGGGCGTTTTGGCATTCCGCTAATTTACGTCTCGCACGCGGTGGAAGAGGTCGCGCAGCTCGCCAATGAGGTGCTGATTCTCAGTGCCGGGCAAGTGGTGGCCCGCGGCGAAGTGCATGCCGTGCTGCAACAGCCGGAAGCCGAGGCCGTGTCTGGCCATTTCGATGCCGGTGTGGTGCTTGATGGACGCGTGGCCGGGCAGGTGCCCGAGTATGCGCTGACGGAAATCACTGTTGCGGGGCAGCACATGTCGGTGCCTCGCATCGACGCCGCCCTGGGGTCTTCGGTGCGCCTGCGGGTGCGTGCCCGCGATGTGGCGGTTGCTCTTCAGCGCGTCGAGGGTGTCAGTATCCGCAATCAGCTTGCCGCCAGCGTGCTGCGCATTACCCTGGATTCCACCAGCGCCAACGCCGAGGTGCTGCTTGATCTTGGGCAGGATCAGGGCGGCGCACAGCTGCGCGCCCGCGTCACCCGCGAAGCGGTCGCGACGCTCGGGCTGGCGGTTGGCCAGCGCGTGTGGGCGTTGGTGAAAAGCGTCAGCTTCGAGCTGCCGCCGTGAGCGATTTCTGCGGAGAATTCCAAGCGTGTTGCTGCCCGGCACCCGGCCAGGTGCCGGTCCCAGCGTGTGGTTTCGATCGTCGCGTGAGGGGCTTATGGCTTGACCTGGAGGCGTATCGAGTGACCCGAGCGCAGTGCGGCCAAACCGGCAGTACTGGCTAACGGATGTGAAGTACTTGCTTCATGAAATGCGTTGACAGCCGGCTGGCGCGCTGGCGGAGCACTGCCCAGGGACTGGCATCCAGATAATTCAATTGCACCATGCGCCGCTCGCCGACATACCGGCTGTGGCCGTGCCAGGAGTGATCGGTGCGGCGAAACGCGATCAATGTGCCGGCAACCGGCACCACTTCCGCGGCGTAATCCTCCAGATCGTCGGGCGAGCGCAGAAAGCGCAGCCGGCCTTCTGGCGAAGTCCACTGCGGGTTGAAATAGAGCAGCACCGTGAGCAACTTGCTCTTGTGGTCGGTGTGAATGTTGCCATCGGTGCGCTCGCAGTATTTGCGCACAGTGATGGTGGTAGGCATGTCGGCCAGCGGCATGTCGAAGTGCTCGCCCAGGGCACGGGCAAGCCCTTCGCCCTGCAATTCCGCCATTAACTGGCTGAAGGCGGGACCGTAGGTCAGGTCTTCGAGCTTGTGATTGGCGGCGGATTCGATGGCCGGATAATCGCCGTGGACCGCGGACTGCGCCGCCGCGCCCAGAGCGTCCGGCACCACCAGAAAATCAAAGGGGTCGCGCACCAGGGGCGCGCGGTGCACAGCGTCAAGATCGAGCAACGACAAGCGGGACACCTCGGTTTCGATGGTCGTGCGGAGCTTACACCGATCCACTGCCATCCCGCCAGAGCCGGGGCTTGTGACAGGTCATGGAGATCTCGATCCCGACCGATGCTCGCCCGCGATTGCCCTTGGTATAGTGGAGCCCCGTCAACCACCGGTGTGATTTTTCCCGATGGAACACTGCGTTTTTATCCAGACCAATCACAAGCAGATCGTCGGCGCCAAGGTGGCCGCCTACGCCCTGCGCCGCTTTTCGCAGCACAACGATAAATTCGATGTGCGCATCATCGATACCGGCGACTATCCCTGGTTCGCGGCGCGCGAGGGGCAGAGCTATCTGCGCGACGGCGTCAAACGGGTCTGGCTCAACGACGATCTGCAATCCTTCACGCCCACCCGGTTCATGCCGCCGGCGCTGATGGGCTTCACCGGGCGCGCCCTGGTGATCGACCCCGACGTGTTCGCCGCCACCGATGTCTGGGCGCTGCTGAGCCGGGACATGGGGGGCAAGGCCATCCTGTGCCGGATGCGTTCGGGGCCCAAGGGCCTGATCGACAAATGTTTTGCCAGCAGCGTGATGTTGCTCGACTGCGCGCAACTGAAGCACTGGGATGTCGAGCGGCGCTTCAACGCCATGTTCGACTTCACGCAGGATTACCAGCCTTGGGTGTGCCTGAAGGACGAACCGCGCGACAGCGTCGGGTTTTTCGAGCCGGAGTGGAACGATTTCGACCACTTCACGCCCCAGACCCGGATGCTCCACACCACCCGCCGCAAGACCCAGCCCTGGAAGACCGGCCTGCCGGTGGACTGGCGGCCCGCCGAGCGTTTCCGGCTGTTCCCACCCGCTGCCTGGTTGCTGCGCCTGCGTCGGCACCTGTTCGGGGAGTATGGCCTGATGGGCAATTACCGCGCTCATCCCGATCACAATCAGGAGCGGTTTTTCTTCGGCCTGGTCAAGGAGTGCGTGGCCCAGGGTCTGCTGGACGAGCCTCTGTTGCGTGCGGAGATGGCCCGCAATCATGTGCGCCACGATCTGTTCGAGGTGCTCGCCCGCACGCCGAATCTACCCCCGGCGCCATTACATCCCTTGTCAGTCAACTTAGCTTCGCAAGTAGCCTCCTGAAGTGGCCGATTATCTGGCTCATTTCCCGGAGCCGTTCCTTGAGGACATGGTGCAAGGCCGTTGCCTGCCATTCGTGGGCGCGGGCTTCTCGCTCAACGCGAAGATGCGTGCGGGCCAGAAGATGCTCGACCCGCTGATGAACGTGATGAGGAGGCGGCGTTGGGAAATCCGACCTGCGCTTAGCCCGAACTAAAGAGACTCGACTGAATTTGATCGACCCTATTGCCCGCCCCGGCGACGCAACACTGTCCAGCCAATGGCCAGGGTAAGAAGCAACAAGGCCAGCGGGTGATTGGTGGGTATGCTAACCGAGCCGGCCGGGGCGGCGGGTTCGCCGTCGGCGATGGTGATGGTGATGGTTGCGGATGCATCGCCCAACTGGCACTGGGGGTCGAAATCGACGGTCAGCGTGTTGATCGTGAAGGCTTCGGGGCCTTCGACAAAGCCATCGTCGATCACCGAAATGCTGATGAAATCCGAGGCCACGTTGATCAGGTCGAAGAGCCCGCCGCTGAAGGCGTTGTAGTCATCAGGCGCCACGGCGGAGTCATCCACTGAAGTGACCGCCACTTGGCAGTTGCGCCCGGTCAAATTGGTCATGGAGATTGATCGTCTGGGCCGGGAACACACCCTCGGTAACCGTCGCGTCGGCAATCGAGACCACCGATTGTGCGCTTGCCTGGCCGGTCGCGAGCATCGTACCGGTGAGGAGGGTGAAGAGGGCAACGATCCGTATTAGCGTCCTCATGAAGCCTTCCCGTTATCAGCTATGTGGCCGTCATAACCAGATAGGGTGCAGTTGTAGACACCCATGGCCAGCCGCAGTCAAGCGGGTATAAGGATTCCAAGGCGATGCCGGCCGTCAGTATTCGCTATAGCTCCATCCCGGCGAAGGATAGTGGTTCTAACTGCCCGATTTGAAATTTCGGCACGTGCCGACAGCGGGTTTTGCGTGGTCGGACACCAGAAGATCCCTGACTCTCGCCGCGCACCGGGCGGCCACGGCAGAATGAGCGGCAGGGACGCACGACGAGTCGAGCGGAGTGCGACCGGCTGCGTAGCGGCGCTGGAAATGCCTTTAGTTAAATGGTCGCTGAATCTGTTTCTCAGAATACAGGCAGAATGCAGAAAGTCTGCGCTGGAGAGACGGCGGCAACGTGGCAACCGAGCCGAATTTTGATCGTGAAATTGATGGTTTGCAATTATTAAAAATAAAAAAGCCCACATAATCATGGGCTTGGATATTTATGCTGGCGGAAGGGGTGGGATTCGAACCCACGGATAGTCGCCCATCGACGGTTTTCAAGACCGTTGCATTCAACCGCTCTGCCACCCTTCCTGCATTGATTTTCGGAGCCGGTGCGCTCAATCGCTCGGCACCACCCCCGAAGGGCGGCCATTATACCGCCAGCCAAGAGTCCGACAAGGTGCTGATCGGCGCCTATCGACTCTGTGCTGATCGACTCCACACACAATCAGCGCGCGATCAGGTTCCGTTCCAGATACACGGGGTCGTATTCGAAAATCCGCTCGCGGTTGGGCAGCAACAGCTCGTCGCGCTTGCCCGTGTAGCCCTGGCGGGCGAGCAGATCCCGGATCAACTCCAGGCGCGCCTTGCGTTTTTGGTCGGCGCGTACCACGACCCAAGGCGCCAGCGGGTGGTGGGTGCGCGCCAGCATGGCGTTACGCGCCGCGCTGTAGTCGTCCCAACGCTCTTGGGCACTGTCGTCGATGGGGCTGCGCTTCCACTGCTTGAGCGGATCGGTGATGCGCTCCTCCAGGCGTTCGCGCTGGGTATCTCGCTCGATGTCGAGGTAGTACTTGAGTAACTGGATTCCCGACCGTACCAGCATCGACTCGAATTCGATCACGGTATCCATGAACTGGCGGTAGTCTTCCTCCGTACAGAAGCCCATGACCCGCTCGACACCGGCGCGGTTGTACCAGCTGCGGTTGAACAGCACCAGCTCGCCGGCGGCGGGCAGATGCTGCACATAGCGCTGGAAGTACCAGCTGTTGCATTCGCGGTCGGATGGCTTGCTGAGTGCGACGACCCGGGTTTCGCGCGGGCTGAGATGCTCCACTATGCATTTGATGGTGCCGTCCTTGCCGGCGGCGTCGCGGCCCTCCAGGATCACCAGGAGTTTTTTGCCCGACGCGATCAGCTCGCGTTGCAGTTTGACCAGCTCGATCTGTAGCTCGCGCAATTCACTTTGGAAGGATTTTTCATCGCTGGACATTGTTGGCGGTCTCTTGGCTCTGCCATGGCCTGTCGTCACCGGCCACACGGCGGGTGCCAACTGTGGCATAAATGACAAACCGAACCAAAAGAATGGAGGCCCATCATGGCACTTGACGTCATCGGCGCCGGTTTCGGCCGCACCGGTACCCTGTCGTTGCGCGCGGCGCTGACCGATCTGGGTTTCGGCCCGGTCTATCACATGCTGGAGGTGGTGCGACAGCCGGAGATGGCCGCCGACTGGCTACAGGCGCTGACCGACGAACAGGCGCTGGCCCGCGTCCTCCGCGGTTATCGCTCGGCCATCGATTGGCCCGCCTGCCATTTCTGGCGGCAGTTGATGCGGCTGTACCCGGACGCCAAGGTCATTCTGACCCTGCGCGATCCCGAGCAGTGGTATCGCAGTATCGAAGGTACCATCTACCAGGTGCTGTCCCGACCGCCACCGCCCGGAATGCCGGAAGCCCAGGCCACGATGGCGCGTCGCATCGTGCTGGAGGAAACCTTCCAGGGCCGGCTCGGCGACCGCGATCACGCCATCCGGGTATTCGAGCGGCACAACCGCGAGGTGCGCGAGACAGTGCCCGCCGATAAATTGCTGGTGTTCGATGTCCGCGAGGGCTGGGAGCCCCTGTGCGGATTTCTCGGGGTTCCGGTGCCGGCGGAGCCTTTTCCAAAGACCAACAGCACCGACGAGTTTCGCGCGATGTTTGGCAAAGAATGATGTTTCGCGTAAGCGGATGTTTGGCGGATGCGCGGGACGCACAAAGAGCAAGCGGGTGTCGCCGTGGTCTAGCAGTTTGTTGAAAAACTGCTGCGGCAGCCATCTGCTTCGTTGCGCGGTGCTCGCTCCCTCGCCTATCTATCTGATATGTCT
>JBKHWK010000110.1:0-5713 GCA_046566625.1 Gammaproteobacteria bacterium
CGCCAGATCGGCCAAATGGCGAGGTGGGAGTGGGCCGACCAGGCCGAGGCAAACGCCTGGCTGACGCGGCTCATCTCCTCGCGCACGATGCAGTCGGAGACCTTGTCGAAGCCGGAACCGCCGTCGGCTTCCCGATAGCGCACGCCGATCAGGCCCAGCTCGCCCCACTGGCGGAACAGCTCGCGGGGAAAAGTCTCGCTGTCGTCGGCGGCCCGCGCCAGGGGTGCGATCTCAGCCGCGCAGAATTTGCGCACCGTCTCCCGCAGGGCGTTCTGTTCGGCGCTGAAGGTGAAATCCATGGCGGCTCCCGGGGTCGGCCGCAGCGGCGGCGAGCGAGAATTATAGGCCACCGCGAAAACCCTTCAGCGGTGGTCTGAATTCGACAAGCTTATCGCTGAGGACGGCCCGCAGTTCCTTATCCCTTCTCGGCACCGGAGCCGAAAAGTCAGATGATTCCAGGTGCCCTTCGGGCTACCCGCTGGTAACATTCCCTCGCCAAATTTCAGCCGACTTTGAACCCTGACCTGAGGAAAACGACATGACGATTCGATACGACGACCGCGTTGCGGTAGTAACCGGTGCCGGCAACGGCCTGGGCCGCAGCCACGCCCTGCTGCTCGCTGCGCGCGGCGCCAAAGTGGTGGTGAACGATCTGGGCGGCTCGGTGGAAGGCCGCGGCGGTTCCCATTCCGCCGCTGACGCCGTGGTGGCGGAGATCAAAGCCGCCGGCGGGCAGGCGGTCGCCAACTACGATTCGGTGACCACTCCCGAGGGCGGCAAGGCCATCATCCAGACCGGCTACGACGCTTTCGGCCGCGTGGATATCTTGATCAACAATGCCGGCAACAACATCCAGAACAGCTTCCGCAAGATGACGGTGGAGGAGTTCGCCGCCGTGGTGGACGTGCATCTGATGGGCGCCGTGTACTGCACTCGCGCCGCCTGGCAGGGCATGCTGGACCAGCAGTACGGCCGCGTGGTGATGACCACCTCCGCCGCCGGCCTGTTCGGCGGTCACGGCCTCGGCAACTACGCCGCCGCCAAGATCGCCCTGGTGGGGCTGATGAACACCCTGAAGCTCGAAGGCCGCAACCGCAACATCACGGTCAACTGCATCGCGCCGATGGCGACCACGCGCATGTCGACGGAAGCCATGGACGACAAGACCGGGCCGCTGCTGCAACCGGAGTTCGTGTCCGCCGTCGTCGGTCTGCTGTGTGCCGAGGAGCACACCGGCACCGGCGATATCATCAGCGCCGGCGCGGGCTACTACTCGAAGATCGGGATCATCGAAGGCGCCGGCGTCTGTTTCGGCGTGGACCATGCGCCCGCACCGGAAGCCATCGCCGGGCGCTGGGCCGAGATCTGCGACCTCAGCCAGGCACAATCCTTCGACGACGCCTTCGGTTCGGTCGCCTTCAGCATGCGCAAGGTGTTGCGCGGCCTGAAAGACGCCAAGGGCTGATTACCGGCACCATGGACGCCCCTGCGCTGGCGCGGGGGCGCTCTTGCGCAAGGACCCGTCCTTTCACGAGCTACCAAAGGCCAGTAGAATTGCCCGCCTTTCCCAGGGCTCCGCTTGATGAAACCCACCGTCAAACCGGCGAACGCGAACTTTTCCTCCGGCCCTTGCAGCAAGCGGCCCGGTTACGATCTGACGCAGCTCGATATCAGCACCCTCGGCCGCTCGCACCGCTCGGCACTGGGCAAGACCGCCCTGGGGCGGGCCTGTAGCGATACCGCTGAACTGCTGGGGCTGCCCGCCGGCTACCGGGTAGGCGTGGTACCCGCCTCCGACACCGGCGCGATGGAAATGGCGCTGTGGTCCCTGCTCGGACCCCGCCCGGTGGACGCCTTCGCCTGGGAGTCATTCGGCGAGGGCTGGATCACCGACATCGTCAAGCAACTCAAGCTCGATGCCGTGAACACCCATACCGCGCCCTACGGCCAGTTGCCCGATCTGGGCCGCGCCAATCCCCAGCACGACGTCGTCTTCACCTGGAACGGCACCACTTCGGGCGTCAAGGTTCCCGCCGGCGACTGGATCCGCGACGACCGCGAGGGGCTTACCCTCTGCGACGCCACCTCGGCGGTGTTCGCCATGGATCTGCCCTGGTCCAAGCTCGATGTCACGACCTTCAGTTGGCAGAAAGTGCTGGGTGGCGAAGGTGCCCACGGCATGCTGGTGCTGAGTCCGCGCGCCGTGGAGCGTCTGGAAACCTATCGACCGCCCTGGCCGCTGCCCAAGATTTTCCGCCTCACCTCGGGTGGCAAGCTGCTCGATGGCGTGTTCAAGGGCGAGACCATCAACACGCCGTCCATGCTGTGCGTGGCCGATTATCTGGATGCCCTCGACTGGGTGCGCGGCCTGGGCGGGGTCGCCGAAACCATCGCCCGCTCCAATCGCAATCTGGCGGTGATCGAGCGCTTCGTCGCCGCCAACGACTGGATCGGGTTTCTGGCCGCGACGCCGGAGATCCGCTCCAACACCAGCGTCTGCCTGGTCCTGGACCTGCCCGAAGCCGGCGTCAAGGCGATGGCGAAATTGCTCGAAGCCGAGGGGGTCGCCTACGATATCGGCGCCTACCGGGACGCCCCGGCCGGGCTGCGCATCTGGTGCGGCGCCACCGTCGAGACCGCCGATCTCGAAGCCCTGATGCCCTGGCTCGCCTGGGCGTACCAGAGCGTAAGCCAGAGCTAGTCGAGCCGCTCGCCGGCAGGCGGGCGGGCATGACTACCGCTACCGAACTACCGCTACAGAACCAAGGGAACACCGATGCTCAGCATTCGCACCTATAACCAGATTTCCAGTCTGGGCCTCGACCGCTTTCCGCGTGACCGCTACCGCATCGGCGGCGATGTCGAAGCGCCGCAGGGTTACATCCTGCGCAGCCACAAGCTGCATGGTGAAGCCATCCCCGACACACTGCTCGCGGTGGCGCGCGCCGGCGCCGGCGTCAACAATATCCCGGTACCCGAATACAGCGCCCAGGGCGTGGTGGTGTTCAACACGCCGGGCGCCAATGCGAACGCGGTCAAGGAACTGGTGATCACCGGCATGCTGCTGGCATCACGCGATATCTTCGCCGGGATGAATTACGTCCAGGGGCTCACCGATATCCAGGACGACGCTGCCATGGCGACGCTGCTGGAAAAAGAAAAGAGCCGCTTCGCGGGCTCCGAGATCCTGGGCAAGACCCTGGGCGTGGTCGGGCTTGGCGCCATCGGCGCCGTGGTCGCCAACATGGCGCTCGAACTCGGCATGCGGGTTGTGGGCTACGATCCGGCGCTGTCGGTGGAAGCGGCCTGGCGGCTGTCCAGCAGCGTCGAGAAGATGGACAGCCTGCAAAGTCTGCTGGCCCGTTCCGATTACGTCACCCTGCATGTTCCCGCCATTAGCGCCACCCGCCACATGATCAACAGCGAGACGCTGCGCTCGCTCAAGCCCGGCGCGGTCCTGCTGAATTTCGCCCGCGAAGAAATCATCGAGACCGACGCGGTGATCGCCGCGCTGGACAGCGGCCAGGTGCGGCGCTTCGTCACCGACTTCCCGGTGCCGGCACTGCTCGGCCGCGATACGGTCATCGCCATGCCGCATATCGGCGCCAGCACCGCCGAAGCCGAGGAAAACTGCGCGATCATGGCGGCCGACCAGCTGATGGAATTTCTCGAGCACGGCAACATCCGCAACTCGGTCAACTTCCCCACCACGCGCATGGCCCGCAACGGCGGCTATCGGCTGACCTTCTGCAACGCCAATGTCCCCAAGGTGCTGGGCAAGGTACTGGCAGTGATCGCCGACTGCGACAACAATGTCCTCGATCTGGTGAATCAAAGCCGGGACGATATCGCCTACAACATCATCGATGTGGAGCAGGCACCAGACCAGTGCACGCTGGACCAGATCGCCGCCATCGACGGCGTGATCCGGGTGCGCCAGTTGTAGTCACGGGGCGAACCACTCTCCCGCTCGGACTCCAGCGAGCGCGGGGGCGCACAAAAGGCAAAAAAAAGCGACATCGGGAGATGCCGCTTAAAGGTTACACCGGGAGAGCCTAGAGGGGGAGGATCCCGGTCGTTCTCAACACAACAAGAGGAGTCACTTGCACGGGATGAGACCCGGGCAGGATTGCGAAAGTTCACTGCCCCCGAAAAAAATTTCCGGCTGCCCGGAGCGCTCCGGCAACCGCCGCAATACCCCCCCCGCCGCGTCCGAAACACCGCGAGCCCAGAAACCGCGACCCTGGTGGGAGCCTGCCGACGCTATCGGCAGCCCGGAGCGTCGATGCCACCATGGCCGACTCCAGGATGAGCAGACCGACCCCTTGGCGGTCCAGATAGGTCCTTCGCGTCTCCGCAACCAAATTGCAGACCATAGCCCCGGGGTGATTCAATGAACCCGAGGCTACCAGCTGATGTCGCAACCCGACGACCACCATAACTATTAACCGGGGTCTTCTTCGGCAAACACCACGCACGAACGCCCTGCTGCGAGGAATACGTCATGACCAGCTCACACACATCAACACTCGCTACCACCAACGACGATGCCGGCGAATGGATGCACTTTGGCGCAGACCCCCGGTTCGATTACCCCATCGATTATTCGATCAAGATTTTGGGTTCGTCCGGCGCCGCGGGGACTGTTGATTTCCTGGGCAAGTGGGCACCCAACTCCTACTGCCATTTTCACAAGCACCTGGGCAACACCACCTCGCTGGTTCTGGAAGGCGAACACCACACGGTCGAAACCCTCGGCGGAGAATCGATCCACAACGTGCGTCAGGCCGGCGACTATGCGCAAAAACCCAGTGGCGAAGCCCACATGGAGTTCGCCGGCCCGCAGGGCTCGGTGGTGTTCTTCAGCATGCAGGCGGTGGATGGCAAATTGTTCGAGGTGCTGGGCAGGGCGGAACGCGTATTGAACGTCACCACCCTTGATGATTTTCTCGCCGGAAATATGCCGCGCTGACCGGCGCGGGAACGCTCATCCCGAGGGGCTTCGCGTCGCGCGAAGCCCAGGTTTTGTCACCGCCACGGGTGTAGGGCGTTTCACCTACGCCGGTGATGACCGCTGTGTCGCCGAAGTTCGTTTTTCACCCGGGTTGTTCTTGTGGGCAGGAAACCTCGTTCGGCAAGGAATCTTCGTTGGCACCAGCATAGTCTGTGCGCGCCACCTTCCAGCCGGTGTGAGCGAACATCGTATTTCGCCGGATTGGCATTGCGACCAAAGCTGGCCTACAGTTGCAGCGGCCTAAAACAAAACCATAATTTTCAGGGCGGACGCTATGGCGCAGATAAGACAAATCGCATCTGGATTGATGTTTCCGGAAAGGCCGATAGCGCTACCGGACGGCAGCGTGCTGGTGGCGATGGACTGGCCACGGCCCGGATTGGCGCTGAACTTTCTCAACAAATAAGACGCGCATTCCGACCTACAACCCTAACAATAAGGATGCAGCAACATGACCGTGAAGCGCATATTGGCAAACTGCAAAGTGCTCGATTTCACCCATGCGCTGGCCGGACCCACCACCACACGACTTATGGCGGAAATGGGCGCCGACATCATCAAGGTGGAACTCGCGCCCCGCGGCGACATGACGCGCACCATGGCCTATAACAAAAACGGCCGCAGCGGATATTTTGTGCAACAGAATCGCGGCAAGAAAAGTCTGTGCCTGGATATGCGTAAATCCGCGTCGGTCGACAT
>JBKHWK010000111.1:0-5582 GCA_046566625.1 Gammaproteobacteria bacterium
TGGCTACATGAGCCCCGCGCAGTTTGAAGCAAGAAAAATAGCGTAGTGCCGGTGTCCGTCATTCGACGGGAAGATCAGTACTTATTTGCCCTGCGAGTTCCCGGCGCGGGCATCCAACCGCGTCACCCTGCAAATTCTATGGTAGACCCCGCTCCCTCCCTTTTTGGGACGAGTTTTCTACAGCCTCGCTATGTCTCTTGGGCATTCGACTCGTATTGTCCGTCTGACTCCTTGACAGCACCTATATACAGGTGCCATTAATAGCTCTATCTGTCACGAGGGCGGTAGCATGCAAACCAAATTCTCAGAGGATGTTATTCCTCTGTCCGATCTCAAGGTCAACCCGGGTAAGGTGGTAAATCGTGTACGCGACACACACAGGCCAGTCCTGCTGACTAGCAGAGGCAGAGGAGTTGCTATTGTTCAATGCCTCGATGATTACGAGAAAACCGCCGAAGAGCTGCGCTTTATCAAGGCAGTGGCCCGAGGATTGGCGGACATCCGGGACGGTGACACCGTCACGCTGGCTGAAGCAAAGAAAATGCTCGGCGCAAATAAGTGAAGATAAATATTGCCCGGTCTGCCCTGAGCGACCTTCAGGAGATCAAGAATTACTATCTGGAGCAGGGCGTACCGGACATCGGCCAGAAGTTTGTAAGTGCCATATTGAAAAGTGTGGAAAGACTTCGTGACCATCCAGACTCAGGCAGAATGGTTCCCGAGTTTGATCAAGAGCACATCCGGGAGATTATTCATCCGCCGTTTCGCGTGGTTTACCTGCGGGACGCATCGTCGGTGAATCTGGTTCGGGTCTGGCGAAGTGAAAGACTGCTATGGCTTCCTGATGAAGAAACAATTAACCCGCCCGTGAGAGAAGGGTCGTGAAGCGCATCGAACCGCTGGAATAGTGCCATGCTGCAAAAACTGAGAGCAGGGCGAGAAGAGCGGGGTCAACTCTCGCATGGCGGCTCACAATCAACGACGTACGGTTGGTTGCATGGCGAGACCGCGGCGAATTGAATTCCCATCAGCGTCGACCGACGCGATACTCGGGAACGGGCCTACGACTACGATCCCAGCCACAACCGCACCAGCGCGCTGGTCGAGGGCACCCCGGAGACCTACAGCTACGCTCCCGCCAGCAATCGCCTGACCGCCATCGCCACCCCCGCCGCCAGCCGCGTCCTGAGCTTGGATGCCGCCGGCATTCTCACGGGCAACGCACCCGGCGGCACAGCGCCGAAGGGCAGTTCACACCTGTCTGGGGAGCTTCCCGCCCAGTGGATTCCAGGCCCGAGCAGTGCGATCTGTTCGCGGCCGCTGTCCCCGTTGCAGAACCTTCCGCTACAGGCCCAGGCGGTTGAGCACCCGGTAGAGCAGGTCGTGGGACTTGCCGTAGGGCGGGTAGAACAGCTCCGGCCTGCCCACCTTGGGGAAGGTGAACACCGGGCGCAGCTTGCTCATTTCCAGAAAGCCGTCGTGGCCGTGGTAGTGACCCATGCCGCTCGCGCCCACGCCGCCGAAGGGGATGCTGTGCTGGAGCACATGGAAGATGCAATGGTTGATGGTCACGCCGCCGGATAGTGTCTGGTAGAGCACACGTTCCTGTACGGTCCGATCGTTGCTGAACAGGTAGAGCGCCAATGGTCGTTCGCCGGCGTTGATGTAATCGAGCACTTCGTCGAGGCTGTCGTAGGGCATCACCGTCAGCAGGGGGCCGAAGATTTCCTCCTGGACGATGCGCATTGTCGGATTCACATCGAGCACCAGTTGCGGTGGAATCTTGCGCAATTCTTCGTGGTAATGCCCGTCCACCAGATTCACCGCGCGGGCACCCTTGGCCACGGCGTCGTCCAGCGTCTCCCGCAAGCGCACATAGGAGCGGCGGTCGATGATGGAGGTGTAGTCGGAGTTGTGAATGTCGGGATAGCGCTGGCGCATGATCTCGCCAGCGAGGGCGACGAAAGACTCCACCTTGGCGCGCGGCACGAACAGGTAGTCCGGTGCCACACAGGTCTGGCCGGCATTGACGAATTTGCCGTACAGCAGACGGCTTGCCGCTTCCCGCAGGTCGAAGTCGTCGCAGATCACCGTGGGTGACTTGCCGCCCAGTTCCAGGGTAACGGGACACAGGTTTTCCGCCGCTGCGCGCATCACGTTGCGGCCGCTCTCGGCGGAGCCGGTGTAGACGATGTGGTCGAAGGGCAGGCTGGAAAACTCGCTGCCACTCACATCCGGCAGATAGGCGAGCGTGTCATCGCCAAAGGCGTCGCGGCAGAGTTGCTGCATCAGGCGGCACAGGTTCTGCGAGTTGGCGGCGAGTTTCACCATGCTGCGGTTGCCGGCCGCGAGTGCGTTGATGACTGGGCCGATCGAGAGGTACAGCGGGTAATTCCAGGGCGTCGCGACCCCGATCACGCCCTTGGGCTGCGGGATAACGCGATTGCGGCCGGTGAGGAACAGCACCGAGGTCTTGCGCTTCTGCGGACGCATCCAGCGCTTGAGGTGCTTGCGGGTCTCTCGGATTGCGGTAAGCGAGCCGAAGATTTCCACCAGCTTGGTCTCGGTGGGGTTGCGATGGCCGAAGTCGGCTGCTATCGCCGCCGCGATGGCGTCGGCATGGGTGGTGAGCAACTGCTCCAGCCGGGTCAGTAGGTCGAGTCGCACCGCGAGGGGTGGGTAGGGCTGGGCGTGACAGGCGTCCTTCTGAAGCTTGAGGATGCGCTCGGCTTCGGTCTGGGGCGCGGTGATGTTTTTGAGCTGAAGTTGTTGTGCCATTTATTATTCTCCTGCAGGGATCTCCGGCCGGTGTGCCGCGCCCCGATGGCGTGAGCATACGCCGGGGGGCTGGTGTGTGGCGATGTGCGGGGATAACGCCAATACGGATCATGAGTGCGCGCTTTACGGAACGTCAAGCAAGCACGTCGGTTGCAATGGCTTTTTTCAGGCGCCGATAATGGCGCCTGTCCCGGCTGGCGAAACACCATGGTTGTACCCACCAAGATTGCCGTGCTCGGTGGTGGCAGCTTCGGCACCGCCATCGCCAACATGGTCGCCGGCAACGGTCACGAGGCGGTGCTGTGGATGCGCGATGCCGCCTATGCCGCCCAATGTCAGGCGACGCGCAGCAATCCCCGTTATCTCCCCGACTATCCCCTGGAACCCAAGCTCGCCATCACCGCCGATGTGGCGGCTGCGCTGGCCGGGGCTCGGGTGGTGTTCTTTTCGGTGCCGACTGCCGCCTTTCGCGCCGTAGCGCAGTTGGCCGCGCCCCATATCGCGGCGGGGACCGTGGTTATCAGTACCGCCAAGGGATTCGCGCCGGAAGGTTTCACACGGATGAGCGAAGTGCTCGCGGAGGAACTTCCCGGTGCGCGCATCGGCGTCATCAGCGGGCCCAACCTGGCGCGCGAGGTGGCGCGTCATGCCATCACGGCGACGGTGATTGCGAGCGCCGATCCGGAGGTCTGCGCGCTGGTGCAGTCGCTGCTGGTCACGCCGTATTTTCGGGTCTATGCGAATCCGGACGTGTTCGGCGTCGAACTCGCGGGCGCGCTCAAGAACATCTATGCCATCGAAGCCGGCATGGCGACCCAGATGGGACTCGGGCAGAACACCATGGCGGTGCTGCTGACGCGCAGCCTCGCGGAAATGACGCGTTTTGCCGCAACGCTCGGCGCCAATCCCATGACCTTTCTGGGGCTTGGCGGCGTCGGTGATCTGTTCGTCACCTGCACTTCGCCGCTGAGCCGCAATTTCCGCATCGGTCGGGCGCTCGCGGCGGGCGAAGCGCTGGAGACGGCGGTCGCCGCCATCGGTCAGGTGGCGGAAGGCATCAACACCACCCGCATCGTCAAGCGCAAGGCAGACGAGCTGGGCGTCTACATGCCGCTGGCGAGCGCGCTGCATGCGGTGCTGTTCGAAGGCCGGTCGATCTCGCGGGTACTCGCGGGCCTGGCGGTGTCCGAGCGCACCGACGACGTCGAATTCCGGGTCGGCTGACCCACCACCCGCACGGAACAGCGCCATGAAACTCTACGTATTGCGCCACGGCGAGGCCGAATCCCAGGCGCCCTCGGATGCCGCACGCCGGCTGACGCCCCGGGGCGCGGCCGAGGTGCGGGCGGTAACCCTGGCCTGTGCCCAACGACTCGCTGGGTTGCAGCGCGTCGTCACCAGTCCCTATCAGCGCGCCCGGCAGACGGCGGCGGAGCTGATGCGCACGCTGAATTTTGCCGGCGAGCTGCTGGTCGAGACCGCGCTCACCCCGGCGGGCGACGCCGGGCAGGTTGCGGCGCTGATCGATGCACTGGGCTGCGAGGCGCTGCTGCTGGTCAGCCACCAGCCGCTGGTGGGCGAGTTGCTGGGTTACCTCACCGATAGCGAGGACGTTGCCCCCATGGGTACCGCCTATCTGGCGGCGCTGGATATCGCCGTCTGCACGCGCGGCGGGGGCGCCTGCTTTGGCTCGAACGTCCGCCCGGTTGAGCCTGCATAGCCCCGAACTTTCCGCAGTACGAGTTATCGCCATGACACCGGTCGAACACGAATTTTCCTACGATGGTCTCCGTATCGCGGCCAGTGAATGGGGCAATCCCGCCGGCACCCCGGTGCTGGCCCTGCACGGCTGGCTCGACAACTGCGGCAGCTTCGCGCCCCTGGGCCGCTTGCTGCGGCAGGTGCGCCTGATCGCGCTCGATCTGCCCGGCCACGGGCACAGCAGTCATCGCTCGGCGGACGGCACCTACAACATCTGGCAGGACGTGGGGGTGGTGCACGCGGTGGCGGAACAGCTGGGCTGGGAGCGTTTCGCGCTGCTCGGGCATTCGCGCGGCGCCATGATCTGCACCCTGACCGCCGGTACCTTTCCGGAGCGGGTGAGCCACCTGGGACTGCTGGACAGCTTCGTGCCGGCGACCGTGGCCACTGCCGATGAGCCTGAACAGTTGCGCGGCGCCATCCTCGACCGCGCGGCGCGCCGCAGTCAGGTGCCGCGTCTGTATCCGGATATCGAGGCGCTGATGGCGACCCGGTTGCGGGGCCTCTCGCCGCTGTCGGCGCTATCCACGCCCGACATCGTGGCGCGCGGGATGGAGTCGGTCGCGGGCGGCTATCGCTGGCGCAGCGATGAAAAGCTCAAGCTCAATTCCGAGATCAAGCTGACGCCGGAGCTGGTGCGCGGTTTCGTCGAGCGCATCGCATGCCCGATCCTGCTGCTGTTGTCGGATATCGAGCGGGTGGCCCGGTTCTACGGCATGGAGGCGCACGCGCGGGACATGGAAATCGCCGAGGTGCGCGGCGGTCACCATTTCCACATGGAGGAGCCCGCGCCGGAGGTGGCGCGGCGGCTGGATGCGTTTTTCGGTGGCGGCCTCGCGCGATCTCAGTTGAGCAGCGACAGGAACTCGTAGCGGGTTGCCTGGCGGGTGCGGAACACGCCCAGCATGGCGGAGGTCTTGGTGACCGAGTTCTGCTTCTCGACGCCGCGCATCATCATGCACATGTGCTGGGCCTCGATGATGACCCCGACTCCCAGCGCTCCCGTGACTTCTTCGATGGCCTTGGCGATCTGGGTGGCGAGA
>JBKHWK010000112.1:0-5466 GCA_046566625.1 Gammaproteobacteria bacterium
CGAATCGCGCTCGCTGCCGAGTTGTTGCAGAAGTCGATCCGCCGCAGGCAGGTTGCCGCCATCGATACCAAAGCGCTGCGCCCCGAAATAGTTGGGCACGCCCCGGGCGATCAACGCCAGCCGCTGCTCGATGGCGGCACGCTCGCCCTGCACGTCGCGCAGCCGGATCAGGAAACGGTTGCCGGCGTGCTCGCCCCGGCGCAGCTTGGTTTGATGGCGGCGCAGTTCCAGCACCTCGGCGTCGAGCGTGCCCAGCGCGGGCGCGGTGGTAGCCGCCGTGGGCACGCTGAACCACTGGGTTGTGATCGCACGACGATCCTTGAGGCCGCAGTAACCGATGTCCAGCTCGGCGACACCCGCGCTGACGGCAAGCTGACGCGCCACCCAGCGGGTGTTCTCGCCGCGCTTGCGGATCAGCAGACACAGATGTTCGCCGGTGCCGGTGAAGGCAAAATCGTCTGGTAACAGCTCGTCGACCTGGAAATCCTCGGGCTGCGCGCGCACTTGCGCCCGGCACACCGCCGCGCCATGGGCCTGGGGAAAGTCGAGATCGAACCCGCGCTCCGGTGCGTTCATCACCGTGCGCTGCCTGGGTGGCGGCACAGCAGCACCACGGCATGGCAGGCGATGCCTTCGCCACGACCCTCGAAACCCAGACCTTCGGTGGTGGTCGCCTTGACGTTGATCTGATCCGGCGCGGCGTGCAGGTCTTCGCCGAGTGCGGCAAGTATGGCGCGCAGATGCGGCGCGATGCGCGGCGCCTGGGCGACCAGGGTAATGTCGGCGTTCACCAGCGCCCAGCCCTGCGCGGTGACCTGTGCCATGGTGCGACGCAGAAACATGCGGCTGTCCGCATTGCGGTATTCGGGATTGTTATCGGGGAAATGTCGGCCGATGTCGCCCAGCGCCGCCGCGCCGAACAGGGCATCGCAGAGCGCGTGAATCACCACATCGCCGTCCGAATGGGCGATGATTCCCTGGGGAAACGGAATCCGCACGCCGCCCAGCATGAGGTGGTCACCCGGCCCGAAACGATGCACGTCGTAACCATTGCCAATCCGGAAACTCATTCGAACTCCTGCGATGCCAGAACTGCGGCGGCGAGCGCCAAATCTTCGGGCCTGGTGATCTTCAGATTGTCGCGTCGCCCCAGCACCACGCGGGGAGCATGCCCCGCAGCTTCAAGCGCCGCCGCCTCGTCGGTGAATTCGCGTCCGGACTGCCGCGCCTGCGCCAAAGCGGCGACCAGTACCGCGTAGCGACACAGTTGCGGCGTCAGCGCCGCCCAGAGTCCCGCCCGCGGCTCGGTCCCGATCACGATGCCGTCATCATCCACACGCTTGAGGGTATCACTGACCGGTGTCGCCAGCAGCGCACCGCCAGAATGGTCAGCAGCCGCCAGCAAGGCGCGGATGTCCGCCGCCGTGACACAGGGACGCACCACATCGTGCACCAGCACCAGATCCGTCGCCGCCGCGCGACCGGCGAGTGCCGCCAGCCCCGCCCGCACCGAGTCGGCGCGCTCCGCCCCGCCCCGGGCGACCAGAATGCGGGGATCTGCGGCAACGGCTAGACGCTGCCAACGCGCATCGTCAGCCGCGATGACGACTACCAGGGCCGCGGGATCTATAGCCAGCAGGCGCTCCAGGCTGTGCTGGATCACCGGCTTGCCGGCCAGTTCGAGATACTGCTTCGGGATGGGCCCACCAAACCGCCGACCACCGCCGGCGGCGGGAACTATGACCCAGGTTTTCACGGCGGATCGGCCTTTTTTTCGAGGAGCATGTAAAAAGTTTCGTCCTCGCCGACCATGCCCAGATCCTGGCGCGCGCGCTCTTCCACACCGATGCCGGCCTTGAGCAGCTCGACTTCCTCGACCAATTTGCGATTGCGTTCCTCAAGCTCCCGGTTGCGCTGCTCCTGCGCAACCACTTTTTGCTCCAGACGTATCCGTTCGCGAACGCCGCCCTCGCCCAGCCAGAGCCGATATTGCAGCCCCAGCAGCAGCAGGATCAACACGCCGATCAGCTTGCGCATGGCGGTATTCCAGCGCGCTCGAGCGCGGCGCGGGTCAAGGGCTAGGTGGCAGGAGTCATCAGTTCGCCGCGTCCCCGATAGGGTGCGGTGCCGTCGAGCTCGGCCTCGATCCTCAGCAGACGGTTGTACTTGGCCACCCGGTCGGACCGGCACAGCGAGCCGGTCTTGATCTGGCCCGCGCCGGTGGCGACCGCGAGGTCGGCGATGGTGGTGTCCTCGGTCTCGCCGGAGCGATGGGAAATCACCGAGCGATAGCCCGCCGCGCGCGCCATGGCGATGGCATCGAGCGTCTCCGACAGGGTGCCGATCTGATTGGGCTTGATGAGAATGGCGTTGGCGACGCCGCGTTCGATGCCCTGACGCAGGATCGCGGTGTTGGTGACGAACAGATCATCGCCCACCAGCTGGATGCGCTTGCCGAGTTTGGCGGTGAGCAGTTGCCAGCCGTCCCAGTCGGATTCGTCGAGCCCGTCTTCAATGGAGACGATGGGATAGCGGTCGCAGAGATCGGCCAGATAATCGACGAAACCGGCAGAACTGTAGGTGCGCCCCTCGCCTTTGAGGTGATATTGGCCATCGCGATAAAATTCCGACGCCGCACAATCGAGCGCCAGCGTGACGTTTTCCCCGAGCCGATAGCCCGCGGCGGCGACCGCCTCGCCAATCACCGCGAGGGCCTCGGCGTTGGAGCCCAGATTGGGCGCGAAGCCGCCCTCGTCGCCCACTGAGGTCGCGAGTCCGCGACCGTGCAGCACTTTTTTCAGGGCGTGGAAGATCTCGGCACCGGCGCGCAGCGCCTCGGCAAAGGTAGGCGCACCCACCGGCTGGATCATGAATTCCTGGATATCGACGTTGTTATCCGCGTGCTCGCCGCCGTTGATGATGTTCATCATGGGCAGCGGCATCCGGTAGCGGGGCAAGCCGCCCACGGTTTCCGCGATGTGCTGGTACAGGGGTACGCCACGCCCCAGCGCCGCCGCTCTGGCCGCCGCGAGTGAAACCCCGAGGATGGCGTTGGCGCCCAGCGCGCCTTTGTTCTCGGTGCCATCGGCTTCGATCATGCGACGGTCGAGTTCACGCTGATCCGCCGCATCGGCGCCGAGCAGCAGATCGCGCAGCGCGCCGTTGACGTTGGCGACGGCATTCAGCACACCCTTGCCCAGGTAGCGTTTGGGGTCGCTGTCGCGCAGCTCCAGTGCCTCGCGCGAGCCGGTCGATGCCCCGGACGGTGCGCAGGCACTGCCCACCGCACCGCCCACGAGCGTTACGTCCACATTCACCGTGGGATTGCCGCGGGAGTCGAGCACCTCGTAGGCGCGAATGTCCGCAATCTTGGTCATGTTGGTTCCTGTCGGTCGGTCGTGGAATTTCAACGAATGGCGAGCGGGGGCAGTGCCTTGACCAGGTCGTCCACCGCTTTTATCTGGCTCAAAAAGGGCTCCAGCACGTCCAGCGGCAGCGCGCTCGGGCCGTCACAAAGGGCACGATCCGGATCGGGATGGGCTTCCAGAAAGAGTCCCGCGATGCCCACGGCAACCCCGGCACGGGCCAGTTCCGCGACCTGGGCGCGGCGCCCGCTGGATGCGGCGCCGCCCGGGTCCCGACGTTGCAGGGCATGGGTGACATCGAAAATCATGGGCGCGCCGCCGGTGGCGTCCTTGGCCACCTGAAAGCCCAGCATGTCCACCACCAGATTGTCGTAGCCGAAGCAACTGCCACGCTCGCACAGCAACAGCCGGTCGTTGCCGCACTCGCGAAACTTGCTCACCAGATGCGCGGTTTGTTCTGGGCTCAAGAACTGGGGCTTCTTGATGTTGATGATCGCACCCGTGGCCGCGAGCGCCGCCACCAGATCGGTCTGGCGCGCGAGAAACGCCGGCAACTGCAACACGTCGCAGACTTCCGCCACCGGCGCGGCCTGGGCTGCCTCATGGACATCGGTCAACACCGGCACGCCGAACGTGCGCTTCACCTCTTCCAGTATGCGCAGGCCCGTTTCCAGCCCCGGGCCACGAAACGAGTGGATCGAGGTGCGGTTGGCCTTGTCGAAGGACGCCTTGAACACATAGGGCATGCCGAGACGCCGCGTCACGGCGACGAAATGTTCGGCGGCGCGCAGCGCCAGCTCGCGGGATTCCAGCACATTGATGCCGCCGAACAGTACCAGGGGCCGGTCATTGGCGATGGCGATCTCGCCCAGAGCCACCGTTCGGTGCATCGGTCAGGTACCGGTAGCGGCAGGCGCAACGCCGGCGGCTTTCAGGCACGCCTGAATGAAACCCGAGAACAGCGGGTGGCCGGTGCGCGGCGTCGAGGTGAATTCGGGGTGAAACTGACAGGCAAAAAACCAGGGATGATCGGGCAGCTCGATGGTCTCCACCAGGGATTCGTCGGTGGACCAGCCGCCCACCTTCATGCCGGCCGCCTGGATCACGCCAATGTACTTGTTGTTCACCTCGTAGCGGTGGCGATGGCGCTCGACGATGACATCCTTGCCGTAGGTCGCGCGCGCCCGCGATCCCGCCACCAGCCGCGCCTCCTGCGCGCCCAGGCGCATGGTGCCGCCGTAATCGAAGGTTTCGGAGCGGGTCTCGACCTGCCCCTCGCGGTCGGTCCATTCGGTGATCAGGCCGATCACCGGATGCGGCGTATGGCGGTCGAACTCGGTGCTGTTGGCGCCCACCAGGCCGACCACATCGCGCGCGAATTCGATCACCGCGACCTGCATGCCCAGGCAGATGCCAAGATACGGAATACGCTGCTCGCGCGCATGGCGCACCGCGCGAATCTTGCCCTCGACGCCGCGTTCGCCAAACCCGCCCGGGACCAGAATGCCGTGGCAACCGGAGAGCTGGCTCAGGTCGTCGTCGAGCAGTTCCGAGTCGATGTGATGAATCACCACCCGTGCCTTGTTGTGGATGCCGGCGTGCTCCAGCGCCTCATTGAGCGACTTGTACGCATCCAGCAGATCCATGTATTTGCCGACCATGGCAATCACCACTTCATGTTCCGGATGGCGCTGGTTTTCCACTACCAGATCCCATTGCGACAGATCGGCGGGATGGTCGGGAAGCCCGAATTTTTCCACCACGAAGCCGTCGAGGCCCCACTCATGCAGATGACGGGGAATCGAATAGATGCTCTCGGCATCCCTGAGCGGAACCACCGCGCGCTCCTCGACGCTGGTGAAGAGCGCGATCTTGCGCAGTGATGCGTCGTCGATGGCCACCTCGGAGCGGCACACCAGCACATCCGGCTGCAGGCCGATGGAGCGCAGCTCCTTCACCGAATGCTGGGTCGGTTTGGTCTTGGTCTCGCCGGCGGTGGCGATATAGGGCACCAGGGTGAGATGAATCAGCAGCGAACGCTGCGAACCCAGCTCCACCTTGAGCTGGCGAATTGCTTCCAGAAAGGGCTGCGATTCGATGT
>JBKHWK010000113.1:0-5425 GCA_046566625.1 Gammaproteobacteria bacterium
ATCTATGTGCCCGGTGGCAAAGCGAGTTATCCATCTTCGGTGCTGATGAATGCGATTCCCGCCCGCGTCGCCGGCGTCGGGGAAATCCAGATGACAGTGCCCGCGCCCGGTGGCGAGCTGAATCCCATGGTACTGGCGGCGGCCGCGCTCGCCGGGGTCGATCGCGTGTTTACCATCGGCGGCGCCCAGGCCATCGCAGCTCTGGCCTTTGGCACCGCGACCGTGCCGGCGGTGGACAAGATCGTCGGTCCCGGCAACGCCTATGTGGCGGCGGCCAAACGCCAGGTCTTCGGTCAGGTGGGGCTCGACATGGTGGCGGGTCCGTCCGAGGTGCTGGTGATCTGCGACGGCAGCGCCGATCCCGACTGGATCGCCATGGATTTGTTTTCCCAGGCCGAGCACGACGAACAGGCGCAGGCCATCCTGCTCACCCCGGATGCGGAGTTTCGCGCGCGCGTGGAAGCCAGCATCGCCCGGCTGTTGCCGACCCTGGAGCGGCGCGACATCATTGCGGCCGCCCTTGCCGGACGCGGCGCGCTGATTCTGGTGCGGGATCTGGACGAAGCGCTCGCGCTCGCCAATCGCATCGCCCCGGAACATCTTGAGCTCGCCGTCGCCGACCCGGAGCGCTGGCTGGCAGACGTGCGTCACGCCGGCGCGGTATTTCTCGGCTGCCATACACCCGAAGCGATCGGCGACTACTGCGCCGGGCCGAGCCATGTGCTGCCCACCTCCGCGACGGCCCGATTCTCGTCGCCGCTGGGCGTCTACGATTTCCAGAAGCGCACCTCGATCATCCAGTGCTCACCGGCCGGGGCCGCTGCACTGGCGGCCACCGCCTCGGTGCTGGCACGCGGCGAATCCCTCACCGCGCACGCGCGGTCGGCGGAGTACCGCCTCAAACCGGAGTCGCGATGAGCAACCCCTATTGGAGCCCGTGCATCCGTGACCTGGAGCCCTATGTCCCGGGCGAACAGCCGCGCCGGCGCGATCTCGTGAAGCTGAATACCAACGAAAACCCCTATCCACCCTCGCCCCAGGTGCTGGCCGCAGTGCGCGCGGCGGCGGACGAGGGACTGCGCCTGTATCCGCCGCCGGAAGCGGACGAGTTCAAGGCGGCCATCGCCACCTACCATGGCATCGAGACCGGCCAGGTCTTTGTCGGCAACGGTTCCGACGAAGTGCTCGCCCATGTGTTCTACGCGCTGCTCAATCACGGGCGACCGGTGCTGTTTCCCGACATCACCTACAGCTTTTATCCGGTGTATTGCCGGCTCTACGGCATTCCCTTGCGCGAAATCCCTCTTACGGAGGATTACCGGGTCGAGATAGCCGATTACGCGGGTGTCAATGGCGGCATTGTGCTCGCCAATCCCAATGCGCCCACGGGTTGTGCGTTACCGCTCGCGGCGATTGAAGCGCTGCTTGCCGCCCATCCCGATTCCGTGGTGGTGATCGACGAAGCCTATGTGGATTTCGGCGCGCAATCCGCCATCCCGCTGGTGCGCCATTACCCCAATCTGCTGGTGGTGCAGACGCTATCGAAATCCCGCGCGCTCGCCGGCCTGCGCCTGGGCTTTGCGGCGGGCGATGCCGGACTGATCGCTGCGCTCGACAGGGTCAAGAACAGTTTCAACTCCTACCCGCTGGACCGGCTCGCCATTGCCGGCGGCGTCGCCGCCTTCGTTGACGACGCCTATTTTCAGACCATGCGCAATCAGGTGATGGCAAGCCGCGAGGCGCTGGTGGCCGCGCTGGTCGATTTGGATTTTGAGGTATTGCCCTCGGCCGCCAACTTCCTGTTCGCCCGGCACCGGGAACGGGCAGGCGCGGAGCTGTTCGAGGCGCTGCGGCGGGACGGCGTGCTGGTGCGCCATTTCAAACGGCCTCGCATCGACCGCTTTCTGCGCATTACGGTGGGGACTGAGGCGCAGAACGCGCGCCTGATTACGGCGCTGGCAGCCCTGCTGCGTTGACGGTTGGGCGGACGCCGACGATGGCGTCGATGGTCAGTGGTCGGCGGGCGCGCAAAATCTGCAGACTCACGGAGTCCCCGGGTTTGAGATCCGCAATCAGATTCGTGCTCTGAACCCCGTCAAGGACGGGATTGCCGTTGATATGGGTAACGATGTCGCCGCTGCGCAGGCCGCTGGCTGCGGCGGGGCTGCCCGGCTGTACCTCGACGATGATCAGCGCGGCGGATGGCGCAACAGCGCCATCCTGGGGTGTGGTGGCCAGCAGCTGCTGGACCTGGACGCCGAGCCAGCCACGCACCACATGGCCCTCGCGAATGATGTCCTCCAGGACCTTGATCGCGGTCTTGACCGGAATCGCAAAGCTGATGCCCTGGGACGATGTCTCGTCGAGAATCGCGGTATTGATGCCGATCAGATTGCCGTGAGCGTCGATCAGGGCGCCGCCGGAATTGCCGCGGTTGATCGCCGCATCGGTCTGCAAGAAATTTTCAAAGGTGTTGAGGCCCAGGCCGCGGCCGGTGGCGCTCACGATGCCCTGGGACACCGACTGGCCGAGACCGAACGGATTGCCGATGGCGAGCACCACATCGCCGACGCGGGCCTGCGATGAGTTGCCGATGGGTATCGGCGACAGCTCCTTGAGCGTGATGCGCAGCACGGCGAGATCGGTCTCGGGGTCCGAGCCCACCACCTGCGCTTCGGCTTCACGACCGTCGGCGAGCAGAACGATGATCTCATCCGCGTTGGCGACCACATGGTGGTTGGTGAGAATGTAGCCGTCCTCGCTCACCATGACCCCGGAGCCCAGCGAATTTTCCATGCGCTGTTGCTGCGGGCGGGCGCTCTGGTCGAAATAGCGACGGAAAGCAGGATCGTTGTGCAGTGGCGGGCGCCGCTGCGGCGCCAGCTTGCGGGTGTAGATATTCACCACCGATGGTGCGGCGCGCTGCACCGCGGCGGCATAGGACACCCGTTCCTCCGTGAACGACTGCCCGACCCCGGGGAGAATCTCGGCAGCGGGCGCTGTGGGCTGGAGTTGCGGGCGAGTCGGGAGAAATTCGCGCCAGAGTACAGCGGCGGCGATTACCAACCCCGCCACTATTGGCCACGCCAGAAATCTCACCAAACGCATCGGTTGCGACTCGTTTTCCTGCCCCTGCGGGGGCGGTATTATGTCACGGTGCCCCCGCGGTCGACGGGGGCGTTGTTTTTTCTCGGCGCGAATCGCGCCCGAAACCTGGAGTACCCGCATGTCCGGACTGGTAAAACCTCATGGCGCCGATGCGCTCAAGATACTGCTGCTCGAAGGCAACGCATTGGCGGAGGCGCGTATCCATGCGGCCGGATTGCCCCAGGTACGCCTGACCTCGCGTGAGGTAGGTGATCTCATCATGCTGGGCATCGGCGGCTTCACACCGCTGGACGGCTTCATGGGCGAGGCCGACTGGCGTGGAGCCTGCGATGACATGCGGCTTGCCAACGGTCTGTTCTGGCCCATCCCGATCACGCTGTCCACGGATGTCGGCACTGCGGATGGCCTTGCCATTGGCGGCGAAGTCGCCCTGGTCGATGGCGAAAGCGGCGAGCTGATGGGCACCATGCGCGTGACCGAAAAATACCGCATCGACAAGGCGCACGAGTGCCGCCAGGTATTCCGCACCACGGACCCCGCCCATCCCGGCGTGAAGCTGGTGCTGGAACAGGGCGACATCAATCTGGCCGGTCCTGTGCAGGTGTTCTCGCAGGGCGAATTTCCGGGCAAGTATCCGGATATCTACATGACCCCCGCCGAGACGCGCGCGCTGTTCGACAGCAAGGGCTGGTCGACCGTGGCCGCGTTCCAGACCCGCAATCCCATGCACCGTTCCCACGAATACCTGGCCAAGATTGCGATCGAAATCTGCGATGGTGTGCTGGTGCATTCGCTGCTGGGGAAACTCAAGCCTGGCGATATTCCCGCCGAGGTGCGCCAGGAAGCCATCGGGGTGCTGCTCGACGAATATTTCGTCGCCAACACCGTGGTGCAGTCCGGTTACCCGCTCGACATGCGCTACGCGGGTCCGCGCGAGGCGCTGCTGCATGCGCTGTTCCGGCAGAACTACGGCTGCTCGCATCTGATCGTCGGGCGTGACCATGCCGGTGTCGGCGACTATTACGGCCCCTTCGATGCCCACCACATCTTCGATGAAATTCCCGCGGATGCGCTGCTGACCAAGCCGCTCAAGATCGACTGGACGTTCTGGTGCCACGCCTGCGGCACCATGGCGTCCGAGCGCACCTGTCCCCACGACGCGGCGCAGCGCGTGCTGGTGTCCGGCACCAAGTTGCGCAAGGCGCTATCCGAGGGCGGCGAAGTCGATCCCCAGTTTTCGCGTCCCGAAGTGCTCGAGGTACTGCGGCGTTATTACGCCGCGCTCGAGGCGGAGGATCGGGTGGAGGTTGAACTGAAAGGCCACTCGGCGCGTTGAGGGACCCGCTGCAGTGGCCGCCGCGTCGGGCCGACGCGGCATCAGCTGATTTCGCGGACGGGTTTCAACCGACCTTCAGCGTGGGGTCGTCGTCACTCATCATTGGCAGAGGCGTGACGGTCGCGGTGGCCGTCTTGCCCGCTGGGTCCACAACCGCCTTGGGTTTGCCGCGCAACAGGCCCTGGCTCGGCGCATAGTCCCGGGGTGGCTGCGGGTCGGCGCCGGATGAGCGCGCGGCGCCTGGGACGGCGAACCGTTGCGCCAGTTCGGTGCTCACCAATTGATCGGCACCGCCGGCCAGATGGTGTTGCAGATCCTGCCAGGCGCGTCCCAGTTCGTCAGTCAGCGCGACAGCGCGCCGGAAATGCTCCTCCACCTGGCGTTCGTAGATTTGCAGTTTTTCCTCGCGGGAGCGCAACTGATCCGCCAGCCGGTCGCGGCGGCCTTCGCGCCGGGCGAGACGCTGGCCGAGGACCGTGCCCGCCAGCAGGCCGGCGAGTAAACCCGCCACGATGAGGAGAATGGCGTTGGTAGTCATGGAACCTCCGGGTGCGGTCGGCGCGTCGTTACCGAGAGCCAAAGTCTAGCGATTGCAGGGCGGTGCGTCGATGTCGGCGTGGTGGTAGGGGTTGAATGATGCCCGCTACCAGACTGCCAATCGCTTGTGCCACGATCGATAGATGTCACTACAGCAGAGGATGACGGCATGGCGCAACGCGACGAGGCACATCAATTACCGGGTCCCGCAGGCGTGATCGAGGCGTGCTGGGAGCCCGCGCAATCGACGGGCATGCAGTTGCCATCACGAATGGTTGCCGTGCTCGCCCACCCGCATCCGCTCTACGGCGGCGCCATGGACAACAAGGTGGTCACCACGCTTGCGCGCCTGTACCGGCACCTGGGCGTGGATGCGGTGCGCTTCAATTTTCGCGGTGTGGGCGCCAGCGCCGGCAGCCACGATCAGGGGCGCGGTGAAGTCGA
>JBKHWK010000114.1:0-5323 GCA_046566625.1 Gammaproteobacteria bacterium
GCCGGCCATGACGTCAAGCAGAATGTCTGCGGCGACACGGACCAGATCCTCCGGACGGAAGTAACCGCGCACCCGGTACAGGCCCTGTTCGTTCTTGATGAAGAGTGGCTTGGACATTTTCGGGTCTCCAGAAACGCGAAAGCCCGCGCGAGGCGGGCTGATTCGTGAGGGCGGGGCGGTCAGGTCTGCCTGGCGCTGAAGGCGTGGCCGCAGGCGAGACAGCGGCAGTTGTCGAAGATGACGCCGTCCAGTTGGCTGCCGATGGTGGCGCCGGCCGTGCCACCGGCAACGCCGCCAACCAATCCGCCGAGAATGGCGCCGGCGAGCCCACCGAGTGCCATGCCGATGGGGCCGCCGACAACGCCAAGAGCGGCGCCAGCTTCTGCGCCCGCAGTGGCAGCGGCCACGCCGCTGGCCGTTCCAGCGACGGCGCCAACGGTGCCGCCGGTCTTGCGTCCGTGATGCGTGGTTTCGATGCGAGCGGAATCACAGCGAGGGCAAATCAGATTCATGGGGTTCTCCTGATTAGATGCGCCAGGGTGGCGCGAGATGCCGAATGGCACCGCCCAAGGCATCGTTTGCACGAAGCCAGGGGCGATATCAGGAGGGTTATATGTATCTGAAATTATCTGGAATCGCTTTTTGGTTACGCGGCGACTATTCGATCACCTCCATGGAGCAGGCGGGTATCTGCAGCGGGATGACATCACCATCTTCATCCCGAAGGAAATTGACTTGTTCACCTTCGCCGATCGCCACGTATTCCCCGTTGAATGTCCCATAGTTGGAAATTCGAACTCGATCGCCAGCGACTATTCGGCGGCCATTTTTGTCTGTCGCTATTTGCGGGTTATTCAATTGCATAGCTTCTTCTCCCATGGTGTCTGGCGAATTCGGCGATCGAATTTGTCCAGCCCAAATGGAATTAGTGGGATTGGCCTGTCGCTGGCGATTTTTCGGGGAATTATTTTCTGGTGGCTGGCACGCTGAGTGGCGACAGCGCCCTGCGTGGCATTGGCAGGTTCCTGGCAGGGCCGTCGGGCGGCCCGCCGTCTGCTCAGGGCGTTGATCTGGTGTGCGCGCGCAGTGTCTGATCCAGGGTATCGCCGCTTTCTTCCTCGGCGACCGTGCCGTCAGCAGCGGGTTCGGACCCATCCGCGACGTCGCCGAGGAAATCGTCGGAGAGTTCTTCCGCGTTCGTTCCTGGTCGTGTGGCACTCGCTTTGGCCGCAGGGGACGCATCTGCAGTGGCAGGCGCGCTGTTGATCGTTTCTCCGGCGTGCAGGGCGGTTGATGCAACCAGGAGGAGTGCGATCGCCGGCATTTTCATCGATGTGGGGCCTCAGCAAGGACAATGCGGATCGTGATCGTGGGTCAACTCCGTGAGAATGCCGCAGTCCTTTGCCTTGCGTGACGCGCCGCACCGGTGTCGCAACGTTGCCAACGTTTGCTTCAGTCGCTGCAACTCTTCGATCCGCGCATCGATCGAAGCAATGTGTTGATCGACGAGATCGTTGATGCCACCACACCCTTGCTCGGGTGTGTCCCTCGCGCGCAGGAACGCTCGCACTTCCTCCAACGACATATCCAGGGCGCGACAGTTGCGGACGAAGGTCAGCCGCTCCACGGTTCCCTGATCGTAGAGACGATAGTTGCCCGCCGTCCTGGATGGCGTGGGAAGAAGCCCTTCGCGCTCGTAATAGCGGATGGTTTGCACCGGGAGACCCAGCCGGTTTGCCAGCTCCCCGATCCTGATCGACGCCTGCATGGAATTTACCCCTCGAAAGGCTTGACCCTAAAGCTACTACAAGGTTCCTAATGGGAGCCAGTCTCATTTCGTGGCTCTGGTGCTTGAGGGTGTTGTCGTGGTGCTGAGGTTCCTGCAGATCGTCGTTCTCGCTCTGGTTTCCTGCGCGGCCTCTGCCGCGAATCCCGATGTCCGGACCCTGTGGCGCATGCTGGATTACGTCGCGGTCGACTACCGGGGTGCCGTGGCCCATGGCCAGGTCCTCAGCGACAGCGAATACGCAGAGATGAAGGATTTTGCCGAGACAGTGGCGCGGGAGGTCTCGGCGCTGCCGGCGACGGATTCCCGCAGCGACCTTGAAGGGCAGGCCCGGGCACTGGTCCAGGCCATCGCCGAGCGGCAAGAGCCCGACGCGGTGGCCCGTCTCGCCCGCGACCTGGGCGGGCAATTGCTCGTCGCTTATCCCGTGCCGCAGGCCCCGGCACGCATCCCGGATGTCACGCGCGGCGCGTCGCTCTATGCCACGCAGTGTGCCGGCTGCCACGGCGCAACCGGCGCCGGCGATGGGCCTATGGCGGCCCACATGACGCCACCCCCCATCGCGTTCACCGACAAGGCGCGCGCCAGCGAGCGCAGCCTGTTCGCGCTTTACCAGGTCGTGACGCAAGGGCTTGATGGCACGGCGATGCCGGGCTTTGCGCAATTGCCGGATGAAGATCGCTGGGCATTGGCGTTCTACATCGGTCAACTTGCGTTTGAGCCCGCGCTGGCACAGACCGGCGAGCAACGGTGGCAGCAGGACGAAAAAGTGCGCAGCCAATTCGCCACGCTGGAGCAGTTGACGACCCTGACGCCAGCAGCGATGGCGGCAGCGATTCCCGACGCGGCCGGCCCCGCCGTCGCGGCGTACCTGAGGCACAACCCGCGAGCGATCCAGCCGGGCGCGCTGCAAAGCCTCGGAGTCGTGAAGGATTATCTCGGCAAGAGTTTGCTGGCCTACAAGGGCGGTGACAGCGCGCAAGCATCTCGCCTGGCAGTGGCAGCCTACCTGGATGGCTTCGAGCCGCTCGAGCCCGCGCTCAAGGCGAAAGACGAGGCACTCATGCGTTCCGTCGAGGTCGCCATGCTCAATCTGCGCACCGACCTGGCAAACCGGGCGCCCTATGCGCTGGTCGAGGACCGTGTGGACACGGTGATCGCCTTGCTGCCGCGTGTGGAGTCGACGCTCGCATCGCCGATGGTCGATGCGGGTTCGGCGTTTCTCGGTGCGTTCACCATCCTGCTGCGCGAGGGCCTCGAAGCCCTGCTGATCGTGGTCGGCATTTTGGCGTTTCTGCGTCGTACCGGTGGCAGTGCACAAGTCCGTTACGTGCACGGCGGCACACTGGCAGCGCTCGCGGGTGGCGTAGCGACCTGGTGGCTGGCGACCAACGTGATTTCCATCAGCGGTGCCAGTCGGGAAATGACGGAGGGTGTCGCTTCGCTGTTCGCGGCAGCGGTGCTGGTGTTCGTTGGTATCTGGATGCACAACAAGAGCCAGGCCGGTGCCTGGCAGCGCTACATCCAGACCAAGGTTCTTTCCGCGATGTCGCAAGGCACCGGTTGGTTTCTTTTCGTTCTCGCGTTTGTCGTTGTCTATCGCGAAGTCTTCGAGACAATCCTGTTCTACGTCGCGATGTGGAGCCAGGGCAGTGGTCACGCGATCATCGCCGGAAGTCTCGCTGCCGCTGGTGTGCTGGCCGTGATTGCCTGGGCCATGCTCGGGCTTTCCGCACGTCTTCCCATCGCGCAGTTTTTCTCGTGGAGTTCCGTGCTGATGGCGATCCTGGCGGTAATATTGACCGGCAAGGGCATTGCCGCAGTGCAGGAGGCCGGCTGGCTGTCGGCGGAATTGCTCGCGCTGCCGCGCGTCGAATGGATCGGCTTTTACCCGACATTGCAGGGTTTGTTGGCGCAGGTCACTTGTTCGCTGGTGCTGGTTGCTGCATTTATCGTGAACCGGCGCATCGCGCAGCGTGCTGGCTCACAGGTAAGCGAGGGCCAAGGCAAAACGCGTTAGTGCAGGTGTTGGTCAGAAATCGCAATGCAGGTGATACGGCTTTGTTGAAGCCGCGCAAGGAAAGGCAGTGGTCTCTTCAATCAATGAGGTATCGGCAATGAAAAATGTACTGGTAACTATGGGTGTGGCGCTGGCGATGTTCGTCGTACAACCGGTGATGGCCGAGCAGGCCAAACCCGCCAAGAAGGACGCAACGACGCAACAACAAGCTGCGCCCAATCCGGCGGAGTTCGACAAGCAACTCACGCAGATGCAGAAGAACATGCAGACGATGCATGACCAGATGGCGACGATCAGCCAGACACAGGATCCGCAGGAGCGTCAGAAGCTCATGCAGGAACACTGGAACACGATGCGCGGTTCGATGGACATGATGCAGGGCATGTGGAGTGCCGGCGGCATGGGCTGCTGCATGATGGGTGGCGGGATGAAAGGCGGTCACATGATGGATGGCAACATGACGGGCGGTGGCAATGGCTGTTGCGCAGATGGCGGCATGATGGGTGGCGGTATGAAAGGCGGCCACATGATGGGCGGAAACATGATGGGTGACGGCCACATGATGGGTTGGGAAGGCATGCATGGTTATTACAACAAGCTGACGCCCGAGCAGCAAAAGCAGCGCCAATACATGTCCGACCAGTACATGGGCATGCAGCAGATGATGATGGACAACATGATGCAGCATCAGTTCTGGATGAACGCGCCGGCACCGGCCAGCAAGTAATCGGAAGACTTGCGGATGAACTCCACCGAAAACCAGGTGAAGGGCAGTTCCTGCGGGTGCGACAGCACCTGCGGGACGCTATCGCCATTGTCACCACCCGGAGATGTTGTCGCGGCTGGGGGCGGTACGACCTATCGCATCGCCTCGATGGATTGCCCCACGGAAGAGGGTGAGATCCGTGAAGCATTGTCTTCCGTACCGGAAATACGTCGGCTCGAATTCCGGTTGTCGGCGCGCACGTTGACGATTGAAGCGCCCGCCGAAACGCTGCCGCTGGCATTGGCGGCGATACGGCGTGCCGGTTTCGATCCACAGCCGTTGGCGCCAGTCCCGGTCGGTGAGGCCGACCCCGGTGAAAACGATGCGGGACTGATACGCCCGATTTCTTCGCTGGTGTTGGCGATTGTCGCGGAAGCGGTTTCGTACTTTGCACCGTCGACCACGTTGTATGCCAGCATCGGGATGGCACTGGCTGCTGTCGCGATTGTCCTCGCGGGTAGTTCTACTTATCGCAAGGGGCTGGCAGCGGTCCGCCAAGGCCGCCTGAACATGAATGCGCTCATGACCGTGGCGGTCACCGGCGCCTTCCTGATTGGCCAGTGGCCGGAGGCGGCCATGGTGATGGCGCTCTACGCCATTGCCGAGTTGATAGAGGCGCGCGCAGTTGATCGCGCCCGCAATGCCATCAAGAAGCTGCTGGACCTCGCCCCGGAAACTGCCGAGCTTCGCGAGGCGAATGGCACCTGGCGCAGTGTCGCCGCCAATGTTGTGTCGCTCGACGCGGTCGTTC
>JBKHWK010000115.1:0-5137 GCA_046566625.1 Gammaproteobacteria bacterium
CGGCTTTCTTTTCTTTCTTGGCCGCTTTCTTTTCCTTCAGAGTCTTGGCCGGCTTTTTCTTCTCGGCCTTTTTACTGTCCATGCCCTTGCTCATAGGATGTTCCTCTTGCAGAAGTGCATTCAGGGAGCCATGAATCTGGACCCGTCGCCGCATTCTAACGGGAAATCGCGCCCTGTGGCCCTGCCGGTTCGGATGCAGTAACCCGGGGCCGGTATCGTTTGCCTTTCCGCACCGGGATCGGTTGGCTTGCTAATTGCTGCGTCACCAGCGGGCCGCCGGCGCGTGTTGCACCTGGCACGGCTCACTGAAGGCAAATACTTTGCGATTTTCATCGGGTGGCAACAACAGGTGTATATCTTGACGCTCGGGGCTGTGCAGCGCTGTCGCTGAACCGGCGGTGCGCGCCAGGATCCGGCTGACTGCGCGGGAAAAGTCATGACTCAACACTATGCCCCGATGGTGCCCGGCGCGACGCCGACCACGCAACTGCTGGAAGTTCGCGCGCCCTTTGATGACAGCCTGATCGCGACGGTTGCCACCCTCGATCACGTGGGCATCGACCAGGCGCTCTCCACTGCTCACAATCTGTTTGCGGACAAGTCAGCCTGGTTATCCGCCGCGCGACGCATCGAAATTCTCAACAACGCGGCGCGACTGATGCAGCAGCATGCCGAGCGGCTCACCCTGCTCGCGGCGCGCGAGGGCGGCAAGCCGCTGATCGATTCCCGGGTGGAGATGACCCGTGCGATCGACGGCATCAAGCTCTGCGCGCAGTGCATCCGCACGGGTCACGGCGAGGAAATCCCGATGGGCATCAACGCCGCGTCGATGAACCGGATCGCCTTCAGCCACCATGAACCCATCGGCGTGGTTGTTGCCCTGAGTGCATTCAATCATCCGATCAATCTGATCGTGCACCAGGTTGGGCCGGCCATTGCCGCCGGCTGCCCGGTTATAGTGAAACCCGCGAACGACACCCCGTTGTCGTGCTACGAGCTGGTAAAGATTTTTCATCAGGCCGGTCTGCCGGAAGCCTGGTGCCAGGTGGTGTCGACGATCGACCACGATGTCGCCGAAGCCCTCGCCAGCGATCCGCGCACCGCCTTCCTGAGCTTCATCGGCAGCGCCGCGGTCGGCTGGATGCTGCGCTCGAAACTCGCGCCCGGCACCCGCTGCGCGCTGGAACACGGCGGTATCGCGCCGGTGATTGTCGCCGCCGATGCCGATCTGGACGCTGCGGTGCCGCTGCTGGCAAAAGGCGGTTTCTATCACGCCGGACAGGTCTGCATATCGGTGCAGCGCGTGTTTGCCCACCGCTCGATTGCCCGCGCAGTCGCCCAGGGCATCGCCGCGGCGGGCAATGCCATGATCGTCGGCGACCCGACCGCGGAGGACACCGCGATCGGCCCGCTGATCCGCCCCCGGGAAACCGACCGCGTGCACGCCTGGGTGGAAAAAGCCATCGCCGCCGGCGCCGAAAAGCTGTCTGGCGGCGCCAGGCTATCGCCCAGTTGCTACCAGCCCACGGTGCTGTTCAACCCACCGGACACCGCCGAAGTCAGTTGCGACGAGGTGTTCGGCCCCGTGATCTGCGTGTACGCCTACGACGACATCGATGCGGCCATCGCGCGCGCGAATTCGCTCAAGTTTGCATTTCACGCGGCGGTCTTCACCCGCGACATCGACACCGCGATGCACGCCTACAAGGGCCTGAATGCCTCCGCTGTCATCGTCAACGACCACACCGCCTTTCGCGTCGACTGGATGCCCTTTGCCGGCCTCAAACACTCGGGGCTCGGCATCGGCGGTATTCAGTACAGCTTCGAGGACATGCAGGTGCAAAAAATGCTGATGATCAAATCCGTCCATTTGTGAGCGCAGCGCATGCGCGCGGTGATCGTCCCGCGCTGGCACGGTAATCGCCTTGGTTGGCGACAAGGGTCCGGATTTCAACGAGCGAGCCGTGGCTCGCGGGAGATGAAAACAATGAAAGCCAATGCCGCCATCCTGCAAACCATGGGCGCCCCACCGCCCTATGCGCAGTCCCGGCCGCTGGTGGTTACCGAGGTGGACCTGGCGCCGCCGGGTCCGGGCGAAGTGTTGGTCAAGATCGCGGCCGCCGGGCTGTGCCACTCCGACCTTTCGGTGATCGACGGCAATCGGCCGCGGCCGACACCCATGGCGCTCGGCCATGAAGCGGCGGGCGTCGTTCTGGAAGTCGGCGCAGGCGTCACCCGCTTCACCCCCGGCGATCACGTCGTCATGGTGTTCGTCCCCAGTTGCGGGTACTGCGCCTTCTGCGCCCGCGGCCGGCCCGCACTGTGCGAGCCCGGTGCCGCCGCCAATGCCAGCGGTGGGCTGCTGAGCGGCGCGCGGCGCATCAGCCACCAGGGGCACCCGATCCATCACCACCTCGGCGTGTCGGCGTTTGCAGACCATGCGGTGGTCTCCCAGCAATCTCTGGTCAGGATCAATCCCGAATTCGATCTCACCAAGGCCGCGCTGTTCGGCTGCGCAGTGCTCACCGGCGTCGGCGCGGTAGTGAATACCGCCAAGGTGCCGCCTGGCGCATCGGTGGCGGTGGTGGGCCTCGGCGGCGTCGGCCTGTGCGCGCTGTTGGGCGCGCAGTTGTCGGGTGCGCGCCAGATCATTGCCGTCGATCTCGCCAACGACAAGCTCGCCTTTGCGAAGGAGCTGGGCGCGACCCACTGCGTCAACGCGGGCGGGGAGCGCGCCATCGAGGAAATCCGGGATTTGAGCGGCGGCGGTGTCGAATACGCCTTCGAGATGGCAGGCTCGGTGCCGGCCCTAGAACTCGCCTATTTCATTACCGCCCGCGGTGGCACCACGGTGACCTCGGGACTGCCCAACCCGGAGCGCAAGCTATCGATTCCGGCGGTCAGTCTGGTTGCCGAGGAACGTACGCTGAAGGGCAGCTACATCGGCGCCTGCGTGCCCAGCGTCGATCTGCCGCACTACATGGCGCTGCATCAGCAGGGCAAGCTGCCGGTGGATCGCCTGCTCACCCATGTGATCGCGCTCGACGATATCAATGCCGGCTTCGACCGCCTCGCCGCCGGGCAGGCCATTCGCCAGGTAATCGCGCTATGAAGCCGGCGCTGCCTGAACTGGATCGCAATCGCCAACTCAAGGAAAACTGCCAATGACCGGCAAAGTGGTAAGCGCCCGCGCCGCAATCGAACGGATCCGGCCCCGGGACACAGTCTGCATCTCCGGATTCGTCGGCACCGGCACGCCGGAAGAGCTGATCAAGGCCCTCGAAAGCCGCTTTCTACACAGCAACGCGCCCTTCGATCTGACCCTGGTGTTTGCCGCCGCTCCCGGTGATGGCGACAGCCGCGGCGTCAACCGCCTCGCCCACGGGGGGCTGCTGAAGCGGGTCATCGGGGGCCACTGGGCGCTGGTGCCCAAGCTCGGCGCGCTCGCGCTGGCCGGCGAGATGGAAGCCTACAACCTGCCGCTCGGGGTGATGAGTCAGCTGTACCGGGAGATTGCCGGCAAGCGCGGCGGGGTCCTCACCAAGATCGGACTCGGCACTTTTGTCGACCCCCGTCAGGACGGCGGCCGGCTGAACAAGGCGACCTGGGAGAAACTGGTCAGGGTCATCGTCATCGACGGCGAGGAATGGTTGCTCTACAAGCCTTTTGGTATCGATGTGGCGTTCATTCGCGGCACCACGGCGGATAGCAACGGCAACATCAGCATGGAAAACGAAGCGCTGACCCTCGACACCCTGGCCATCGCCACCGCGACCAAGAATTCCGGCGGGCTGGTGATCGCACAGGTGGAGCGCGTGGTCGCCGCCAACACGCTGTGCTCCCGCAACGTCGAGGTGCCGGGCATCCTGGTCGATTACATCGTCGAGGCCTCGGCGGAAAATCACCGGCAGACCTGGGCCACGCAGTTCGATCCGGCCTTCGCGGGACAGTGCCGGGTCAACCTGGCCAAGGCAGCGCCGATGACCCTGGACGAGCGCAAGCTGGTGGCGCGCCGCGCCGCTTTCGAGCTACCCCTGGGCGGCATCGTCAACCTCGGCATCGGCATGCCCGAGGGGGTCTCCCGCATCGCCAGTGAAGAAGGCCTGCTCGGCGCGGTCACCCTGACTGCGGAGCCCGGGGTCATCGGCGGCATGCCCCAAGGCGGACTGGATTTCGGTGCCGCGGTCAACAACGATGCGCTGCTCGCCCAGAATCAGCAGTTCGATTTCTACGACGGCGGCGGGCTCGATCTCGCCGTGCTCGGCATGGCGCAGGTGGACGCCCGGGGCAACGTCAATGTCAGCAAGTTCGGTCCCAAGCTCGCCGGCGCCGGCGGTTTCATCAACATTTCGCAATCGGCGAGCCGCCTGGTCTTTGTCGGCACCTTCACCACCGGCGGTCTGGAAGTGGCCATCGACCACGGCAAGCTGCGCATCGTTCGCGAAGGAAGCACCAGCAAGTTTCTGCCGACAGTGGAGCAGATCACCTTCAACGGCGACATCGCCTGCCGCCGGGGACAGGCAGTGCTCTATGTCACCGAGCGCGCGGTGTTCCAGCTTACTGCGCAAGGTCTCGAACTGATCGAGATCGCACCGGGTATCGATCTGGAAACACAGATCCTCGACTTGATGCCGTTCCCCGTCATCGTGCGTCAGCCCAGGCCGATGAATCCGTGCCTCTACCATCCGAAAAGCATGGGCCTGGCACAGCTGCTTGGCGCCAATGTCGTCGATGGTTGCGTGGTCGTGCCGGAAGACGAACTCGAACGCCGGCGCGACGCCCGCAAGCGGCGCCGGCTGTCAGATGGCAGTCATGCAGAAGCGGTCTCAGCGCCGGGCAACTAGGCTGTCGACCGCCCATCGCGTTATTTTCCGTCGCTATCGGACACCGGGGTGCTGAACAGATTGGATCTGAGCGGAGCCGAGTCGTTGGTGATCAGGGTGACGCCGTAATTGGCAGCGGCAAGGTCCTGCGGCAAATCCGCCACGACTTCGTGTTCCGAATAGTGCTTCACCGCCAATACCTGATCGGCCAGCATGACAGTGGGAGGCCGCGCGCCAAAGTTGTGCCCGCTGATAATCAGGGCGCTGCCATGTTCATCCACTGCGGTCTTCACAATGGTGGGCGGCTTGAGCGC
>JBKHWK010000116.1:0-5109 GCA_046566625.1 Gammaproteobacteria bacterium
TGTGATGAAGCTGCGAATGCTGTCGAACTCGTGGAGCCGATTCACGAAGGAACCTACCGAGATCGGACGCTGTCGCATTTTGATGCCGAGCATGCGCTCGAACAGGCTCGCCGAGAGCATGACATCGGTGCGCTTGGCCGCCAGTTCAACCATGTAACCGCGCAGGATCTTCAAACCGAGATCGAACAGATAGACCAGGGTGACGCCGATCGCCAACGCCCACAGAGTTTCGATGGCATTGTTGGGCACAACGCGATCGTAGACGTTCATCGCAAAGAGCGGCTGCGCAAGTACAAACAGATTGATGAACAGTGACGCGAGCAGCACGTCACGATAGAGGTGCCAGGAAGACTTGAGCACACCCCAAAACCAGTGTTCGCCCGGATTGTTGTAAATCTTTGGGGTGCGCGCATCGAATTCCTGCATCGGCCGCAAGTAGAACAGGTGGCCGGAGAAACTCTTCTGCAGTTGCTCCAGTGAGCGCTGCTCCCTGTGCCGGGTGCCAGGTGCCATCAGCACCCCCAGCCCTGTTCGGCGTCGATATCCACCAGCACCGCCGAACTTTCGTCGTCGTACAACAGTACCGCCGGCAGTACATCGCGGGGAACTTCCGCAATCTCGCGCTCCACCAGCAGCGCTGCGAGCCCGGCGCGGTTGGCCGCGCGAATGAAAAGGTCCCTGGTCAGGCGACCCTCGTCGAGAGGCAGGCCCGCGGTAACGGCGGTGACGGTGGACAATTTGCCCTCGATCCGCGCCACCAGCAGCAGGCTGTCGAGGAGCGGCCCATGCAGGGGGTCGCGGTCGTTCTCCATCTTGACCGCCTGCGCTTCCGCCGGCCGTTGTTGTGCAGGCGGTATCGTCCTTGTCGGCTCGGTGGTCATGGTCTCGCTCAAGCTCCGGAAACGGTGGTAGAAGTTGCGGACAGCGTTTTGCGGATCGCCTTGATTTCGCTGGCGCTGATCGGTCCGCCACCACCCGCAAATCCGCAACGGCGCGCGCGTGAGCGCTCCCCGCCGCGAGATTCAGTCGCCGAAGCAGTTTAGCTGGATGTCACACGAAAGATGAGATTCAGCTCTCATTCTCTGATCGGAGGCTTGCTTGTCGGATCAAAGGCCAGACAAGGCTGTTCCAAGGAGAGTTGCCGCACCGCTGTTGCCAGGGCGCGTCGGGCGGGCTTCCTTGCCCGCGGAGCGGCAAGAATACTTCAGGGGTTGTAGCCCAACAGTGCCTTGGTTTCGAGATATTCCTCAAGACCCCAGACACCGTGTTCGCGGCCATTGCCGGACATCCGGTAGCCGCCAAATGGTGCGCCCTGATCCCAACGCGCGCCGTTCAATTCGACATGACCGGAACGTATCCGTCGCCCGACTCGCTTGGCATGTTCGAGATCGCCGGACTGGATGTAGCTGGACAGACCATAGGGGTTGTCGTTGGCGATGGCGACCGCCTCGTCTTCGGTGTCGTAAGGAATCAGGGCAAGCACCGGGCCGAAGGCTTCTTCGCGGGCGGTCAGCATATCGTTGCGGACATCCGTGAATACCGTGGGCTTGACGTAGTAACCTTTATCGAGCCCTTCCGGTCGCTCAGTGCCCCCGACCAACAGGCGCGCACCCTCATCGATGCCGCGCTGGATGAACGCGATCACCCGCTCGTACTGGGCGCGGTTGGCGATGGGGCCCATGTAGGTGGTGTCCTGGTTCGGATCGCCGACCACGACCCCCGCCACCGTCTTGACCACGATTTCCTCGATTTCCTTTTGGTGCTCGCGGGGAATCAGCATCCGCGTGGGTCCGTTGCAGGCCTGCCCACTATTGAACATGCTGACGCGCACACCGGCTTTCACGGCGCGCGCGAAATCGGCGTCGGCAAGGATGATATTGGCAGACTTGCCGCCAAGCTCCTGCCCAACCCGCTTGATGGTCGGCGCGGCCGCGATGGCCACCGCCGCGCCGGCGCGCGTGGAGCCGGTGATCGAAACCATATCCACTTCGGGATGGCCGGCGAGCGCTTCACCGACCACGGGCCCGGCGCCGACGATCACATTGAATACTCCGGGGGGCAGTCCCGCCGCATCGACGATTTCCGCAAGGATGAAGGCATCCAGGGGCGCCAGCTCACTGGGCTTCAATACCATGGTGCAGCCCGCCGCCAGTGCGGGCGCGACCTTGCCGGCGATCTGGTTCAGCGGGAAATTCCAGGGTGTGATCAGGGCGCAGACTCCGATGGCCTCGCGGATCACATGGGTCTTGCCGTGATCGGATTCGAAGTCATAGGTGCGGGCGAGCTGGGCCGCTTCCTTGAAGGTGAACAGCGGGTTGCCAATCTGGGTCGCCTTGACGAGCGCGCAGGGAGCACCCATTTCCGAGGTAATCGCCTCGGCGAGTTCGGCGGTACGGGCTTCGATACCCGCCGCGATGCGGTCGAGATAGTCCGCCCGCTGGGCGGGCGGTGTCTGGGACCAGCTGTCGAATGCGGCCCGCGCCGCAGTTACGGCGCTGTCCACATCGGCCTGGTTGCCCATGGCGACTTTGGCGACCACCGCTTCGGTGGCGGGATTGATGACATCGGTGGTGGCGTTGCCCGCGGGCTGCTGCCATTTCCCGGCGATATAAAATTGGTCTCTTACCAACATGGCGGCTTGCTCCTGTGCGTGAAACGCGGTTGTGGATGATGAATCGCGGCGAGCGCCAAAGCGCGCCCAAACCGCTCGGGTGCTGAAGAAATGGCCCGCATTGTGCCGACTTTCGCCGGAGTCGATCAAGTTCGATCTCGGTTCGATGTCGGTCCGGCGAGCGGGTAGAATACGCATACACCACAAGTCCATATATCGCGTTGATGCAGCTTCCCGACAGCGTGCAGACCCACCGTTTTTGCGTCGCACCCATGCTCGACCGCACGGACCGGCATTGCCGTGGCCTGTTTCGGCAATTGAGCCGCCAAGCCAGGCTTTATACCGAGATGCTGACCACCGGTGCCCTCCTCCATGGCGACACCGATCGTTACCTGGGGTTCGATCCACAGGAACATCCGGTCGCGGTGCAGCTCGGTGGCAGTGATCCGCAGGAACTCGCCGCCTGCGCGCGTCTTGCCCAACAGCGCGGCTACGATGAGATCAACCTCAATTGCGGCTGTCCCAGCGACCGCGTCCAATCCGGGCGTTTTGGTGCCTGCCTGATGCTCGACCCCGGACTGGTCGCACGTTGCGTCGCGGCCATGGTGGACACTGTTGCCATCCCGGTGACGGTAAAGTGCCGCATCGGGGTCGATGACCAGGACGGCTACGACGCGCTTGCCGACTTCGTGGCCACCGTTGCTGCCGCGGGCTGCGATACCTTTGTGGTCCACGCCCGCAAGGCCTGGTTAAAGGGCTTGAGTCCCAAGGAAAACCGCGAGATTCCCCCGCTGGATTACCCGACAGTCTATCGTCTGAAGGCCGAATTTCCGCACCTCAAGATCGTTCTCAACGGTGGCATTCGGGATCTCGCATCGGCCCGCATTCATCTGGCGCAAGTCGATGGGGTCATGCTCGGACGCGAGGCCTATGACAATCCGGGCCTGCTGGCTGCTGTCGACAGCGAGCTGTTCGGTGCCGCGGTTGAGCACCCTGACCTCGTGAGCCAGCGCTTACGGGCGCATCTACTCGCCGGGCTTGTCGGCGGCGTGCCGTTGCACCGAATGACACGGCACTTGCTGGGCCTGTATCAAGGACGTCCTGGCGCCCGCCAGTTTCGGCGCCATCTGAGCACCCACGCGAACCGGCGCGGCGCGAGTATTGAGGTATGGGATACCGCGCTGACCGCATTCCGACACAGTAACGATCCGGCACGCTGCGCTGTGCCGGGGGAGGCAACCCTATGATCGAGCGTATCCGGACATTCTTTGCCGGCCGCATCGCCACGACGACGGGAGAGGTCAGCGGCGACGCCATCCGGCTTGCCACTGCGGCACTCATGGTGGAGGTGATGCTGACGGATGGAACCCTCAGCCCCGCCGAGACGGCACGGATTCCCGAGCTTCTGCGGCAGCGTTTTGGTCTCGGACCGGAGGAAGCGGTCGAACTGACCGAACTTGCGCGCCAGGAGGTCGCGGAGGCGACCTCTCTCTATCAATTCACCGCTATGGTAAACCAGCACTTCAGCGCTGCTGACAAGTACGCGCTGGTGCACAAGCTGTGGCAGGTTGCGTACGCGGACTCCAGGCTCGACAAATACGAAGAAAGCCTGATCCGGCAGGTGGCAGAGCTGATTCATCTGCCTCACAGCCGTTTTATTCAAGCCCGCAATCAGGCTCGGGACGGTCTGCCCCCGTCCGCTTGACCGTTCTTTATGGACTGACGTCCTGCTCGATGGCACGTACCAGATCGAGGAATTCGGCTTCGCGTTCGGGATTAATCCGGGCGAGCAACTTGTGGGCGTCGATAATGCGCTGCCGTACCTCGGCTACCGGCGCATCGGCGACGGCAAGTTCACGCAACGGGGTTGCCGGCGGTGGGGTGGCAACGATGTCGAGGAATTCGTCCAAAGCCATGGTGGTCAGGTCGCGCAGTACGTCGGGGTTATCGCAAAACACCAGTGGCTTGAGATGGAACTGGTCGCGGCAGTGCAGCGCGAGACGCCCGATCAGGCCCAGCGTGGTACTGTCCAGCCCAGTTGCGTCTTGCAGATCGATCAGAACCTGCTCCGGACAGCCGCCCTGGAAGATGCGCTCCATGTAGCGTCCGAGGGAAGCGCACAGCGTGAGCCGGACATAGCCCCGCAATTTCATCAGGTACGAGTGGTCGAATTCACCGACCAGGATTTTCCCGCAATCAGGCATTGTGGGTCACCGTGAGCACCGAAACATCATCGGGGGCTTCCTTGATTGCTTTCAGGCCGAGAGCCTCGCAGATACGGTCGTGATCCGGGGCAACCCCGGTGAGCAGCTCCAGCAAGCGCGCCTCTCGCGCCACACTCGTGGCGCCCTCGATCCGCTCCATGAGGCCATCGGAAACCACTATCAGCGCCGAATTCGGCGGAAAATCTCGCTCCTGTATCTCCCAGGACACGTCCTTGAACAGGCCCAGCGGTTTGCCTCGCCCCGGAAGAAATTGAGCGGACGTGCTCGTGACGA
>JBKHWK010000117.1:0-5060 GCA_046566625.1 Gammaproteobacteria bacterium
AGCTGCCAGCCGCCGGTCAGGCGGCAGTGAGCGCAGGAAAGTTGATGTGTCCAACCATACAGCGGTTTTCGGGTATGGTCCAGATGTCCTGTACAACCGATGTTCCGTACAACAACCGGAAGTCCGCGCGGACCCAATCGAAATTCAAAGCCAGGTAGCAGGAGATGAGGCAACGGCCCGAAGCTTTTCTCAAGGCGGACAGCGGGAGTCACGGTCGAAGGTATTTTCAGGGTTTCGCCGCGGCACCTCCGGCGCATCGGATCAAGGGAGGAACCGCGCAGGCCATACCGCTGACTAACGTCGCGCTCGCGGCGCGCGCGGGCCTCGCCGTGCGGGCCGACTACACGTCCATGAATCGGCGCTGGGGCATTTGTAGCGCTCAAGGAGCGCCTGCTACACTCGAAACGCCGCGCATCGGCGCGATCGCTTCACCATCACCACAACAACCAAAGAGAGCCCCCTGATGCAAAACTTCTTTCTGATCGGCAAGCTGGCCACGCTGGGATTCTGGATTCTGCCGGTACTGGCGGTGCTGGGTGTCTTTGCGCCGCCCTGGGACTACCGGCTGCTCGCCATAGCCTTCGTGATATTTCTCGCCCACCTCGGTGAACTGGTGTTTGTGTTCGGCAAGCTCAAGGCCGCCGGCCGCGCGGAAGCGCTCGATGTCGTGATGGTGATTCTGGTAGGGCTGTTCCACTGGGTGCCGATCGTCCGCAAGCCCTGAGCGAACGACTGTCCGGGGGTTCTCGCGATGTTCGATATCGAAACGGCGATCCAGGAAATCCGCACCCGCGGCTACACGCTGGTGCCGGATTTTCTGGGTGGCGGGCGTCTCGACCGGGTGCGTGCGGCGCTGGACCGCGAGCTGGGCGCGTACTTGGGTCGCAACAACTTCGAGGGTCACGCCACCGAACGTATCTACACGCTGGTGGCGCGGGATCCGGTGTTTCGGGAGATTATCGAAGACGACAGGGTCATGGCCCTGTGCGACGCCTTTCTCGAACCCAATTACCTGCTCACCGGCAGTCTCGCCATCTGCATCCATCCGGGCGAGACGCCGCAGCCCTGGCACAACGACGATGCCTTCTACCCGATCCCGCGCCCGCGCCCCATGGTGAGTTTGTCCACCATCGTGGCGGTGGACGATTTCACGGCCGAAAATGGCTGCACAGAGATTATTCCCGGCAGTCATCTGTGGAGCGATGCCGAGATCGGCGGCGATTATCGGGATGGCGATCGCGAATCCGATCCCGACTTCGCCGCCCGCATGGCGGGTAAATCGATTCCGGTGGAAATGCCCGCCGGTAGTTGTGTCGTGTTCGCCGGCAACCTGCTGCATCGCGGCGGCGCCAACCACAGCCCGGCGCCGCGCCGCGCGTTCTCGATCCAGTACTGCCAACCCTGGGCACGCACGCAGGAAAACTACTTCCTTGCGGTGCCGCCGGCACAGGCCGCCGCCATGAGCCCGCGCATCCAGTCCCTGCTGGGCTACTCCATCCACCGGCCGTTCATGGGACATGTGGCGGGGCGGCATCCCCTCAAGGCGCTGGTCCCGGGCGCTTCCATGCCGGATCCCTGCTGACCCCGGATTTGTTCAGCGCGGTGAATTTCCTGACCGCGCCGCGGTCCACGCAGCGGGCCAGCTTGCTCACCTGGGGCCAAGCGCTTTGTTCATGGTTGCGCGGGAGTGGTTGCGCAGGAGCTGCGGCCACGGAGCCTCTGCTCGGTGTTTCCGGTTCCGCACCCTGCCGTACCGCGATCTGGAGAGCAGTGAATGAAGTTGCGTAACCGGAGCCTTTGGCTTGCCGCGGTCATCCTGGCGATTCTCCTCGCCGCCTGGGGTTACCGGGCGCTGCATGGCGCCGGCGCTCCGGAGCTGTCCAGGGCGCGGGTGGAACGCGCCGACCTCGAAGAGACCATCACCGCGCAGGGCAAGCTCGAACCCAAGGAATACGTCGACGTGGGCGCCCAGGTCTCGGGCCAGCTCAGCCGCCTGCATGTGCAGATCGGCGACACGGTCACCCGCGGCCAGCTCATCGCCGAGATCGATCCGCGCATCTACGCTTCCCGCGTCGAAGCGGATCGTGCCCGTCTCGCTTCGCTCGCCGCCCAACTGGCGGAACAGGAAGCCCAGACGGTCTTTGCCCGCCAGGTGCTGGAGCGCAATCACCGGCTGATCGGGGAGCACGCCGTCAGCCGGGAAGTCCTTGAACAAAGCGAATCGGCGCTGCATGAGGTACAGGCGCGCGCCAACTCACTGCGAGCCCAGATCGATGAAGCCCGCTCCACCCTGTCCGGCGACGAGACCAACCTCAGTTACACCCGCATCTATGCGCCCATGGATGGCACGGTGGCGAGCCAGACTGCGCGCGAAGGACAGACCCTCAACGCGAACCAGATCGCGCCGGTCATCCTGCAGATCGCCGATCTGCGCACCATGACGGTACGCGCCCAGGTGGCCGAAGCCGATGTGCCGCGGGTAAAGCCGGGTATGGCGGTGTCGTTCACCATCCTGGGGTCGCTGGAGCGGCGCTGGGAGGCGGTGGTACGCCAGATACTGCCCTCTCCGGAAGTCATCAACGACGTGGTGCTCTACAACGTGCTGGCCGACGTGGACAACAGCGACGGCGAACTGATGAACGGCATGAGTACCCAGATGTATTTTCTGGTGGCACGCGCCGAGCAGGCGCTGGTGATTCCCGCCGTCGCGCTGGGCCGGCGTCGGCCCGAGCAGGACGGGGTACAGGGTCAGGCCTATGAAGTGCGCCGTTACCTCGAGGGCCGCGCGGTACCCACCGTGGTGCAGGTGGGCATTGTGACGCGCTCCCTGGCCGAGATTCGCGCCGGCCTGGCGCTGGACGACGAGGTGGTCCTGCCCGCCGCGAAAGCCAAACCCGCCGCGCCGCGGTGGGGTCTATGAACGAAGCGGATATCCCGCTCCTGGAGCTGCGCGGCGTGAACCGGCGCTTCCTGGCCGGGGATACCGAAGTGCGGGCCCTCGAGGATATCTCCCTGACGATCTGGCCCGGGGAATTCGTCGCCATCATGGGCCCGTCCGGCTCCGGCAAGAGCACATTGATGAACGTGATCGGCTGTCTCGATCATCCCGACGCCGGCGACTATCTGATCCTCGGCCATTCAGTGGGTGACCTTTCCCCTGACGCGCTCGCCGCCCTGCGCCGTGAGACTTTCGGTTTCGTATTCCAGCGCTACAACCTGCTGGCCGGGTCGAGCGCCGCGGAAAACGTGGCGATGCCGGCCATCTACGCCGGTGTGCCGCGGACTCGGCGCAGCGCCCGCGCGGCCGAGCTGCTGGCCCGACTCGGCATGACTGACCGCGCCGGCCACCTGCCGAGCCAGCTTTCCGGCGGCCAGCAGCAGCGGGTCGCCATTGCCCGCGCGCTGATCAACGATCCGCGGGTGGTGCTGGCCGACGAACCCACCGGCGCCCTGGACAGCCGCACCAGCGCCGAGCTGATGACACTGCTCCGCCAGTTGCACGCCGAGGGCCGCACCATCGTGCTGATCACCCACGACGCCGAGGTGGCCGCCCATGCCCAGCGCGTCCTGCGTATCGCCGACGGCCGCATCGTCGCCGACCAGCCACCGCAGCGGGCGGCCGCCACCGTGGCGACCGAACACCATCCCGCCGATGGCGGTGGAGTCATTCCGGAGCTGGCGGAAGCCGCCAAAGTGGCGCTGCGCGCGCTGCGCACCAACGCCCTGCGCACGGCGCTGACACTGCTGGGCATCGTCATCGGCGTGGTGTCGGTGGTGGTCATGCTGGCGGTCGGGGAGGGCAGCAAGCAGCGTGTGATGGAGCAGATCAGTGCGATGGGCACCAATCTGCTGATGATCCGGCCCGGCGCGCCGGGCATCCGCGGCGGCGGCGACATCGTCACCCTCACTCCGCAGGACGCCGCCGCCATCGCCGCATTGCCCGGTGTAGAGCTGGTAGTGCCGGAGCGCAACGGGCGGCTCACCGCGCGGATCGGCGCGATGGACTATGCCACCACAATCAACGGAGTCGGCACCGATCTGCCTGCGCTGCGCGACTGGCCCCTGGTGCAGGGTTCTTTTTTCACGGGCGGCGACGCCCGCAGCTATGCGCCGGTAGCCGTGCTCGGCGCGACCGTGGCGCGACTGCTGTTTCCGGCCGGCGACGACCCGGTGGGCCGCTACCTGCTGATCAAGAACGTGCCCTTCCAGATTATCGGCGTGATGGGCGAGAAGGGAGCCACGGCCTGGGGCGGCGATCAGGACGATGTGGTCTTCGTGCCGCTCACCACCGCCCAGGTGCGGCTGTTTGGACGCAACTACGTCAACGCCATCACTGCCAAGGTCGCCGATGTCGGCCAGGTCGATGCGGTGCAGGAAAGCATCCGCCAGCTGCTGCTGGCGCGCCACCGCAGCGAGGATTTCAGCATCCGCAACATGGCCTCGATCCTGGACATGGCGAACACCGCCCAGACCACGCTCACCATCCTGCTGGGCTCGGTGGCGGCGATCTCGCTGCTGGTGGGCGGCATCGGCGTGATGAACATCATGCTGGTGAGCGTCACCGAGCGCACCCGCGAAATCGGCATCCGCATGGCGACCGGCGCGCGCATGCGCGACATCCTGCTGCAATTCAACGCCGAGGCCGCGGTCGTGTGCACGGTGGGCGGCGTCAGCGGCCTGGTGCTGGGCTACCTGATCGGTTTCGGCCTGCGGTTGGGCGGTGTGGACGTGGTGTTCACCCTGGCGCCGGGAGTCCTGGCGTTCCTGAGCGCGGTGGGCACCGGGCTGTTGTTCGGCTATCTGCCCGCGCGCAAGGCGGCCCGGCTCGATCCGGTGATCGCGCTGGCTGCGGAGTAGGGCCGTGCGGCGTTCACCAGCGGTACTCATTTGCGTCCTGATCCTGGCGGGGGGCTGCAATCTGACGCCTGCCTATCAACGTCCCGAGGTGCCGCGCCCGGCGTCCTGGCCGCAGGCGGACACCAGCTCCGCGGCGGTGCCCGATACCTGGTGGCGCAACTTCGGCAGCCCGGCGCTCGACACTCTGGAGGAGACCGCGCTTG
>JBKHWK010000118.1:0-4848 GCA_046566625.1 Gammaproteobacteria bacterium
GGATAAAATCGCGCCTTTCCCACGCGAGAAGGTCTGGCATGAGCAGAGAATCCATGGAATACGATGTCGTGATCGTCGGCGCCGGTCCCGCCGGCCTTGCCGCTGCCTGCCGTCTACGCCAACTGAACGACGCACTGTCGGTGTGTGTGGTGGAAAAGGGTTCCGAGGTCGGCGCCCACATTCTCTCCGGCGCGGTGTTCGAACCCACCGCCCTGAACGAGCTGTTTCCGGACTGGAAAGCGCGTGAGGCACCGCTGCTGACGCCGGTCGCCAAGGACGACATCTATGTGCTGCGCAGCGCGCAGGGTGCCATCCGGGTGCCCGGACTGTTCGTGCCCAAGACCATGCACAACGAGGGCAACTACATCATCAGCCTGGGCAACCTGTGCCGCTGGCTGGCGACCCAGGCCGAGGCGCTGGGCGTGGAGATTTTTCCGGGCTTTGCGGCCGCCGAAGTGCTCTATCACGACAATGGCGCGGTCAAGGGCATCGCCACCGGCGACATGGGGATTGGCGTTCACGGCGAGCACAAGGATACCTACACCCAGGGCATGGAGCTGCACGCCAAATACACGCTGTTTTCCGAAGGCTGTCGCGGGCACCTGGGCAAGCAGTTGATCGCCCATTTCGGCCTGGATCAGGGCAAGGATGCCCAGCATTACGGTATAGGAATCAAGGAAATATGGCAGGTTCCTGATGACAAACATCAGCAGGGATTGGTGGTCCACACCGCCGGCTGGCCGCTGGATCAAAGCAAATCTGCCGGTGGCGGCTTCCTGTATCACCTGGAGGACAATCAGGTCTCGGTCGGACTGATCGTGGACCTGTCCTATTCCAACCCCCATGTGAGCCCGTACGACGAATTCCAGCGCTACAAGCACCACCCGGTGATCCGCCAGTATCTGGAGGGGGGCAAGCGCATCGCCTACGGCGCCCGCGCCATCGTCAAGGGCGGGCTCCAGTCGCTGCCCAAAATGAGCTTTCCCGGCGGCCTGCTGATCGGGGACGACGCCGGAACCCTCAATTTCGCCAAGATCAAGGGCTCCCATACCGCGATGAAGTCCGGGATGGTCGCGGCGGAAGTGGCGGCGGCGGCGCTCGCCAACGCTCGCGCCAACGACGAACTGACGGAGTACGCGGACGCTTTTGCGTCATCCTGGGCCTGGAAAGAGCTGCACCAGCAGCGCAACTTCGGCCCGGCGCAGCACAAATGGGGGAACATCCTGGGCTCGGCTTTCGCCTTTGTCGACATCAACCTGTGCAACGGCAAATTGCCGATCACCCTGCGCGATCCGGTGCCGGATCATGCCCAGCTCAAGCCGGCCAAGGATTGCCCCCGCATCGATTACCCCAAGCCGGACGGCGTGCTGAGCTTCGACAAGCCTTCATCGGTATTTTTGTCGAACACCAATCACGAGGAAGATCAGCCCTGTCACCTCACCCTGAAGGATGCGAGCATCCCGATCGCACGCAACCTGCCGCTCTACGACGAGCCCGCGCAGCGCTACTGCCCGGCGGGTGTGTACGAAGTGATCGACAACGCCAAGGGCGAGAAGATATTCCAGATCAACGGACAGAATTGTGTCCATTGCAAGACCTGCGACATCAAGGATCCGGCCCAGAATATCGTCTGGGTGGCGCCGGAGGGGGCCGGCGGGCCGAACTACCCCAACATGTAAACATCGAGGGGCCGTGCCCGCGGTCCCGATCTCGCAAAAAAACGGTCGCCCAGTGCGGCCGTTTTTTTTGCCGGTTGTTAGCAGCTTGTTGAAAAACTGCTGCGGCAGCCACCTGCTTCGTTGCGCGGTGCTCGCTCCCTCGCCTATCTATCTGATATGTCTCGCTCGCTGCGCGCCGTGCGCCTCGCAGCTGGCCGCCTCGCGACGCTTTTCAACAAGCTGCTAGAGTCGCAGCTGACGCGCCGCCAGATCCCGCATGATTTCCTCGGAGCCGCCGCCGATCGCGAACACCCGCACTTCGCGGTAGATGCGTTCCACCTTGTTGCCGCGCATGAAGCCGCTGCCGCCGTAGATCTGCACCGCCTCGCGGGCGCAGAACTCCAAAGTCTCGGTGGCCTGCACCTTGAGCAGACTGAGCTCGACCACCGGCACCTGTCCCTGCTGCATCTGCCAGGTGGTCTGCTCCATGAACGCCTGGGTGGCGAGGATGCGCTTGGCCATGTCGGCGATCTTGTGGCGAATCACCTGATGATCCAGCAGGCGCTTGCCGAAGGTCTTGCGTTCGCGCGCCCAGGCCACCGCCTCGTCCATACACACCATGGCGAGGCCCACCGAAGTGGCGGCAATGCCCAGACGCTCCATGTTGAAATTGATCATGATCCCGGAGAACCCCTTGTTCTCGACACCGATCAGGTTGGTTGCCGGCACCCGGCAGTTGTCGAAATAGAGCGCAGCGGTATCGGACGCCCACCAGCCCATTTTTTTCAACTCGGTCTGGGTGAAACCGGGAGTGCCCTTTTCGATCAGCAGCAGCGAGATGCCAGCCGCGCCCTCCCCGCCGGTGCGCACCGCAACCGTGTAGAAATCGGCGCGGATACCGCTGGTGATGAAGATCTTGCTGCCATTGACCACATAGTGATCGCCGTCGCGGCGCGCCGTGGTCTTCAGGTTCGCGACATCCGAGCCACCGCCGGGCTCGGTAATGGCAAGCGCGGCGATCTTGTCGCCGGCGATCACCGGGGGAATCACCCGCTGCTTGATCGCGTCATTGGCGAGCGCCAGGATCGGCGGCAGGCCGATGGTGTGGCTGTTGAGGCTGGCGTACATGCCGCCTCCGCCGGCGCGGGCCTGCTCCAGGGCAGTGACCACCGCCATGAAGGGGTCGGCGACTGGAATGCCGCCGTATTCCTCGGGATAGCCGAGCTGCAACAATCCGATCGCCGCGGCCTTCTTGTACATCTCGCGCGGAAACACGCCGGCCTCTTCCCAGTCATCCACATGGGGAGCCACTTCGGTATCCACGAAACGGCGCAGCGTGTGCCGCCAGGCTTCATGGTCGGCGTTGTAGTACAGCGGCGACAGCGGCAGATCGAACCAGGAAGTGAATTCCCCAAGAGCCATGGCGGTTTCTCGTGTGTTGATGGATGGAGATGGCGCGTCAGCGCTGCGGCAATTCCAGGGTGAGCGCCGCCGGGACCCGCGGGCCTTCGTCGGTGGCAATACTGATGGTGATATCCACCAGATGGCGGCCGGCCGCGTCCTGATAGCGCTTGGTCACCAGACCCTCGCCATACATGGTGTCGCCGGCGTAGATCGAGGCCCGCATCTGCATCTGGCGCTTGCGGATGAAGGTGCGGGGGCCGGCCCAGTCAGTCGCGACGCGGTCGATGAAACCTTCGATCGCCATGGTATTGAGGTAGATGGTGCGCTGGCCCTGGGCGCGGGCGTACTCGGGGTCGTGATGGCCGGGAAAATAATCGTTGGTGGCCGCCGCGTTCAAAATCACCTTGGCAAAGGGCACGTGCATGGTCACCTTGGGCACGATGTCGCCCTCGCTGATGTCGTTCCAATACTTCTGATTCAGCTCGGTCATGACTCAGGCCTCGTGGGTCCGGTAGCGGAACAATTGGTTGGTCTGCAAGGCCACTCGTTCACCGTCCTGGTTGAGGAACTCGGCCTCGGTGGTGAGGAAATGGCCGATCCCGAGCCGCGTGTCCTTCTCTTCGGAAATCTGCACCAGACGATCCTGCACGCTGACCCGTTCACCCAGATACAGGTGGCGGTCGAACTCGGTGCTGGTGGCCACGTTGATCAGGGTGTCGCCCGGCAGCGGTACCCGCAGCGCCATGATGTAGTGCTTGCGTTCCTTGGTCGGATGCCACTCCAGCGCCATGCACCAGGACAACAGCAGCCCAGGCGGCGCAACAATGCCACCCCAGTGCCGTCGCGCGTAGGTTTCATCCCAGTAGCTGGGGTTCGCGTCCTCCACCAGCGCGCAGTAGACCTTGATCGCCTCCCAGGTGACGGAAAACTCCGCGACGGTTTTCTCGCCGGCCTGGCCGACCAGTTTCAGGGCATCGGCATAGGTGCCGAACGTCAGTGGAAAGGGTGCTTGAGCCAGGGTGGCCATCGCCGGAATTGCCTCCTCAGGAGCGAACGGGTTGGAATTGCGGGATTTTCATCTCGCCACGATCTTCGAAAGTGACCTCGACCGGCATGCCGACGCGCACGGTGTCTGGGTCGCAGTGGAGCACGTTGGCCATCATGCGCGGACCTTCGGCCAGCTCGATGACGGCGAGCACATAGGGCACATCGCCGCGATACGCTGGAAACGGCGCCTGATGCACGACAGAGAAACTGTAGACGACACCGCGGCCACTGGCATTGATCCAGTCGAGATCCTGGCCGAGGCACCGGGGACACCAGACGCGGGGATAGAAAAATGCCTTGTCGCAGGCCTTGCAGTGGGGCAGCACGAATTGCTCGCGGGTCGCGCTCTGCCAGTAGTGCGCGGCGCCCGGCGTCATCTTCGGCAGCGGCTTGGCGGGAATCGTCGCATCGTTCATGGTGGTGACCCCTCAGGACTGGCGGCCGAGAATCAGGGTGGAATGTTCGCTCATCATGCCGCCGTAGGAGTGCACGACGCCGATGTCGGCGCGCGGCAACTGGCGGTCGCCGGCGATGCCCATGACCTGGCGGGCGCCTTCGACGATCATCGACAACCCCGAGGAGTCGCCGGTATGACCGAACGACAGCAGTCCGCCGTAGGTGTTGACCGGGAAATCGCCGCCGGGCCGCGTCGCACCGGACGCGAAGAAAGCGCCGCCCTGGCCGCGCGGGCAGAGCCCGAGCTCCTCCATGAACACCAGCGGGTTGACGCTGAAGGCGT
>JBKHWK010000119.1:0-4845 GCA_046566625.1 Gammaproteobacteria bacterium
CGCCCGCTGGTGTGCGCGACCGGCTCAAATCAGTTCGATGTTGAATCCCGCCTGCGCGAGATAGGCTTGTTCCTGACCGAGTTCCGCCAGGGTCAGCGGATGCTGCTGGAGCCAGCCGGCCGGAAACTCCAGCCGATAACCGCGTTGCGTCGCACGGATGTTCATGTGGGGGAGGCCGTCGAGCGGCGCTACATACTTGAAGGCCACGGCAAGACGCAGCAGCAGACACAGGCGCGTCAGCGCGAGGCGATCAGTGGTGCTGAAAGAAGCCAACAGACTGCCGGGAAATTTGCGGCGATGCGCGCGCACCAGGGTCGCGAGCGCGGTTTGCTGATCGCGGGAAAAGCCCGGCAGGTCGGCGTTCTGGATGATGTATTGACCGTGTTTGTGGAACTGGGAATGAGAAATCGTCAGGCCGATTTCATGCAGTTGCGCGGCCCAGCGCAACAGCTCACGGTGTTCGGGCTGGAGCTTCCAGTCATCGCGGACCCGGATGAACAGGTCGTCGGCCACCTCCCGGACGCGGCGCGCGTGCAGGTCCGGCAGCCCGCTGCGCTTGAACAGCGCGTTGACGGTGCGTTCACGCACATCCTCGTGCTGCAGGCGCCCGATCAGGTCGTAGACGACACCCTCGCGAAGCGCCCCTGATGAAGCGTGCATCGTGGCGATATCGAGCGCTTCGAACACCGCACTGGCGATGGCTACGCCGGCCGCGAAGACGTTGTAGCGCGCGGGTTTGAGGCCGGCAATCGCACCCAGAGCATCGACATGGCCGCAGTCGATGACGGCGCGGCGCAGTTGCTGCAGGCCGCCGCGCGTTATCTCACCCCGGCTCCAGCCCTGGGCGCGCAGGGCCTCGGCGATGGCGAGATGGGTCCCGGAGGAGCCCACGCAGTCCCCCCAGCCGCGCGCGCAAAACTCTTCGCGGACGGCAAGAGCCTCCAGGTACGCGGCCCGATACGCGCTATCAAACCGGGATGTGGTAATGGCGCCAGTCGGGAAAAAGCGTTGCTGATAGCCGACACATCCCATGTGGAGGCTTTCCAGCACGCGGGTCTCGAAGCGCTCGCCGATGATGAGCTCGGTGCTGCCGCCGCCGATATCCACCACCAGCCGGGCGTGATCGTCATCCGCCTCACTGTGGGCCACGCCCAGGTAAATCAGGCGTGCCTCCTCGCGCCCCGACACGATTTCGATGGGATGGTCGAGGATTGCCTGCGCCGGACCGATGAACGAGCGCACATTTTTTGCCGCGCGCAGGGTGTTGGTCCCGACTACCCGGACGGTATCCGGGGTGAAAGTGTCCAGGACCTGGCGAAAGCGGGTCAGGGTTTCGAACCCGCGCGCGATGGCGTCGCTATCCAGCACCCCATCGCGGAGGCCAGCGGCCAGCTGCACCTTTTCGCCCCTGGTCTCCAGGGGACGCATTTCCCCGTGGCTGACCGCCGCCACCAGCAGGTGAAAACTGTTCGATCCCAAGTCGATGGCGGCGAGCAAGGGCGTCGCGGCCGCGACACCGGGGCCTTCCGTATTCATCGTGGTCATCGCCATCGCTTGGGTCGTCGTTGCCGCTGGTAGTGGATGCCATGATCGCATTATTGTAAGGTTCGATCCTGCCGATCACCCAATCCCTGCCTGATACGGAGCCCGCCGATGAGCGCCAAAATCGTCCACGTGAGCGATGCCAGTTTTGATGCCGATGTGCTGCAATCGAACCTCCCGGTACTCGTGGACTTCTGGGCGAGCTGGTGTGGCCCTTGCAAGATGATTGCCCCGATTCTGGACGAGATGGCCGACGAGTTCGCTGGCCGCCTCAAGGTCTGCAAGGTCGATGTCGATGCCAATCGCGAGATTGCCGCCAGGTACAGTGTCCGCGGCATCCCGACGCTGATGCTGTTCAAAAGCGGTACTCTCAGCGATACTCGGGTGGGCGCCCTGTCCAAGGCGCAATTGACGGCATTTGTTGCTGGCGCGGTTTGAGACGCCCTTGATCGAGCGAGAGCAGCGGTCCAAATGAAGTTTGCTAATGGTGCAGGGCCGGGTATACTGCGGGCTATAACTGAACTTCGCTCTGCCCGTAAGCCGGCCCGAATTACGCCATTAATTCCCGGTTGACTACCTCCAGGTAAAATGAGCTCCAGGTAAATTAGGCTCCAGGTAGAATGCGCCCAGCGCGATTCGCGCCCGACTTGTACCAGTTCGTACCAACCATCCCGGCCATCCCGGCCACCCCGGCTCTTGCAGCCACACCGACAACACCAACTTCATGAATCTTACCGACCTGAAAGCGAAACCCATCGACGAATTGCTGCAAATTGGCGCCGAGACCGGCCTCGAAAATCTCGGTCGCTCGCGCAAGCAGGACATCATTTTCACTATCCTGAAACGCCACGCAAAAAGCGGCGAGGATATTTCCGGCGACGGGGTTCTGGAAATCCTGCCGGATGGTTTCGGTTTTTTGCGTTCGGCGGATTCGTCGTATCTCGCCGGCCCCGACGACATCTATGTGTCGCCGAGTCAGATTCGTCGCTTCAATCTCCGTACCGGCGACAGCATCACCGGCAAGATCCGCCCGCCCAAGGAAGGCGAACGCTATTTCGCGCTTCTTAAAGTAGACGAGATCAATTTCGAAAAACCGGAGAACGCGCGCAACAAGATTCTGTTTGAAAATCTGACGCCGCTGTTTCCGGACAAGCGCCTGATGCTGGAGGCCGGCAACGGTAGCTCCGAGGATCTCACCGGACGCATCATCGATCTCATCGCGCCCATCGGCAAAGGACAGCGTGGCCTGATCGTCGCGCCGCCCAAGGCCGGCAAGACCATCATGATGCAGCATATCGCGCAGGCGATATCGCGCAACAATCCCGAAGCGCTGCTGATCGTACTGCTGATCGACGAACGCCCCGAGGAAGTCACCGAAATGCAGCGCACAGTGCGCGGCGAGGTGGTTGCGTCCACCTTCGACGAACCGCCGACCCGCCATGTGCAGGTCGCCGAGATGGTGATCGACAAGGCCAAGCGGCTCGTCGAGCACAAGAAGGATGTCGTCATCCTGCTGGATTCGGTGACCCGGCTGGCGCGCGCGTACAACACCGTGATCCCGTCATCCGGGAAGGTTCTGACCGGCGGGGTCGATGCCCATGCGCTCGAGAAACCCAAGCGGTTTTTTGGCGCGGCGCGTAATATCGAGCACGGTGGCAGCCTGACCATCATCGCCACCGCCCTGGTGGATACCGGCTCGAAAATGGACGAGGTGATCTACGAGGAGTTCAAGGGCACCGGTAACATGGAGCTTCACCTGGACCGCAAGATCGCCGAGAAGCGTATCTATCCCGCGATCAACGTGCGTCGTTCCGGCACGCGCCGCGAGGAATTGTTGATGGGCGAGGGCGAGCTGCAACGGGTGTGGATTTTGCGCAAGCTGCTGCACGATATGGAAGATCTGTCGGCGACCGAATTCCTGGTGGATAAACTCAAGGGATTCAAGAGCAATAACGAATTCTTTGACGCCATGCGCCGAAAATAACGGCGGCGCAAAAATAGCGCACAAAAAAACCCGGCACTGCCGGGTTTTTTTGCATTCATGCGGTGGTGGTGAAAACCGCGTCAACCAATCTCGTTGCCGACAATCGAGACGAAGCTGACGCAGCGGCCGGGCTGGCCGCCGAGATTGTGCGTGAGCCCCAGTTTCGGGTTGGGTATCTGGCGCGGGCCCGCCTCGCCACGCAGTTGCAGCCACATCTCGTACATCATCCGCAGCCCGCTGGCCCCGATGGGGTGGCCGAAGCTCTTGAGGCCGCCGTCGGGATTGATCGGCTGCGCACCATCGCCGTCGAAGCGGCCTTCCAGCACATCGCGCCAGCCCTCACCGCGCTCGGAAAATCCCATGTCTTCCATAAGTACCAGCTCGGTGGCGGTGAAGCAGTCGTGCACTTCCGCCATGCTGATCTGCTCGCGGGGATTGGTGATGCCCGCCTGCTTGTAGGCGTCCTGGGCGGACGCGACCACTTCCTGGAACGTGGTGAAATCGTAATCGCCGCTGATAAAGCCTTCATTGGGGCCTGCCGCAATTGAGAAAGCCTTGAGATAGATCGGCCGGTCGGTGTATTTGTGGGCGTCCTCGGCCCGGCACAGGATGGCGGCAGCCGCACCGTCGGCTACTCCCGAGCAGTCGAATACGCCAAACATGCCCGCTACCCGCGGCGACTTGCCGATGGTGTCCATGGACACTTCCTTGCGGAACTGTGCCTTGGGGTTCTTGGCGCCGGCGACGTGATTCTTCCAGGCGATGCGGGACAGCACGTCCTTGAGCTGGTTTTCATTGACGCCGTATTTCTTGCAGTACGCCGGTGCCAGCAGGGAAAACATGGCGGGCGCGGTCATGCTGGACTCAGTGCCGTCGCCCGCGGGCGTGGGCACCACCAGGCCGGAGTAGCCGCCGTCCTTGAGTTTTTCCACGCCCACCGCCATGACCAGATCGTAGGCGCCGCTGGCGACCGCGTAGGCGGCGTTGCGAATGGCCTCGCTGCCGGTCGCACACATGTTTTCCAGTCGCGTCACCGGCTTGTAGGGCGTTTTCAGCGCTTCGGAGAACACCAGACCGGAAACGCCGCTGGCAAAGGTGCCGAGCCAGTAGGCATCGACGTCGTTGGGCTCGACGCCGGCCGACTTGTAGGCATCGGTGGCGGCCTCGATCAGCATGTCGGAGGCGTCCCGATCCCAGTGTTCGCCGAACTGTGTACACGCCATGCCGACGATGGCGACTTGATCCTTGATACCGTTACTTGCCATGGCACATACCCCTAGCGCACCGGGCGCGCTTTCCAGAAATAGTTGTGGACGCCT
>JBKHWK010000120.1:0-4731 GCA_046566625.1 Gammaproteobacteria bacterium
TTGCCACACAGCTCCGCGCAGCGACCGCGATAAATGCCGGGCTTGTCGACGCGCGCCCAGGTTTCGTTGACGAAGCCTGGGATGGCATCACGCTTGACCGCCAGGTCAGGCACCCACCACGAATGGATCACGTCGGCGGCCGTCATCAGCAGCCGTACCTTTTTGCCGACTGGAATGACCAGCGGTTCGGTGACTTCTTCGAGGTAGAACTCGGTTTTCGGCGCGTTGCCGTAAATCGATGCCTGCGACGTAGCCAGCTCGCTTATGAAGCTGACATCCTTGCCGAGGTAATCGTACTTCCACTTCCACTGGTAGCCGGTGATCTTGATGTCGAGATCGGCTTCACTGGTATCGTAAAGCTCCTTCAAACTGGTGGTGGCGGGAAACGCCATGACGATGAGGATCAGCGCCGGAACGATGGTCCAGGCCAGCTCGACCTTGGTGCTCTCGTGGAAGTTGGCGGGCTGCTGACCGCGGGATTTGCGGTGGGCGAACATGCTGTAGAACATGATCCCGAAGACCACGACGCCAATCCACACGCAGATCCACGTCACTATCATGTGGATGTCGTAGATGTTCTGGCTCACGCTCGTCACGCCCTTGGGCATGTTGAGCAGATTCCAGCCCGAGGGCTGTGCCGCCGGTTCGGCCGCTGCTGCGTGAATCCACGGTAGCAGCGCCAGCGCGCCAATACCTGCCCGGACCAGTTGCTTCGCTTGAGAAACCATCGCCCTCATCGTCTCCGTTTTTGATTGAACCACTGCCGGGCTGTGAAGGGGCGGACCGTCGCGACCGCAGGCACCGGGGAAAGTTCGGCGGGCGATTGTACCAGAGCCCGCAAGGCTAAAAACAATATCGCTGCCGAGGTTTTTGTACTTCGTTTAACGCACGGCCAAAAAAATTGACCTGGATCAGGCCGGCGCGACTTCACTTTGGGGAGCGTACCGGATCGATCAGCCGCACCGGCTCCTGCGTCGCCTGCTCCAACCGTACGGCCCGCTCCGGCCGTGTGGTGGGCGGCGTGGGCATCAGCGCGCCAGCGCCAGTCTCGCTGAAACCGCAGGCGACGCACTCGCGGTGATCCTGGCCATCGCGGTGAAACACGACCGTGCGGTCCGCTGACTTGCACTGCGGGCAAGTGGCCCCGGCGACAAAACGGCGCTTTTCGCTAAACATGCCGGCTCCGGCGCAACATCAGATCATGTCCGCGTAGGGATTTTCGACATCAAGAGAGATCGGGCAGCCAAATCCCGGCACAGTGATCGCGGTGTTGGTGATCTGGACATCTTCATCCTGTATCGCCCCTTCGCCAAAACGGTAGATCGGCGCAAACCGGCCGCGGTCAACACGTTGCTCGTAAGCCGCCGCCAACTCCCGGGTGCGCTCCCGCCGCCCTTGATAGGCACTCCAGCGCTCGGCATAACGCCGTTCGAGCATCGCCTCCGTTACCCGCGCCGAGAGCACCAGGCCACTGGCGTTGTTGCCACCGAACCCCTTGGCATTGACGATGGCGGCGTCGAGCCCGTGCTCACGCGCGTCGTAATCGGCAAGCGGGATGCGCAAGCGACCCGCGTGGACATCCGCGGCAACCTCCGTGACGGTTTTGATCCCGGGCACAAGGCCGTGGCGCAGGGTGCCGATAGCCGCCATCACCTGATCGCCGCTGGCGGCGGCCAAAGAATGGCCGACATAGGCCTTGACCGCGCAGATCGGCCAGTCGGTGATGCCGAAAGCCTCGGCAATGCGATCAAAGATGAGTGATTCAGTGACCCGGTTCTGCGGCGTGCTGGAACCGTGCGCGAACACCAGGCTGCGCCGGCGCAACCCCGACTCGCCCAGCAGCGCCCGTGCCGCGGCGACCGCCTTGCCGAGGCAAAGATAGTTGCCCGGACCCGGTCCGGAGATGGATTTCTTGACGCCATCGGCGTCGATGCAGACTTCCGGCACGGCGCCGTGAATATCGAGGCCGAGCTCGATCGCCAGCGCGTCATCCATCAGGAACAGATACTGCGATGCTTCGGCCACGACGAAACCGGCGTTGTAACCGAACGGCCGACTGTAGCGACGCGGGTCCGGGTCGCCCAGACGCGCCATGGCGTCTTCGTTCGCCAGCGCATTCATGTTGGCGAAGCCTTCGATGATTTCGGGCGTGACCGCCGCTTCGCTGCCGCCCACCAGCGCGACCCGCCGCGCGCCCCGGCGGATATCGCGCACAGCCGCGTGGAGGTTGTATAGAAAGCTGGCGCAGGCTCCGGTGATGGCTTCGGTGTGACCGAGACTGCCCAGCACATAGGCGTTGACGAAGTCCGCCGGCATGCTGTTGAGGCCCAGGGGCAACTGTTTGGCGGTGGCGCGACCGCCGAGCAGGCTGGCGCGCAACATGCCGCCCAGCCCTTCATCGCTCAACTGGCCCATGGCACAGGAGGCGTAGGTGCCGATTTCATCGGGACGCACCCGGGCGCAGATGTCCTGCCAAGCGACGCCGAGTGAGTGGATCGCATCGCTGGCGCCCATCACCGCCATCTGCAAACCCCGGGGCTGGAAGCGCGAGTTGTAGCCGGCGCCCGGATCAAACCCGCGCGGCAGCTGACCGGCGGCTTTAACCCCCATCGCCTGGGTGGCGGGCAAGCGCCATTCCTGCGCCCCCCGCACCGCCACCGTGAGGGTATCGCCATGGTCGGCCACCACCTCCCAGCCCGGCGGCAAGGGTGCTGGCAGCTGGCGGCGAACCACCGTGAAGCGCATCCCGTCACCAGCGCAGGGCTCGGCGGTCAGATTGCGGTGGCAGAACACCGCGTCCGGATCGAAATGATTGGCCTCGATGCGGCGGATCAGCGTGCCGTCCACCACGTCTGCGGCATGGCGCGCGGCCACGGCGGCGCGGTCAAGGGGCGCGCCCGTCGCGTCCTGATAACCCGAACCATCCCAGCGCGCCAGACCCATCATGCAGGCCAGCCCGGCGAGCGTCGTTTCGCGCTCCGCGCCGGTGAGGCTTTCGAGGATCATGCGTTTATAGGATTGATCGAACGAGCTGCGTCCGGCGGCGTTGCAGCCGCCGTAGCCGACGATAACCGGCAGGATTGCCATGGTGCGGAACAAGCCAAGATTAGGTAGGACTGGCATTCTAGGGTCGCCACCCCGGTTGCGTTATGGACGATCTGGCCATATTGTCGGCGAGTTCGGCCAATCCAGAGCAACGTCAATGACCCAGACCCCCGCACCCTATCGGGTTGCCGTGATTCTGTGCGAGGAGACGCTGGCCACCAGCGCGACCCTGCCGGTGGAAATCTTCCGCAATGCCGAAGCGTTCGCGGTGCGCGGCAACCGCCACTGTCGCACCATCGCGATCGATACCCTGACACCGGATGGCGCGCCGATCCAGTCGGCGTCCGGGTTCGCGCTGACCCCCACCGGCGCCATCGCACCCTTCCGTCCCTACGACCTGGTGCATGTGCCCAGCCTGTGGCGCAGCCCGCGCCGCGCCCTGCGCCGCCATCCCGACTATTTGCCCTGGCTGCGCGAACAGCATCAGGCGGGAGCGACCTTGACCGCGGTCGGGACCGGCACCTGCCTGCTCGCGGCCGCCGGGCTGCTTGACGGCAAACCGGCGACCACCCACTGGCACTATTTCGATCAGTTTCAACACGACTATCCTGCAGTCCAGTTGCAGCGCCAGTACTTCACCACCCGCGCCGGCACTATCTATTGCACCGCCGGGGTCAATGCGCTCGCAGAGCTGCTCGCCCACGTCGTTTACCGCATTTACGGCCGCGCCGTGGCGCGCCATGTGGAGCGGGTGTTTTTCCACGAGATCCGCAACGCCTTCGAGGGCAGCCGCTATCTGGACGATGCGGCGGCACGACACTCCGACGAGGACGTGGTGCAGGCGCAGATCTGGCTCCAGGACAACTTCGACAAACCGGTGTCGATCGCGGAGCTCGCCGGGCGTTTCGAGCTCAGCCTGCGCACCTTCAACCGACGCTTTCGCGACGCGGTGGGCGAACCGCCGTTGGCATATCTCCAGGAACTGCGTCTGGATACCGCCCGCCAGCTCTTGCAGAGCACCAACCTGACCATCGCCGAAATCGCACAGCGCTGCGGCTACCAGGACACCGCCTGGTTCGCCCGCCTGTTCCGGCGCCTCTACGACGTCACCCCCCGCGAGTACCGCCACACGGTGCGCGCCAAACTCTTCAGCCCCGGCTGAGCGCAGTCACAAATCGCTCTGCCGCCCGTCCACCTGACAACGATATAAAGGCAGTCATCCAGCCATAACCACAACCAACAGGGGAAACCACCATGGCCATCAGCGAAGTTCACCATGTCGCGCTCACCGTGAGCGATCTCGATAAATCCGTCGCCTTCTACGAGGAGATCCTGGGCTTCACCAAGACGCTCGATATGCCGCTGGCGGGCACCATCACGGAAAAGTTACTCAAACTGAAGCCGGGCACCCAGGGTCGCTCGGTGATCCTCCAGCAGGGCGGCAAGCTGACCGGCGAGGTGGAGCTGATCCAGTTCGACCCGCCCGCCGAACGGCGCACCGGACCCAAGCAGCCCGGCGATCCCGGCATTTTTCTGCTGTCGTTTGAAGTGACCGGCGAAACGCTGCAAGCCGTCCATGACCGGCTCAAGGCGCGCGGCATCCAGTTTTACGCGGAGCCCATGGAGCTGGAGCTCAAGGGCTACGGGTTCATCAAGGCGGTGATCTTCGAAGACCCGGACGGCACC
>JBKHWK010000121.1:0-4659 GCA_046566625.1 Gammaproteobacteria bacterium
ATCTTCGAAGACATCCCGATGGCGTACGACATCTTCAATCTGAGGTTCGTGCGCCGGATCGCCGACAACGCCGCGCTGCCACTGCACGCCTTCGGCAATGGCTCCAGGCGCGTTCCGGAGCCGGGCTGCCTGCTGATCTGGAACGAAGGCGGCGAATTCGCGCGCACCGGCCATGTCGCCATCGTCACCGAAGTCGACCCGGAATTCATCCGGGTGGTGGAGCAGAATGTCGACCATCAACCCTGGGAAGCCGGGCAAGGCTGCTCGCGGGAAATCAAGGCGACGCTGACCGCCGATGGCGAATACTGGATCCGCTGCAATTTTGCCGGCGCGGAGATTCTGGGTTGGGTCATCCAGACTGACAACGCGGCGTTGTCGGAGGATAGGGCCGAGATCGAAGCGCGCCTGCTGAATCTGCAAACCCGCGCGGCCGATTCATCCATCGAGCGCGGCCACTCCTGGCTCAACATGGCCAACGATGACGAGGCGGCCTATGTCCATATGATGGATGGCCATCGCTTGGCGCATGCGGACGAACATCGGTTCCGCTATTTCGCGTTGTCGCGCGCCGCGGAGCGGGAATTGCGGCTGGCGACCAACGATCTCCACGCCAAGTTCATGTACGCGACGGACCATGTCCTGCGCAGTGACGCGCTGCTTGAGAAATTCAATCTGCCGCCGGCGGTGTGGCCGAAAATCCGGAAATCCTGGAGTAACCGCCACAACGAGATGATTACCGGACGGTTTGATTTTGCCGTCAGCGAGCGCGGTATAAAGCTGTACGAATACAACGCCGATTCGGCGTCCTGCTACATGGAATGCGGCAAGGTGCAAGGTAAATGGGCGGCCCATTTTGGTGTTCAGGAAGGTCATGATCCCGGCGCGGATTTGTTTGGCGCACTACTGCAGGCGTGGCAGAAAAGTGGCGTCAATGACGTGCTCCACATCATGCAGGACCGGGATCTCGAAGAAACGTACCACGCCCTGTTCATGAAATCGGCCATCGAAGCGGCCGGCATCAAATGCAAAATCATCAGCGGCCTCGAGGGATTATCCTGGCGCGATTGCGGCAGCATCGTCGATGCCGACGGTGTACAGATCAAGTGGGTCTGGAAAACCTGGGCCTGGGAAACGGCGCTCGACCAAATCCGGGCCGAGTGCGAAGCCGATGCGAGTGGACTGCGCGACTACCGCTTCGACGTGGTGCGCCAGAGCGCGCCCCGCTTGGTCGATGTGCTGTTGCGTGACGATGTCATGGTATTCGAACCGCTGTGGACGCTGATTCCCAGCAACAAGGCGATCCTTGCCGTTCTTTGGTCGCTGTTTCCGGACTGTTCTTATCTGCTGGATTCCCAACTCTCACTGACGGATGCGCTGGGCGCGAAAGGATATGTTGCCAAACCCATAGCAGGCCGTTGCGGGAGCAACGTCAGCCTGGTCGACCGCGACAGTACCGTGCTCGACAAAACCGCCGGGCGCTTCCAGCATCAGGATCAGATGTTTCAGGAGCTCTGGCCGCTGCCGTCATTTGAAGGTCAGTTCGTCCAGGTGTGTACGTTCACGGTAAGCGGCTGGCATGCCGGCACTTGTTTGCGCGCCGATCCGTCGCGTGTCATTACCAGCGGCAGTGAAGTGCTGCCGCTGCGTGTGGTGGACGATAGCGAGTTCTGATCTTGGTTATCCGCGCCGCTGCGGTAATTGGAAATCAGCTGATCCGAGAAAGCAGCGCACCATCCACTGCGGGTGGCTAGTCATTTTGTGTCGTCATCCTCCCGCGCGGGGCAAGGAGTCGCTCCCAGCGTCCTCCGGCTCACTGCGCAGCGTGGTGTGGTGGTGGGCCATCTTGGGATCGTGATCGGCTATATCCCGGCATGCCGCGAGCGCATCGGCGAACGCCGAGAAGCTGTTTTCCCGCCCGATCAGTTCGATGATTCCGGCTTTCTCCAGCTTGCCCTGCACCCTCGGATTGGCGCCCAGCAGCATCACCATCACACCGCGTTTGTGCAGATCGTGGATCACTTCCTCCAGCGTCTGGAGCCCGGTGATGTCGATAAAGGGCACCCAGCGCAACCGGATGATCAGCACCTTTGGGTCGGTGTGGGTGCTGGCGAGCGCCCGCTCGAAATTTTCCACCGCGCCGAAAAAGAACGGCCCTTCCACCGCATACACCAGCACGCCGGGTGGTAGCTGAGCGAGACCCAGGTGCGCGAATTCCTGCTGGAGTTCCTGTTGGGTTGCCTGGCGCACCTCAACGCTGGTCGCCATGCGCCGCAGAAAATGCAGGGTGGCGAGAATCACGCCGATGTTGACCGCCACAACCAGATCGGCGAACACGGTAAGGCCAAAGGTCACCAGCAGGATCACCACATCGGCGCGCGGCGCGCGCTGGATCATTTTCGCGAAGTGACGCGCCTCGCTCATGTTCCAGGCCACCACGAACAGGATCGCCGCGAGTGCCGCCAGCGGCACATGCACCGCCAGTGGCGCGAGAAACAGGACGATCAGCACCAGCGTCAGCGCGTGCACGATCCCCGCCAGCGGGCTTGTGCCGCCGTTGCGGATGTTGGTGGCGGTGCGGGCGATGGCGCCGGTCGCGGCAAAGCCGCCAAACAGGGGCGCTGCGATGTTGGCGATGCCCTGGCCGATGAGCTCCTGGTTGGAATCGTGGCGCGTGCCTGCCATGCCGTCGGCCACCACCGCCGACAGCAGCGATTCGATCGCGCCGAGCATGGCGATGGTGAAGGCAGGTCCGATCAATTCGATGACACCCTTGATCGAAATATCCGGCAGTTGCAGCGTCGGCAAACCCTGCGGAATACCGCCAAAGGCGCTGCCGATGGTGCGCACGCTGGCGAACTGAAACACCGCCTGCAATGTGGTCGCCACCACCAACGCGACCAGCGGCCCCGGCACACGCTTCATCCCCGGTACCTTGGGCGAGAAGATCACCAGTGCCAGCGACAGGGCCGCCAGTGCCGTCGTGGTGCCGTCGAAGTGCGGGAGCATGTGCAGCAGATGCCATAGCTTTTCGTGGAAGTGCTCACCCGCGACCGTGGGCAGGCCGAAGAAATCGCGCCACTGCCCCACCCAGATGATGACGCCGATGCCGGCGGTGAAGCCAAGAATCACCGGGTCTGGAATAAAGCGGATGATCGTGCCCATGCGGGCGAGGCCGAGCAGCAGCAGAATCACGCCTGCCATCAGGGTCGCGACCTGCAGACCCGCGATGCCGTACTTGGCAGTGATGCCCGCCAGGATGACGATGAAGGCGCCGGTCGGTCCGGCGATCTGGAGGCGGCTGCCGCCGAGTGCCGAGACCAGAAAGCCTGCAATGATGGCGGTGTACAGGCCCTGTTCCGGCTTGGCGCCGGACGCGATCGCGAACGCCATCGCCAGCGGCAGGGCCACGATGCCAACGATGACGCCCGACACGATATTCGGCAACCAGTGCTGGCGGCCCAGCAGGCCGGCGCGTTGGGCTTCGGTCAAAGCCAGCATGAGGTGATCTCCCTGTCGGTACCAGCCGCTCCGGCGCACTTGCGTGGCAGCGCGATGGGCGAATCTTGTCGGTGCGGGAATTGTAGAACTTGTCTGGACGTTGCGTATGGCGAAAGTGGTTCAAGCTTGATGTGGGGTGTCTGTTTCGTAGTGATGAATGGACAAGGCGCCCGCGCCGTGGCCGGTAGCACGAGCCTTATCCGTCGGGTTGCGTATCGACAGATGAGACCTGGACATCGCGCCACGGCACCACGCTGAACGGGGCGGGCGTTTCGCCACGCCGATTGCGTTCCCGCAGGGTGATATAGCCGGATTCAAGGTGGCGTCGAAACCGGTCCGTGGCGAAGAGCGGACAGGTGCCGCGGTTGTGCGCGAGGCGGGCGCGGATTTCGCGCAACCGCGCGGGATTGTGGGCGAGCTCCAGCGCGAGCGCCGCGTAGTGATCGAGATCCCGGGTGATCAACTCGGGTAGACCGGCCGCACTCAGCAGACTGGCGGCGACCCGCCCCGCAAAGGTTTTTCCCGCACAGGTCACCACCGGCAAGCCCGCCCACAGGGCGTCGCAGGCCGTGGTGTGCGCGTTGTAAGGCAGGGTATCGAGACACAGATCCGCCAGCCGGTGGCGGGCGAGATGAGCTCCCGCGGCGACACGCGGGGCAAACACCAGCCGCTCCGGCGCGATGCCGTGCAGTTGCGCCTGTGCCCGCAGGTTGCGCGCCGCGACCGGGTTGTCCTCCAGCAACCAGAGCACGCTGCCCGACACCTGATGCAGCAGCCGCATCCAGAGTGTGAAAAGATCCGGCGTGATCTTGTAGTTATTGTTGAAGCAGCAAAAAACGAAACCCTCCTCTGGCAGGGAGAGATCGGCGCGGGAGGGCGTGTGAACATCGATGTGCCTGCTGTCGTCGGTGACCCAATAGGTGTCCGGCAGGTACAGGATCTGCTCCGAGTAATGCGGGTGGTGTTCCGGCGGAATGACCCAGGCATCCGCGATGATGTAATCGATGTAGCTCGCGCCCATGGTGGCCGGCATGCCCAGGTAGTTGATCTGCACCGGTGCCGGGCGCTGGGCCAGAATCCCCGGGCGGCTGCCCTGGGTGTAGCCGCTGAGATCAACGGCGATATCGATTTCCATCTCGCGCAGCAAGAGCGCGACTTCGC
>JBKHWK010000122.1:0-4595 GCA_046566625.1 Gammaproteobacteria bacterium
TCCCGATCCGGCAACTGCGCGGGGTCGAGAAAGGTTGCCCGACAGGATTCACAACCCCAATAATCGCGCGCACCAACCCGAAGAAAAAAGCCGGCGCTTGGCGCCTCGCAAACCGGACAGCGCATCAGGCTGTGGTCGAGGCGCGGCTCCCACAACGCCCCGGCTTTTTCTGCTGCTCGCGCACGAGACCATCACAGCCGAGCTCATCGGTGTTCACGAAAGTCCCTTTTTTTCGATGGGTTGCTTCCATAGGCTGCTTCCACCGGCACTGTCAGTGCAGAACGGTGCCGCCGTCGCCGCAGCATTTTTTGTATTTTTTGCCACTGCCGCAGGGGCATGGATCGTTGCGCTCGGCAACCGCCGCGTCGCGCACGAACGGCGTGCGGCTCGGTTGCGAGGGGCGCGCGCCGCCGGTGCGCTGTGCCAGCCAGTAGGCATGAATCTCCGCCAGCGCCGGCACGATGGCGAGCACCCAGTGTTCGTGATCGTCTTCTCTTTCGACGACTTCCAGGCCCTCGTCGGTGCCCAGCAGCATGAAGGGCGCGAACCAGTCCGGCTCACTTTCCATCAACGCGCCCCAGCTTTCTTCATCGAACAAGGTGCCGAGCAGGAAACCCGCACACCATTCATCGACACCCCAGGCGGGATCGAAGTAAAACAGCGGCTCGAAGTCTTCCGCGTTGTCCATCAGCTGGCGCGCCAGGGAGTTGTAATGCCGCATCACCAGGCTCATCACCCGTTCCGCATCCTCGGCGGTTGGGAATTCGGGCGCGACTTCACCGTCCTCGATGTCCCACACCCAGGGCAACCACTCGGACGGCATCACCAGACTGGGGCCAATGATCAGCGCCGCCATGAAACCTTCCATCATGGCGACATCCATCGCCGTGTCTTCCAGCCCGGGCGAGGCAAGGAATGCGTCGAGGGCGTTGATCTCCTGTTCGCTCAGATCGAGATTCAGTCCCGCGAGAGGGTTACTCGGTTGCTTGACCACTGCTGGGTCTCCTGACTTGGGTGGAATCGTGTCGTTGTCGGGTTCTCGATGCGGCATGAGGTTGATCCTGCCGCCCGCGCGCTGTCACACACCTGTGGGTTGCATCACAGGTCGCTGAACCGCAGGGCATCGCGGGCGAGCCGATACTGCTCGTTGCTCTCGATCTGCCGCAAGCTGCGCGCCACCTCGCGAATCTCATCGAGATCGGCGCGCTGTGCTACTTCTTCGTAAATTTCGCGCAGATATTCGTCCGTCGCCAACGCCGTGGCAACAACCTCCTCGACGTTGTTGATGTCCATGTCCCGAATCCGCTCCAGCACCTGGTGCGCATCCAGCTCCGGGGTGTATTGCAGCCAGGCATCCATGATTCCTCTCGCCGCGCCGGCTTCATAGTCCTTGAGCGCTTCCGCCAGATGCTGCTCGTGCCGGTTGAGGTAATCGAGCATCAGTTGCGCGCGTTCCGAGGTGGCGAGTTGCTCCAGCTCGGCGTACTGACGCGCAAGTTCTGTGTGCAAGTGCCGTGAAAAATCGATGATGTCCTTGATGGTCTTGAAGCGCATGGCCTTCGTCCTCGCAAGTTTGCGTAATGGAAATCGATGCTCCGATTCCGGTTGCCGTCAGGCGTAACCCCTACTTCCCCAGCCCATCAGCGCAGCGCCTTGGACACGATTTCAAAACTGTCTTTCGACAGCTCGGGCACCGCCAGCGCCCGTTCGAGCGCCGCGCGCATCGCGTCCGCTCGGGTGTCAGGGTACTTGCGCCAGCGCGTGAGCGGGGTCAGCAGTCGCGCGGCGATCTGGGGATTCATGGCATCGAGCGCCAGCACCTGTTCCACCAGAAACGCATAACCGGCGCCATCGGCGCGATGGAAGTTCACCGGATTGCCCGCGCTGAAGGCGCCGATCACGGCACGCACCTTGTTAGGATTGCGCAGATCGAACGCGGGATGTTCCAGCAGCGCCCGTACCCGTTCGAGACCGCCGGGCAGGATGCACCAGGCCTGCATCTGGAACCACTGGTTGACCACCAGGGATTCGTTCTGCCAGCGCTCGTAATAGCGTTGGAGTGCTTCCCGCGCGTGGTCCTGCGCCCGTTGTGCCGGATTGTTGAGCAGTGACGCCAGCGCGGCATTGGTGTCGGTCATGTTGTCGGCCTGATCGAACTGATGCCAGGCCAGGTCGATCAACTCCGGTGCGTCCAATTGCAGTAGATAGGCCAGAGCGAGGTTGTGCAGGCTGCGCCGGGCGATCTGTTCGGCGTTCGCGCGATAGGGTTCGGCGCTGCGCTGGGTGGCGTACACAGCTTCGAATTCGGGCCGCAGCCGCTGCGCCAGCTCGCGGCGCGCAAACTGGCGCGCCCGATGGACAGCCTCCACCTCAATGGTGTCGGCCAATTCGCTCAGGTAGGCCTCGCCGGGCAGGGTGAGAATGTGGGCCACCAGCGCCGCGTCCAGCGCTTTGTCGGTGAGCAGTTCACGATAGGCCTCGACCAGTCGGGCATCCAGCGCGAGCGGCCGACCGGCCAGATCATCCGCAATCAAGTCTTGCAAAATGCCGACCGCGAGCCGGTTGCCCGCCTCCCAGCGATTGAAGCCGTCGCTGTCGCGGCGCAGCAGTTGCGTCAGTTCCTCTCGGCCGTAATCGAAGGCGAGTTTCACCGGCGCCGAAAAACCCCGCAGCAGCGAGGGAATGGGCGCTTCGCCGACGCGCTCGAATACCAGGCTCTGCGCGGACTCGGTCAACTCGAATACGATATCGGTGGCACCGTCGGCGAGGCCGGACACATGGAGCGGCAGGTCGCCGTTACGGCCCACCAGGCCGAGCCGGATCGGAATCTGGAACGGTGACTTGTCCACGCCTTCCGGCGTGGGCGGACAGCTCTGGGTGAAATCGAGACGGTAGCGTTGCGCGGCCCCATCGTAGTGACCTTGCACGGCGACGCGCGGCGTGCCCGCCTGCCGGTACCAGCCCATGAACTGGCTGAAATCGCGACCGCTGGCATCCGCCATGGCCGCCACGAAATCCTCGATGGTCACCGCAGCGCCGTCGTGGCGGTCGAAATACAGATCGCAGCCGTGCCGAAATAGTTCTGGTCCGAGCAGCGTGTGGATCATGCGCACCACTTCCGCACCTTTTTCATAAATGGTGACGGTGTAGAAATTGGCAATTTCCTGATAGGCATCGGGCTGCACCGGATGCGCGGTGGGGCCGGCATCCTCGGCGAACTGGGCGGTGCGCAGCAGATTCACATCTTCCACCCGCTTGATGGTGCGCGAACCCATATCGGCGGAAAACTCGCTGTCGCGAAACACCGTGAAGCCTTCCTTCAGACTCAACTGGAACCAGTCGCGACAGGTGACCCGGTTGCCGGACCAGTTGTGGAAATACTCGTGTGCCACCACCGCCTCGACGCGCTGGAAGCCCAGATCCGTGGTGGTCTCGGGGTGGGCCAGCACACAGGACGTGTTGAAGATATTGAGGCCCTTGTTCTCCATGGCGCCCATGTTGAAATCGTCGACCGCGACGATCATGAAAATATCGAGATCGTATTCGCGCCCGTAGACGCGCTCGTCCCATGCCATCGACTCCTTGAGCGACGCCATGGCGTGATCCAGCTTGTCGAGATCCTTGGGCTCCACATAGATACGCAGCATCACGCCGCGACCGCTCGCGGTGGTGAAGCTGTCCTCCAGGCAGGCGAGATCGCCCGCCACCAGGGCGAACAGATAGGCCGGCTTCTGGAACGGGTCGTGCCACGTCACCCAGTGGCGGCCGCCCGGTGCCACACCCTCTGCGATCGGATTGCCGTTGGAGAGCAGCACCGGAAAGGCGCCCTGATCCGCTTCGATGGTGGTGGTGAATTCCGACAGCACATCCGGGCGGTCGAGATAGAACGTGATCTTGCGAAAACCTTCGGCCTCGCACTGGGTGCAGTACAGGCCGCGCGACTGGTAGAGCCCTTCCAGCGAGGTGTTGGCTTCCGGGTGGATCGCCACCGTGGAGCTGAGTTCGAACGCCGCCGGCACACCGGGAATCACCAGTTCGCCGTCCGCGTAGCCGTATTCCGCCGGCGCGAGCGTGCGGCCATCGAGGGCGAGCTCCCGCAACTGCAAGCCTTCGCCGTGCAGGCGCAGTTCCCGCGCGCAGACCGGGTGTTCGGGATTCGCGCGCAGCGCCAGGGTCGCGCGCACCAGGGTTTCCCCGGGACGGAGATCGAAGTGCAGCTCGGTGCGGTCGATCAGGAAATCCGGCGCGCGGTAGTCGCGCAGACGGGTGACTCGGGCCTGGGCATCGCGCATCGCCATATCGACTCCTGGGTGAGTGCACCGGCGGCCCGCGCTCGGCGGCCGGATTAGGGGGAAAGATGATGGGATACAGTGGCGGGAATTGTCGGCCAGCCGGGACACCGTGTCCACGACGCCGTTTCCACAGGACTGTTTCCACAGAGCTGTGTCCCTCGAACCGGCGGCTGTGCTATGTTCGCCCGATGCGCGCCCTCTTGATCACCCTGCTTTGTGTGGCCCTGCCTTTCGCGGCGGGGGCTCGCACCCTGGATGCGATCAAAATACCCTGCCCCATGCAGCAGGCGCATCAGGATATGG
>JBKHWK010000123.1:0-4559 GCA_046566625.1 Gammaproteobacteria bacterium
TGAACGGTCCGGCACGGTGGTGCGAGGCGTCTTGCCACGGCGCGCACCTTGCAACCCCCGGCGGCGCATGAGCCGCTCCACGCTACAGCGTGCTACGGGAATAGCTTCGCGGTTCATCTGCCTCCACACCTTGTCGGCGCCGTAGACCTGAAGGTTGGCCCCCCAGACCCGCTCGATGTGCGGAACCAGGCGCTCATCGCGCTTTGCGCCATTGCGCCTTTACTGTGTGCGCGGCGTGGGGATGGGCGTGCTGAAGTCGGCGCCACGTGGGCTGGGCTTGATGCCTGGGTCGGCTGGCCGATGGCGTCCAGTTCTCACTGCCGGGAGGGATATGCGTAAGGTGAGTTCAGGATCCGGGCGTCGAAGAAGGGGTTGTCGCTGGGTGGCCCTGAGTAACGGGAAGATTGACAGGGACTGATTGCGCGTGGCTCGACCTGCGTCACGCGATCCTCCATGTTGCAGTCCATCGCTCCGATCTCGGACGGCGCTGGTTAGCTGTGCCTTCGACATCCAGGGGCGTCCATAGGGCGCGTGAAGGTGGGTGCGGATCAGGGCGAAAAGTATGTGGTTTGCCACTGCTTGCGCCCCCGCATCAAATTTCTTTGACTTATCGGTCGGTTGACTGGTGTTTTAACGTAGCGCGGTGCATCGGGGAGTGGTGCGAACACTCTGCGTGGCAGGAGCACTGTGACTCCGGGATTGGCGGTGTGGCCCGGTTGTCGGCCCAGGAGGTGGGCGGGCAGCGAGTTGCAGGTCGGTGGAGTGATCATGATAATGGCCGACCTTATTTCCCACAGCCATCAACCGGGGTGTTGCTCAGGTGAAACGACCGCAACCACAGGACTTTTTCAAGGACTGGAAAGAGCGCGAAGCGCTCGCCGAAGCCATGATCCCCCTGGTCGGCAAGCTGTACCGGGAGAACAATGTCTCCCTCTATATGTATGGCCGCAACATGGTCAACCGCTCGGTCACGGATCTGATGAAGGCGCACCGCTTCGTGCGTCAGGTCGAGCATAACGAGTTGTCCGAGTTCGATACCTTTCCGATGATCGAGGCGCTGGCGGGGATGGATCTGGGGCCAGCCCATGTCGACATTGGCAAGCTCACCGTGGGGTTTCAGGAGCAGGCCAACGGGCGCACGCCGCGGGATTATTTGCAGCAGGTGATCGGCAACGACATCGGCGCCATGCGCAAGCCGTTGCCGCAGCCTCAGGATGTGGTGCTCTACGGCTTTGGCCGGATCGGCCGGTTGCTGGCGCGGATCCTGATCGAGAAGACCGGCGGCGGGGACACCTTGCGGCTGCGCGCCATCGTGGTTCGCAAGGGCGGTGGTCCAGACGACCTGGACAAGCGGGCGAGCCTGTTGCGGCGCGATTCCGTGCACGGACCGTTCCGCGGCACCATTCGCGTGCTGGACGAAGAGCGCAAGCTGATTTGCAACGGCAACGAAATTCACGTCATCGAGGCGAATTCGCCCGCCGAGGTCGATTACACGCGTTACGGCATCAGCAACGCCATTGTGATCGACAATACCGGCGCCTGGCGCGACGAGGCGGGGCTGTCCAAGCATTTGCAGTGTCCGGGTGCCGCCAAGGTCATCCTCACCGCACCCGGCAAGGGCAAGATTCCCAACATCGTCTATGGCGCGAATCAGGACGAAATCACGCCCGACCAGAAAATTCTGTCGGCGGCGTCCTGTACCACCAATGCCATCGTGCCGGTGTTGAAGGCGGTGCTGGATGAATACGGGATTCGCAGTGGGCATGTGGAGACGGTGCATTCCTACACCAACGACCAGAACCTGATCGACAACTACCACAAGGGCGCGCGGCGCGGCCGCAGCGCGCCGCTCAATATGGTGATCACCGAGACCGGTGCCGCCAAGGCGGCGACCAAGGTCTTGCCGGAGCTGGCCGGTAAGCTCACCGGCAATGCGATCCGCGTGCCGACGCCGAATGTGTCGCTGGCGATTCTCAATCTGCAATTGGGGCGCTCGACCACGGTGGCGGAAATCAACGAATTCATGCGGCGCACGGCGCTGTTTTCATCGCTCCAGCAGCAGATCGGCTACACCATTTCCAGCGAAGCGGTATCCACCGATTTTGTCGGCGACCGTCACGCCTGTGTGTTCGACTCGCAGGCCACGATCGTCAACGGCGACACCTGCGTGCTTTATTGCTGGTACGACAATGAGTTCGGTTACAGCTGCCAGGTCCTGCGCTGTCTTGAGGAAATGGCCGGCGTCCGCTGGGCCATGTATCCGGCTCACGCCTGATATCCTAAGCTTCACGCGGATTTCTTCTTGTAGGTCAGGCGGTGCCCGCATCGCCGAGCGGGCCGAGGTGTTCGCGGCCGCGCAGATCCTGATCGGCCTGTGCGAGCCGCTCGCGTATCCAGCCGGAGTGCAACGCCTGGTCACCACCGGTGCTACGGTGTTTGCGCTCGAGCTGTTGCCGCGTACTTCGCGGGCGCAGGCGATGGACGTGCGTGCTGAGTTCGATGGCGAACCTTGCCGGCTGCTAGGCACCATTGCAGACGCCGGCGCAGCCCCCGATGATCGCGCCGACCCGGGGGTTGGCCGAGTGCTGCGTAGGTCCCTATGATGAAAGGCAACTGGCGCTGCTTGATACCGAGCAGCACTGTGGTGGATTGAGGCAGTGGTTGCAGGCCGCGCGCGGGGAGGATGAGCCAGTGGCACTCAGGGGTCGGACTGCGTGGGCGTTGCTCGCAATCGTGCTGAGTTTTGCGCTGTCTGGCTGCCAGTCCTTGCTGCCACGGGCCTCCAGTGAGTTACGGGACACCTGGGGGAGCTTCGATGAGGCGCAGGACGCAATCAACCGCATCGTCCCGTACCAGACCCAGCGCGCCCAGCTCGCGGCGCAGGGACTTGAGCCCGGGACAAACCCGGCGCTTACGTTGTTGAGCTTTGCCGACGTGTCGCAACGCTTTTCGCTCGGCGCCACGGTGACGGCGGATGCGCTCGACCAGGGTCTGCGCGAATGCTTCGCCGCCGGCAAGCGCTGCACTGCGTATGCGATTGCGATACGCGACGTGAAGCGCCGCCGGGTCGGAAACTTCTGGCTCGACACCTTCAACTTCGTGCGCATCACGGACTCCACCGGCTGGACCTTCAATGCGCTGATCGTTTTTGTCGACGACCTGGTCGTCTATACGCTCACCGGCGGTCAACCCCGGATCAGCGAGCGCGATCGGGTCCGCAATCCGCTGGGGCCGCTGCAGGCCTGGGGAGACATCCTCGCCAAGCACGCGCTGGAGTAATGCCAGCCGAGGAGCCATCAAGGCAGGTTTGTCGATGCTCTCCTCGACGGCCATGCCGGCCGGGTTGCGCCTGGTTTGGGAAGTCATGGGGTCCGGGGCGCACTCGCGTTCGCTCGCTAGGCTTTGCTCGGGGCGGCTGTGGCTTTATACTGCCGGCCCGGGTCGCAGTGCCAGGCCAAGGTTGATACGCGCTTCACTTTCGAACTTGCACAGGTCCTGCCCAATCAAATAAGCGCATCTTGGCCAGAACGGCGAGTGCGAACCCATCAACTTTGTCCGCAAGGTTTCCCATGATCAAAGTCCGTCGCGGATTGGATTTACCGATTGCCGGTCAGGCAGCGAAGGAAATCCACGCCGGTCCCGACATCAGGTCCGTGGCGCTGATGGGCGGCGACTATGTCGGTCTGCGCCCGACGCTTGCCGTGAAGGAAGGTGATCAGGTCCGGCCGGGACAACTGCTGTTCGCCGACCGCGACAATGCCGATGTCCGCTTTACTTCTCCCGCCGGCGGCGTGGTGCGTGCCATCCTTCGCGGCGAGCGCCGGCTGTTGCAGTCGGTGGTGATCGATATCGACGCCGCTATCGACGGCGCTGGCAGCGAGCCTCTCCCGGCCTGGTTGCCGGCGGAACTGCCGGGCCTGCGGCGCGATCAGGTAGCCGATGGCTTGGTGCAGTCAGGCCTGTGGACCGCATTGCGCACCCGACCCTACTCGAAGATTCCCGCACCGGGCTCTCAGCCGCATTCGCTGTTCGTCACCGCGATGGATACCAATCCCCTGAGTGCGGACCCGGCGCTGGTGATCGCCGCGGCGAGCACGGATTTCTCCGCTGGATTGCAGGTGTTGACGCGTCTGGTGGAAGGCCCGGTGCATCTGTGTGTGGCGGCCGGCGCCGATATTCAGGGCGTGGAGGGCGTCACCCGGCACGAATTCGCCGGCCCGCATCCGGCCGGTCTGGTGGGAACCCATATTCATTTCATCGATCCGGTGAGCGCCGCAAAAACCGTCTGGCACATCGGCTACCAGGATGTCATCGCCATCGGCCGTCTGTTTTTGACGGGCTGCCTGGACACTGCGCGCGTCGTGGCCCTGAGCGGTCCGAGCGTCGTGAATCCGCTGTTGTTGCGCACCCGACTGGGCGCCAGCATTGCGGATTTGACTCAGGGCTGCCTGCGGGCCGGCGATATCCGCCTGATTTCGGGATCGGTATTGTCCGGGCGCCGTGCGGAAGGCCCGCTGGGCTATCTCGGGCGCTACCACAATCAGGTTTCGGCACTGGAG
>JBKHWK010000124.1:0-266 GCA_046566625.1 Gammaproteobacteria bacterium
CATGCTGCGCTGGATGATCTCCGAAGGTTACGGCGATCCCCGCACCCTCGAGCGCCGCGCCCGCAAGATGGAGGCCTGGCTCGCCAAGCCCGAACTGCTGACTGCGGACAAGGACGCCGAGTACAGCGCGGTGATCGACATCGATCTCAATGCCATCCGCGAACCCATTGTCTGCGCGCCCAATGATCCCGACGATGCGCGCCTGTTGTCGGAAGTGGCCGGCGACAAGGTGGATGAAGTCTTCATCGGTTCCTGCATGACCAACA
>JBKHWK010000124.1:276-4513 GCA_046566625.1 Gammaproteobacteria bacterium
TTCCGCGCCGCCGGCAAACTGCTGGAACAGGTGAAACCCGGCACGCTGAAGACCCGCTTCTGGATCGTGCCGCCGACCCGCATGGACGAGCACACCCTGATGGAAGAGGGTTACTACAGCATCTTCGGCCGCGCCGGCGCGCGCACCGAGATGCCCGGCTGCTCCCTGTGCATGGGCAACCAGGCGCGCGTGGCACCTGGTACCACGGTGCTGTCGACCTCGACCCGGAACTTCCCCAATCGCTTGGGCGACGGGGCCAATGTCTATCTGACCTCGGCGGAACTGGCCGCCGTCGGCGGTATTCTCGGGCGCCTGCCGACGCTGGAGGAATACCTCGAATACGCCGCCGACATCGGCACCAAGTCGAAGGAGATCTACCGCTACATGAACTTCGACCAGATCGCGTCCTTCCAGAAGGCGGCGGATGACGGCAAACGTATTGCCGCCGAACTGATCATCGAGGTGACCTGAGCAGATCACGGGGCAACGGGCGGTTCCGATCGGGACCGCCCTTTTTTTTGCCCGCGATTGTTACCCGAGATTGTTACTGGAGACGCGGACGGTCGGCGCCGCAACTCAACGCCCGGAACGCGCCAGATAACGGTCCAGATGGTTGGCGAACTGGCGTTTTTCCGGCTCTGACAGCGGTGGTGGACCGCCGCTGTGAATGCCGCTCCCGCGCAGCTGATCCATGAGATCCCGCATCACCAACCGCGCCTTCACATTGGCGCTGGTATAGAGCTCGCCACGGGGATTCAGCGCACTGGCGCCCTTCTCGATCACCTCGTAGGCCAGAGGAATATCGGCGGTTATCACCAGATCCCCGGCCGCAACCCGCGCCACGATTTCGTTATCCGCGACATCAAATCCCTGCGCGACCGCCAGTGCCCGGATGTTGGCCCGGGGTGGCGTCGGCAGCAGGCGGTTGGCAACCAGCACCAGGGCCACACCGGTGCGCTCGGCGGCGCGGAAGAGAATGTCGCGGATGACTTTGGGGCAGGCGTCGGCATCCACCCAGATGGTCACGCCAGGCCCGCGCACAGTCGAAAGAAACAATTTCCGGGCATCATCCAGGCCACGGCAGATGGAGTTTTCCGCAGCCGGCGGCAACGGCTCATCGATTTGTTAACCAGCGCACACTGTCGCTGTGTCATGGTTGCCCGACCGATGTGATCGCCCTATGGTTGCACCATCAAGGCTAACCCCTCTTTCAGAGCAGCAGGAAGTGCATTCCTGCTGCTCTTCTTCTTTTTGCGCAACCATTTTTGCCTGCACGCTTTTGTTCCCAGGCTCCGAACCCGGCAAGGAACCTTGCCAGCGTCCGCACGGCTCAGACCGTTGTCATGGCTGCACCAGAGCGCGGACGGCTCCGTTGCACATACCAAGTGCCACCCACCAGAACGCCGATCACTGCCAGATAAAACAACAATTGCATGCCGGCGGGCTCGGCGTCGTAGCCCACCAGGGTCCCGAGTACCTGGCCCAGCGCCGAATCGTTGGCAACCAGCCAGGACGTGTCCCAGAGATAGCTCAGCGGGGGCAGATAATCCGCCTGGATCAGGAACTTGGCAGCCTGGCCCGCCATACCCGCCGCGAGCAAAATCAACAGCGCCGAAGACACCGCAAACAGATGACGCGAGGGAATCGTCAACAATCCGCTGTAGAGCGCAAAGCCGACCAGCGCGCCCAGCACGACTCCCGCGGCGGAACCGGCAAACATCGCGCCCACCGTCGCACCGCCCGCCGCGATGCCATACAGGAACAGCACCACTTCTGCGCCCTCGCGCAGCACCGCAAGGCCCACCAGTGCGGCCAGGATACGGGGCGGCTTCTCACCCGTGCGCACCGATTCGCCGGCGCGACTGGCATCGCGCGCCAGCGCCTCGCCATGGCGGGACATCCACAGGATGTGGGCGCCGAGCATGATCACCACGGTGAGCAGGATCGCCGCGTTGAACAGCTCCTGACCCATGCCCTCCGCCAGCTCGGCGATCCGCTCCGCACCCAGCGCCACCAGCACGGCGCCGACAATGCCGGCCCCGACCCCCAGGGTCACCATGAGGCCGCGCCCCTGGACTCCCCGGGTCGCGGCACACACGATGCCGATCACCAGCGCCGCTTCCAGCACTTCGCGAAAAACGATAATCAGCGCACTCAGCACAGTCGCGTCACCGCAAGGTTATTCAACGACCACCGCACCCTGTGCGGTGGCTTCATGAAACTCGCCAAAAAACTTGTAGGTGCCGGGCTTGAGCGGGCCCACAAGGATCTTCGCTGTCTTGCCGCCGGCAATGACCTTCTCGCGATGCAGGTCGTGGCTTTCGAATTCCTCCGGGGTAGCATCGCGGTTCTCCACCACCAGCATCACCTTGGTGTTGGCGGGCACCTTCACCGTGGCGGGCTCGAAGCGGTGATCCTTGATGACCAGCGGGATTTCCGGCGTAGCGGCCCAGACTTCCGGCACCAACAGCAGTGAGAGCAGCAGCAATCCAAGGGGCTTAGGCATCATTGTTCTCCGGTCGCATTCGACGCAAACGATAATGATTATTATCCGTGAAGTAAACCCTGTCGCTGGATGTGCGGCTTGCCGCCAGGCCAGGACCACGCCAACCACCCGCTCAGCGTACACCGACGCCGTTACAACTCCACCCGAATCCGGTCGCGCATCGCCACCACCTGCGCTTTCGCCTCTTCAATGGTCGCGCCGCGCGCCAGACAGACGCCCATGCGGCGCCGGCCATCCACCGCCGGCTTGCCGAACAGGCGCAACTGGGTATCGGGCGCACTGAGTGCCGCCTCCAGACCGGAAAACCGCACCTGCGTCGAAGTGCCCTCGACCAGCAGCGCGGCGGAAGCAGCCGGCCCGTGCTGGGCGATATTGGGGATCGGCAGCCCCAGAATCGCCCGCACATGCAGCGCAAACTGGGACAGGTCCTGGGAGATCAGCGTCACCATCCCGGTATCGTGGGGGCGTGGCGATACCTCGCTGAAAATCACCGCGTCGCCACGCACAAAGAATTCGACCCCGAACAGGCCCCAGCCCCCCAGGGCCTCGGTGACCCGCGCCGCCATGGCGCAGGCACTCGCCAGCGCCGGTTCGGACATCGGCTGCGGCTGCCAGGACTCGCGGTAGTCGCCGTCCTCCTGGCGATGCCCGATCGGCGCGCAAAAACTGGTGCCGTCGCGATGCCGCACCGTGAGCAGGGTGATTTCGTAATCGAAGGCGACAAAGCCCTCGACGATCACCCGCCCGGCGCCCGCGCGTCCACCGGCCTGGGCGTATTCCCAGGCGGCGGCGACATCCGCCGGCGCGCGCACCAGGCTCTGCCCCTTGCCCGACGAGCTCATGACCGGCTTGACCACGCACGGCAGCCCGATGGCGGCCACCGCCGCATCGAACCCGGCGCGCGTATCGGCAAACCGGTAGGGCGAGGTCGGGAGACCCAGGGTTTCCGCCGCGAGCCGGCGGATGCCTTCGCGATTCATGGTCAGATGGGCAGCACGCGCGCTGGGCACCACGGTGTACCCCTCCTGCTCGAGTTCCAGCAGGGTGGCCGTGGCGATGGCTTCGATTTCGGGGACGATGTAATGGGGCTGCTCGCGCTCGATCACCGCACGCAGCGCGGCGCCATCGAGCATCGACAGCACATGGGAGCGATCCGCCACCTGCATGGCCGGCGCATGGGCATAGCGGTCGAGGGCGATCACCTCGCAACCCAGGCGTTGCAGCTCGATGGCGACTTCCTTGCCCAATTCGCCCGCGCCGCACAGCAGCACCCGCGTCGCGGTAGCCGAGAAGGGAGTACCCAGGGTCGTCATGCGCGCCGCCGTGTGTGATCCGGAAGCCGACATTATAAGAGGCGAACCGCCGTGCGGACCCGCGCCTGCTGGTAAAATGCCCAACCGCATCCCGCGACCGCACCCATGAAACCCGAACTGCTCTCGCCCGCCGGCAGCTACAAAAGCATGCGTTACGCCTTCGCCTATGGCGCCGACGCCGTCTACGCCGGTCAGCCGCGCTACAGCCTGCGCGTACGCAACAACGAGTTCAACCACCTCGACATCATGGCGGAAGCGGTTGCCGAGGCCCATCGCGGCGGCAAGCAGTTCTATGTGGCGAGCAACATTTCGCCCCACAACGACAAGGTGCGCACCTACCTGCGCGACATGGAACCGGTGATCGCCATGGGTCCGGACGCCCTCATCATGTCCGATCCGGGGCTGATCATGCTAGTGC
>JBKHWK010000125.1:0-4502 GCA_046566625.1 Gammaproteobacteria bacterium
GGCTACATGAGCCCCGCGCAGTTTGAAGCAAGAAAAATAGCGTAGTGCCGGTGTCCGTCATTCGACGGGAAGATCAGAGCTTCCGCACCCGCCGCAACCGCGATCTGGAACTGACCACCGCCCTGCACAGCTACGACCGGCCGGGGCGCTACACCGTGGCGGTGAAAGTCATCGATATTTTCGGCAACGACACCATGACGCTGGTGCCGGTGAATGTGGGGTGAGGGCACGCGCTACCTGCCGGGTGAGCAAAGGGTAGCGTGCCCATGCGGACTTCTTTTTGAGACCAGCAGTCAACGATGAGGTTGATGTTGGCAGCAAGTGGACGCTGATTGTTGACGCCACTGGGTGATTTAATTGGGTAAATTGGGGACAGACTCAGCTGCCCCGCTGCGGGCCGGCGTCGCCCACCGTTGAGGGGTGAAAAGTAAAATCCTTACCATGGCCAAAACCCTGGCATCGAGCGCCCCATCCATGATTCGCAGCAAACTGACCAGCAAGGCGCAGACGACCATCCCTGAGCCCGTTCGCGCCGCCCTGCATCTGGAGCCGGGCGACGAGTTGGTGTACGAGATCGCCGATCAACGGGTGATCCTCACCAAGGCAAGGAGAGTCAGCAGGACCGACGACCCGTTCCGCACCTTTCACGAATGGAGCACCGAGGCGGACGCGAAGGCTTATGCCGAGCTTTAGGCAGGGCGAAGTCATCAAGATGCCTTCCGCACCCCGACCGCGCGACCCGGCAGTCCCGGCCGGCGCTGGTGGTATCCGCCGGTAGCCTCGAAGACGCTCACGGGCTGCTGTGGGTGGTGATGATCACCAGCGCGCAGAACCGGGGATGGCCCGGCGACGTACCGGTGAACAATCTTGCGGCGGCCGGTCTGCCGGTACCTTCGGTGATCCGCACGGCGAAAATCGCCACCATCGAAGCGGCGGACGCGGCAAAACTCGGCGCGGTGGCCCCCGCGCTTTTCCGGCGGGTTGCCAAATGTCTGGCACGTGAGCTGGGTCTGGGCACTGCCTGAGCGTCCCTTGCGGGACTCGACCAGCACCGAATCGTTCGCGCTGGGCATATCAATCCATCCGCACCGGCCTCCCGCTCCGCCCGATGTGGTAAATGAACGGACCCGGGTCGGCTTGGGCGATCCTGGTGAGTCGGTTCAGGGCGCCGGCGAGGATGGCTCCGGTTTCGCTTCCTGTGACGTTGCCGCCTGTGAAGACGAACGCCCGCACACGCGCGGTTTGCAGAGCGAGGCGTTCGAGATAGCGGTAGCGGATTCGCTTGTCGCGGGTCAGGACGACCCAACCCCTGCGTCCGGCCTCGGTCAGCCAGATTTCGTCGAAGGTTCCTCGGGGAAAGTGGTCGGTCAGCCGCTCGACCAGGGCGCCGGCCTCCCGCAACGCTGTTACGAGGGAAAGGCTGTCGAGCGATTCGTCGAGGAAGAAGGTGACAGGTTCAGGCTGCTTTGAGGTCGAGCTCGCAGCGGATCGCGTCCCAGACCGCTTCTTCGCTTGCACCATAATCCTTCGCCAGAGCTGGTACCTGGTCCCCTGCCTTGAAGCGTTCCGCGAGCACGGCGGTGGGTATGCCCGTGCCGGCAACCACCGGTCTGCCGAACGAGAGGCGCGGGTCGATCACCACCGTGCGCGGCTGATCGCGCGGAGGCTGCGAGCGCATGAAGGGGTAGAGCTTTATGGGAAGTCCCTTCGCGTCGCGCTCGACGCGTTCGAGGTAGGCGCGAAGCAGGTCCGCCATCTCGACCTGGCCGGGTTTTGAAAGATTGATGATTTCCCCGAGCCGTTCGACGAACAGCCTGGTGCCATGCGTGGCGAACTGCTCCTCCAGCAGCGGGCGTTCCGAGCCGAGCTGCTTGATCAGATAGTCGAGGCCACGCCGGATGGTCGGCAGTCCGATGCGGTGCTTACGGCGGATGGCCGTCAGCACATAGGCCTCGACCAGGTTGGAAAACGAAAGGCTGCGGGACTTGGGGTCAGCCGGACTTATGACAGCATGGAACTGTTTGCGCTTGCCGCCATGGCTGTAGGGTTGGCCTACGAACCATGAGCGCAGCGTGGAAGCGGGCACGCCAAGGTAATGCGCGGCCTCGGGAATCGAATAGGCCGGGATGTCGCGAGGATCGGTGCTGTTGAAGGTAGTCAAGGTTGTGCCGTTACGACCATTGTCACGGCGGGATTATATAGTCGAGGTTGCTGAAAAGTAGTCAATTGTCACATCCCGGGCGGCCATGCGGTTTTCTGTAAAGCAGTTCTGGGTGTGAGGACACGCGTCAAGGACGTCTCCCCCTGTGCCCGAGAGGCGGGAAGCGATGGGACGTCATCCGCCACTCTCCGACACCCGCTTCCAGCACCAGGCACGACGGCCCGCCGTTGCTGCGGGCGCGGCCGGCGGCGCCGGGGTTGAGCAGCCAAGGGGCGGGAGCGAGGCCTTGCAGCAGGCGGTGGCTGTGGCCGTAGAGCATGGCGCGGGCGGTTGGATGGGCGGCACGCAGGCGGGCATGCCGACGGCTGGCGGTATGCCGGTGGCCATGTTCCACCACCAGAATGCCGCCCGGCAGTGGCACTTCGAGCTGCTCCGGCAGGGCCGCCAAATCGGCGAGATCGCCCAGCCACTTGGCCGGGACATCGTTATTGCCACACACGGCGAGCACCCGCCCGGCGGCCGCTGCCAACGTTTCCAGTACAGCGCTGGCACCGACATCGCCGGCGTGTACCGCGAGCGTGCAATCCTGAGCGAGTTCCGCGATGCGCGGGTCGAGCACGCCATGGGTGTCGGCCAGCAGTAATACGTGCATGGTCCTGGCGGTTCAGGGCGCGTCGGCGGGCCAGAACAGCGCCAGCCACAGTGTCGGCGGGTCGGCGCTGGTGGACTCGACGCGGTGGCGGCGATGCGCCGGCAGTTCGAGGCTGTCGCCGGGCGTCAGATGCACTGTCCGCAGGCCGTCGGGCATGGCGACGGTCAGTTCCGCCGCTCCTTGCAGCAACACCACCCACTCGTGCTCGGCCTGGTCGTACCAGAAATCGGGAGGACTCGCCTGACCTGTCGAGACGATGCGCTCAATCCGCAGCCCCGGCCGATCCAACAGATGTTGGATGCGCTCGTTGGCCTCGGGACCGGTGGGTAGGTCTTGGAAAAGATTGGGCATGGAAACGCGCCTCGGGAACACCCGCAGTGGTTCAGGCAAACGCCGCTGGTCCGGCGCCGTTCCCGCGCAAACCAGCGAACCCGCAGCCGCCCACTAATCCCTGAACACAGGCTTGCGCTTCTCCAGAAACGCGGCGATGCCTTCACGCCCGTCGCGGCTGCCGGCGAGCGCGGAGATGGCGCGCGATTCCAGTTCCATCTGCGTTTCCAGGCCTTCGGTGGCACCGGACAGGATCAGGCGTTTGGTTTCGCCGTAGGCCGTGGTCGAACCCTGCGCCAGTTGCGCCGCCATCGCGAGCGCCGCGTCCAGCAGTTGCGCGTCGGGCACCACCCGATTGACGAGACCCCAGTCGAGTGCCTGTTGCGCGCTCAGCACCGGGTTCAGCAGCGCCATCTCCTTGGCGCGGCGCATGCCGACCATGCGGGCAAGATAAAAACTGGAACTACCGTCGGGCGGCAGTCCGGCATTGGTGTAAGCCATGGTGAACTTTGCCGATTCGGCGGCTATCGCGAGATCGGTGCACAGCGCGAGGCTGAGACCGCCGCCAGCGGCGGTGCCGTTGATGGCGGCGATCACCGGCGGCGCCATGCGGTTGAACTTGGCGATGGCGCCGTGGAACAACTGGGTGACCAGCTTCAGATGCGCCGACACCCGGTCGCCCTGACTCGCAAAATCCTTCAAGCCGCCGCCCACCGAGAAAAACCGCCCGCTGCCAGTGAGCACCACCGCCCGTATCGCCGGGTCCTCGTCGCAGCGGATGGCGTTCTCGATCAGCTCCTGCACCATGCCGTGCACCACCGGATTGCCTTCCTCCGGCCGGTTGAGGGTGAGCAGGCCGACGCCGTCGGCCACTTCCAGTGTCATATGGTGATTGGTCATAGTCGAAGTCTTCCCGGGTTCGGTTGGGGATGCGCCGAATAACCACGTAATCGTCGTTCCCGCGCAGGCGGGAACCCTAGAGTTTTCAAAGTGCTCTGGATGCCCGCCTGCGCGGGCATGACGGCTATTCAGCCCTCCTCAGGCCGCGTTCAAGCCATAGAGCGCAGCCACATTGTCGTGCAGCAGCATGTCCTGCTGCTCCTGGGGCAGTGGCGCCACATATTTTTGCAGCAGCTCTTGCGACCAGGGCCAGGTGGAATCGCTGTGGGGGAAGTCGTTGGCCCACATGATGCGGCGCGGATTCATGGCCTCCAGCATGGTGAAGGCGACGATGTCGTCCTGGAAAGTCACATAGATGTTCTCGCGGAAATACTCGCTCGGCATCTTGTCGAGCTCGACGCCGCGCAGACGGAAGCGGTGGCGGTTGTAGGTGTGATCGAGCCGATAGGTGAAGTGCGG
>JBKHWK010000126.1:0-4389 GCA_046566625.1 Gammaproteobacteria bacterium
GAACTGGGTTTCGACGTCGCCACCGGCTACAAGGAGGCGGAGCGCTGCCTCAACTGCGACGTACAGACGGTATTCACGGAATCGCTGTGCATCGAGTGCGACGCCTGTGTCGATATCTGTCCCACCGACTGCATCAATTTTATCGCCAATGACGAGGAGGACCGCCTGCGTCAGGCTCTCCGCATGCCGGCGCTGAATCTGGATCAGCCGCTGTATGTCTCGGCCGCGCTGAAAACGGCGCGTGTCATGGTCAAGGACGAAGACATGTGTCTGCACTGCGGGCTGTGCGCCGAGCGCTGCCCGACCTCGGCGTGGGACATGCAGAAATTTCTCTATCAGGTTACCAAGGCGGCGCCGATTCTATGAAAACCATCAAGGGCGTGAACGATTTCGTGATTCGCTTTGCAAATGTCAATGGCACCGGCTCGGCCAGTGCCAACAACATGTTTGCCAAGGCGATCTTCCGGATGGGCATTCCAGTCAGCCCGAAGAATATATTCCCGTCCAATATCCAGGGGCTGCCCACCTGGTACGAGGTGCGCATCAACGACCGGGGTTACACCGGGCGGCGCGGCGGAGTCGATGCCGTGGTTTGCATGAATCCGCAGAGCATGGCCACGGATATTCGCGATCTGGAGTCCGGCGGCTATTGCATCTACGACAATACCAAGCCTTTGGATCTGCGCATGATGCGCGACGATATCCATTTCATCGGCCTGCCGCTGACCGAGATCTGCCGCAACGAATACACCCAGGCACGCCAGCGCCAGTTGTTCAAGAATGTGATCTATGTCGGCGCTCTGGCGGCGCTGCTCGATATCGAGTTCGGAGTGCTCAAGGATCTCGTCAGCGAACAGTTCAAGGGCAAGGAAAAGTTGATCGCGCCCAACATTCACGCGCTCGAACTGGGATACCAGTACGCGCGCGAGCATTACCCATGTCCGCTCGGCATCCGTGTCGAACGCCGCAACGTTGTCGGTGACCGCATCCTGATGGAAGGCAACGCGGCACTGGCGCTCGGCGCCATCTACGGCGGCGCCACGGTGGCCGGCTGGTACCCGATCACGCCGTCCACGTCGGTAGTGGAGGAGTTCGAAAAATACTGTGGCCGGTTGCGGATCGATCCCGGCAGCGGCCAGAAAAAATTCGCCATCGCGCAGGCGGAAGATGAGCTTGCCGCCATCGGTCTCGCCATCGGTGCGTGCTGGAACGGCGCGCGCGCTTTCACGGCGACTTCCGGACCGGGTCTGTCCCTGATGAGTGAATTTCTGGGCCTGGCGTATTTCGCCGAAGTCCCGGTGGTGCTGTTCGATATTCAGCGCGCGGGTCCGTCCACCGGAATGCCGACCCGCACCCAGCAGTCCGACGTGCTCGCCGCCGCCTATGCGTCCCATGGCGACACCAAGCATGTGCTGCTGTTTCCCGCCACGCCCAAGGAATGTTTTGACATGGGCGCGCTCAGCTTCGATCTGGCGGATCGCTTGCAGACTCCGGTGATAGTACTTTCGGATCTCGATCTCGGCATGAACGACAATCTCAGCGAGCCGCTGCAGTGGGATGACAGCCGTCGCTATGACCGCGGCAAGGTGTTGAGCGCCGCAGAGCTCGATGCGCTCGGCGAGCGGTTCGGTCGTTACCTGGATATCGATGGCGATGGCATCTGCTATCGCACCTATCCCGGCACGCATCCGGCAAAAGGCAGCTTCTTCACGCGCGGTACCTCCCGCGATGAATACGCGGTCTATACCGAGGATGGCGAGGCGTATCAGCGGAACATGGAGCGTCTGCTGGGAAAATGGGAGACCGCCAAATCCCTGGTGCCCGCGCCCGAGGTCCATCCGGCACAGAAGGCAGTGTCGGACGGCGTGCTGTTCTTCGGCACCAGTACGGCTTCCACCCTAGAGGCGCTGGACCTGCTGCGCGACGAAAACATTCATCTGGATGGGCTGCGGATTCGCGGCTTTCCGTTCAGCGACGCGGTGCTCGAATTCATTGATGCCCATGACCGGATTTTCGTCATCGAACAGAACCGCGACGGCCAATTGCGCAAACTGCTGATCGGCGAGTGCGATATCAATCCGCGCAAACTTAGTTCCCTGACCTATTACGCCGGCATGCCCATTACCGCACGCTACATCCGCGATGCCATTCGTTCCGGCATGGGCGGCGGGCAGGTGGTGCCATTGCGACGACAGACTGCTGGAGTCAACCCATGAGCTATATCAGACCCCAATTCCGCCATCCCAATCTGCCGACCAACGAACTGGGCTTCACGCGCAAGCATTACGAGGGCGCGCTCTCGACGCTCTGCGCGGGTTGCGGGCACGACTCGGTGAGCGCCGCCATCATCGAAGCCTGCTTCGAGCTGGCGATAGAGCCGCACCGGGTGGCGAAGATTTCCGGCATCGGTTGTTCGTCGAAAACGCCGACCTATTTTCTTGGCAACTCCCACGGCTTCAACTCGGTGCATGGCCGCATGCCTTCGGTCGCGACCGGCGCCAACCTGGCCAACCGGGAAATGATCTATGTGGGCGTGTCCGGCGATGGCGATACCGCCTCCATCGGGCTCGGGCAGTTTGCCCACGCTACCCGCCGCAATCTGAACATGGTCTACATCGTCGAGAACAACGGCTGTTACGGGCTGACCAAAGGCCAGGATTCCGCAACCGCCGATGTCGGTTCGGCGAGCAAAAAGGGTGATCCGAACCCCTATGAGGCCATCGATCTGTGCGCGCTGGCGCTGCAACTGGGCGCTACCTATGTCGCGCGCAGCTTCTCCGGCGACAAAGCGCAATTGGTGCCATTGATCAAGGGCGCCCTGGCCCACAGTGGCTTTGCATTCATTGACGTGATTTCGCCCTGCGTGACCTTCAACGACACGCCACAATCCACCAAGGGTTACGATTTTGTCCGTGACCACATGGAGGCCACCGGCAAGATGGATTTTGTTCCGGTGCGCAAGGAAATCACGGCGGATTACGAACCGGGATACACCCAGGAAGTGACACTCCACGATGGCTCGGTGATCCATCTCTACAAGGAGGGTGCGGACTCTGTGCGTGACCGCGATGCGGCCCTGCGCGCCGTGCGCGAGCACAAGCGTCGGGGTCGCATTCTCACCGGTTTGCTCTACGTCAATCCCGACAGCCAGGAGCTTCACCATATTCTGGGCACGGTCAAAACCGCGCTGCGCGATCTCGGCGAGGCGGATTTGTGTCCGGGCGGTCAGGCGCTCGCCAATATCAATAACAGTTTCCGCTGAAGTTCGCCCCTGGGCTGCCCGGTGCACCCCAGGGGCGACGAACACTTCCTTCGTGGCCCTCTGTGTCACGGCGAGTGACACTCACTGCCGGTCGCGTCCGTCTTTAGCAGCTTTTCAACAAGCTGTTAGCGTGCGACACGGCAAGGCCGGTAGTTCCGCGTCTTCCTGCCTCCTGATTCATCCTGGATTTGTACGATCAGCCAGCGACACCATGGCTTGCGGCGCGGTCGTGCGCGTCGATTTTCGAAGTTGCGACAGGGGCGCCGCATCCGGTTGCCGGACACACTCTGCGCACGTCCGATAAGGGTCGTCAAGATCCTGTTTTCGCACTGGTATTACTGGCCGCATGGTCTCGCAATGAAGCCCCTGCACTAAAAATCATAGGTCAATCGCTTGACAGCATGGTCAGCGAGGCTTAGTTTCACGCCACCTGTCCCATAATTGATAACAATCGGGGGTATATCCGTGGATTATTTACATTCTTCAACAGGATTGGGCCATTCTCGCACCACAGGGCGTCTGAGGGGCGCCATGCAATGGGGGTTGGGCGCAAGCGCCCTGGCGCTGCTGGCCGGTCCGGCGGCGGCGTTCAAGATCGATTTCCAGGATCCCGAGATCAAGGCCTATCTGGACAGCACCGTGACGGCCGCCACTGCCATGCGGGTCCAGAGCGCCAAGCACCCGACCTTTTCGGCCAGCGGCAACTGGAACATCTTCAACGATGCGGGCGATATCTATTCGACTCCGCTGACCTATCTGGGCGAGCTGAGCATCGCCAAGGGCAATTACGGGTTCTTCACCCGCTTCAAGTACCTGTACGACTACACGCTGAATTCCAAGGACTGCGACAACTGCTTCGGCCGTACTCCGGGAGGCACCCTCGACGGTGTCCCGGACGGCTCCCAGGATGCGGCCAACAAGGCGACGCTGTTGGACGCCTTCGTCTATGGATCCTGGACCGTGGCGGATCGGCAGCTGGCTCTGCGCGTCGGCAAGCAGGTGGTCAGCTGGGGCGAGAGCAACATCATGGGCGGCGGCATCGCCACCATGCAAAGCCCCCAGGACGTGAACGGCCTGGTGACGCCTGGCTCTGAGGTGAAGGAGCGATTGCTGCCTCAGGAGATGCT
>JBKHWK010000127.1:0-4259 GCA_046566625.1 Gammaproteobacteria bacterium
ACGAAAGTCCGGGATTTCCTTGCCCATCTGTTCGGTTTCGATCTGCGCGATAACTGGATTCTTGCTCATAGTCTTCTCCCGCGTAATGCCGTCGGTTGGTCGGTGTCCACTTCGTCCCAGCGCGGGAACCGGATCCTGACCGCCACTGTGTAATGCAATTCAGTAATGCAATTCGGTAGTGCAATTCGTCGACGGAACTCCCGTCACTCATGCGATGCGCCGCTAGGGTCCCGCCAGCAGGTCCGGACGCCGCGCCGCCGTGCGCGCCTGCGCCTGCTGGCGCCGCCAGCGCTCGATGGCGCCGTGATCGCCGGACAACAGCACTTCGGGCACGCCGAGACCCCGATATTCCGGCGGCCGCGTATAGTGCGGACAATCCAGCAGACCCGCAACAAAAGAGTCCTGCTGTGCCGAGTCGGCGTCGCCGAGCGCTCCCGGCAGTTGCCGGATCAGCGCGTCCAGCAGCACCATCGCCGGCAATTCTCCACCGCTCAACACATAGTCGCCGATGGACCATTCCTCATCGACTTCGAGCGCCACGATGCGCTCGTCGATGCCTTCGTAACGGCCCGCAATCAGGATCAGATCCCGCGCGGCGCCGGCCATCTCCATCACCCCATCGTGGCGCAGCACCCGGCCTTGCGGCGACAGATACAGCACCCGCGCACCCTGTGTCCACGCCCGCGCTTCGGCGATGGCAGCCCCTAGGGGCTCGGGCCGCATCACCATGCCGGGTCCGCCGCCGTAGGGGCGATCATCCACCGTCTGATGGCGATCCGCGGTGTAGTCGCGCGGATTGAAGCAGCGGATTTCCAGCAAACCGTTGCGCACCGCGCGACCGCTGACGCCGTAATCGACCAAGGCTCCGAACATCTCCGGAAACAATGTCACTACCGCGACTTTCATGGATGCACCGACCTTTCAGTAATCGGGATCCCAGTCCACATCCATGGTGCCTGCCGCGCGATCAATCGCGAGCACCACCGGGTCGACATAAGGAATGAGTCGCTCTGCGCGGTCGCGGCTCTGGTCGTCGCCGCGCACCACCAGCACATCGTTGGCGCCGGTTTCGATCAGTTCGGTCACCGTGCCCAGTCGCACCCGGTCTCCGTCGGCGCGCCCGTACACCGCCAGTCCGATCAACTCATGCCAGTAATATTCATCTTCGGGAAGGGCCGGCAGCTGGGCCAGCCCGACATGAATGTCGAGGTGGCAGTACCGCCGTGCCTGATCCCGATCATCCACGCCCACAAGATGGGCCACCACTTGCTGGCCCTGCATCCGCCCGGCATCGTGCTCCAAGATCCGCCAGACGCCTGCTTCACACAGCCACCAGGGCCGATAGTTCAGGATATTGTGGACCGGCGCGGTGCTGGATTCGATTTTTACCCAGCCCTTGATGCCGTACACGCCCGCGATGCGGCCGATTTTCAGGGGCTGCTCCGGCGCCTCCTGCGGATTCGCCGGGCGCGACACGGGCTCAGGCGGTGGCTTGGGCCGCCGCACGCTTACCGGCTTCACGCACCAGGTCGGCAACCCGCGGCGTTACCTGCGCACCCAGTTTGCTCCAGTGCTCGACACGCGCGGCGTCGATGCGCAAGCGCTCTTCACCGCCCTTGGCGATGGGATTGAAAAACCCCACGCGCTCGATGAAGCGGCCATCGCGTGCCGTTCTGTCGTCAGTGACAACCAGATGATAGAAGGGACGTTTTTTCGCCCCACCACGAGCCAATCGGATCTTTACCATGACATGTCCTGGTGTGTGCTCTAGTCTGCTTCCGCACCTGCACGGCACGGCGAAGGCGCGCGATTCTACGCCAAAGGCCAGCGAATGGGAACATCCTGAACATCCAACCCGGTCAGGTGCCGGCATTCGGTCTACCGCTCAGCCGGGGTGGGGCCGCGCCGCCAACGCCTCGAACCAGGGCAGCACCCGTTCGCGATTTATCCGGTAGGGATAGGCGTGGCCCCAGTCCGGCAGCTCGTCAAAGCGGATGTCGTATTCGAGATGGGCCAGCAGCCCACTGGTACTGCGCACCGTTTCGATCGGGAAAATGTGATCGTGCGCTCCGTGTACCACCAGCAGCGGCACCTCGCGGCCTTCCCGACGACGCAGTAAAGGCTCCGCGACCTGACTCAACTCACCCGCGATCGACGCCACGCCGGCGAAATACTCAGGAGCCAGAAACGCCAGCAGATAGCTGAACGTGGCGCCGTCCGACAGGCCGGTGAGATACACCCGCCCGCGCTCGATTTTGTATTCATCGCACACCCGATCGATGGCGCCGGTCACCGACGCAATATCCAGGTGGGGTTCGAGAATCGACCAGGTGATGTCGGTGGATTTGGGCGCCAGCACCAGATAGCCGTGGGTTTTGGCGAGTCGCAGCCAGGTCCAGAGGTATTCGTCGCCGGTACCGGACGCGCCGTGGAGAGCGACGATCAGCGGCCACTCCCGCGCCGGGGAGTAATTCTCCGGCACATAGAGCGCATAGCGCTCGTGATCCTCACCCGCCGCCACCTGCAACAAGCCCACCGGCGCGACGGCATCCGTGGCCGGCTGCTCCAGGGATTGCTGCCGGGCGCGGTCCACGTCATCCCAAAAGCACGCGGACAGCACGGGCAGTTCGGCGCGCAGCGCATAGAGCGCGGTCAACGCTTCGACCAGCAGTTGCCGGCTCTGCACAAAGGCATTGATGAAGGTCGCACCGCGCCCCTGCCGCCAGAGTTGCGCGGCGTCTTCGCAGCGGGTCGCGGCGTCGAGCAGACGGCGGTGAAGCTCCTCGCGGCCCGGCGGTGGTACCAGTTCCGCGAGACCGTGCCGCGTGGCGGGCACCAGATCCGCCAATGCCAACCGCAAACGCTCCTGGGACGCCGCCAGCTCGCCCGCGTCGAAGCGGATGTCCTCGAACTCGGCCTCGAACGCGCGCAGCGTCGCCAGCAGAAAATGCTCCAGCATTTCACGCTCGCGGTCATAGCTCGATGAATGAGAGCCCCGTGAATCAGAGTCTTGCGAATCAGTGGCCATCACGCCCCCGCAGAATCGTTCTTATGGGTCGAGACTAGCACAGCCGGGTCGCGCAGCGCCCGCGCATTGACCCCCGCTGGGCGACCTGTTTTTATCCCCGGACCATTTTTCATCACAAGGGGAGTAAACCATGGGCACACTAGAGAGCAAGGTAGCGTTGATCACCGGGGGCGCGAGCGGCATCGGTGAGGGCACGGTGCGACATTTCGTCGCCGAGGGCGCGCGCGTCGTCATCGCGGACATGCAGCAGGAACGCGGCGAAAAGCTTGCCGCCGAACTGGGCGCCAACGCGCTGTTCACCGCGGTCGACGTAACCCGGGAAGACCAGGTCAAGGCCGCGATCGCCGGCGCCGTGACGCGCTGGGGCCGGCTCGACTGCATTTTCAACAACGCCGGGTTCGGCGGCGCCATCGGGCCACTGGAAGACACCCCGGTGGAAGACTTCGACATCACCTTCGACGTGCTGCTGAAAGGCGTGTTTCTGGGCATGAAACACGCGATTCCGGTGATGAAACGCCAGGGTGGCGGCAGCATCATCAATACCGCCAGCGTCGCCGGACTGATCGCGGGGCACACCCCGCATCTGTACTCGGTGGCCAAGGGGGCGGTGATCCATCTCACCAAATCCGTGGCCCTGGAAGTAGGCGAAAACAGTATCCGGGTGAACGCCATCTGCCCGGGTTTCATCGCCACGCCGCTCGCCACCAACACCGTGGGACGCGATGAGAAACTGGCCGACCTCGACTACAAGATCACCCAGCCCATTCCGCGCGTGGGTCAGCCCCAGGACATCGCCGCCATGGCCAGCTGGCTGGCCAGCGATCAATCGACCTTCGTCACCGGCCAGGCCATCGCTGTCGACGGCGGCATCAGTGCCGGCCTGCGCTGGGCCAAGCAGCCCTCGTACCACAAGAGTTATCGGCCGATCAAAGTCTATCGGCCGCCGAGCCGCTAGCGGCCGGCACGGGATGCCGGGCTGGAGCAAGTCTTTACCTTTCAGGCTTCCTCACTTAGGGTAGCCCTCCGCTACCGACGGCCTCCACGTGATGAAAGAGCAATACCGCAAAATTATCGAAAGCATCGGTGAAGACCCCAATCGCCCCGGCCTGTTGGACACCCCCGACCGGGCTGCCAAGGCTTTCGAATACCTCACCAGCGGCTACCACCAGAACCTCACCGAGGTAATCAACGAAGCCCTGTTTCCCAGCGACAGCAGCGAGATGGTGATCGT
>JBKHWK010000128.1:0-4167 GCA_046566625.1 Gammaproteobacteria bacterium
GGTTTTCCCGGTACCGGTCTGGGCTTTACCCACCACGTCATGGCCGCGCAACGCAAAGGGCAGCGCGCGCGCCTGGATCGGCGAACAGTAGCGAAACCCCAGATCGGCGATGGCGTGCAGCAAACTCGGCGCGAGATCCAGATCCTGAAACCGCACCATGCCCGCCTGGGGCTCAACCGGGAACTCGTCCGGATGCCAATCCACCTTCGCGGCGGTGGCGGCCTGGTCGGCGCGATTGCCGCGCCCACGGGGGCGGCGGCCGGATCCGGTGGCCGCCGGGCTCGATTGCTGGGGATCATTCATGCTGGAAATTATTCACGACTCCAGTTGCGGCCGCCCGCAGAATGCGAAAGGCGGCGGGATCGAAAATCGGCGGGATTGTAGCACGGGGGTCGGGCCGCACCGGCGCGCTCAATCGGTAGTGATCGCGCCGGTGCGACGGGCCAGCCAATAATCGAGGCTGACGTAACGACCACCCCCGGAGAAAAACAGGCTGAGCAGCATGATGAAGTAGGTCGCGGCAAATTCGATGCCGTTATTCAGCACCACGAAATTGCCCTTTTCTGTCAGCCAGTCGTAGTTGCCGTGTTCCCGCAACAGGTTGCGGGCCGCGCTCACCCGCTCCCCCACTGCAACGCTGTTCTCCAGACTGCGCTCGGCGGCCGGTATGCCCGCCATCGCCAGCACCTTGGCGGTGCTGGTATCGGGATCGCCGGGCGCAATCGCGAACCAGCCGTGCTGCCAGTGCACCGTGGTGGTGGCGACCACCATGGTGATCATCAGGGGCAGCGCGAACCAGCGCACCGCGAGGCCGAGCAACAACGCGAGTCCGCCGAACAATTCGGCGCTCGCCGCCAGCGCCAGCATCAGCGTCGGGGCCGGCAGCCCCAGCCCCCAGTCCGGATTGCCGAACCAGGCGACCATGTCGTCCCAGTTGTGAAACTTGTGCAACCCGACCGCGATCATGACCGGTGCGAGATAGAGCCTCAGCAGCAGCGGCGGCAGGCCGTCGAGATGGCGCAGGCGCCGGAACAGTTGCTGATGCAGTTTGCCGTAGGTGGTGATCAGGTTGGACATTGGCGACACTCCGGTCAGGTGGTGTTGGGAACGCGGCAGCGGAAATCCACGTCGCGCAGTAAGCGTGGCGAAATCAACGGGGAAACACCGGATTCTGTGCCTCGGCTTTCGCGTAGTAGCGGTCCAGGGGTACGGATTGGCCGAATTCGGTGACGATGCGGGCATGACTGCGTTGCAGATGCCGCGGACTGCGCACGCCGCAGCTGTGGGCGATCACACCCACTTCGCGGGTCAGATTGGCGACGTAATGGGCGACGCGCGCCGCCTTGTCGGCGGGGTCCAGCCCGCGCTGCAAGTCCGGATTGTGGGTGGTCACTCCGGTCGGGCAGGTGTTGCGGTTGCATTGCATCGCCTGGATGCAACCCAGCGCGAACATGAAGCCTCGCGCCGACACTATGAAATCGGCCCCCACGCACAACGCCCAGGCCACGTCGACAGGCAGGATGAGCTTGCCGGCCGCAATGACCCGGATGCGCTCCCGCAGCCCGTACTCGCGCAGCGTGTCCACCACGGCGGGCAGGGTCTCGCGAATACCCAGCCCGGCATGATCCATGAGACTCTGGGGCGCCGCGCCGCTGCCGCCGTCGCCGCTGTCGAGCGTGATGAAATCCGGCGCGGCCTGCTCCAGCCCGCGACGCAGCACCGCCCGACAGAGCTCGTCGAGAAACCCGCTACCGCCGATCACCAGCTTGAAGCCGACGGGCTTGCCGGTGACCGCGCGAATATGGCCAGTCATGTCGAGCAACTGTTCGACATCGCGCACTTCGGGGTGGCCGTTGGGGCTGATGGAATCCCGCCCGACCGGAATACCGCGGATGCGCGCGATCTCTTCGGTTACCTTGATTCCCGGCAGGATGCCGCCCTTGCCGGGTTTGGCGCCCTGACTCAGCTTGAGCTCGAACATTCTTATTTGTTGGTGCGCGGCGAGTTCACGCAGGCGCTCGTCGCTGAGGTGCCCCTGGGCATCCCGCACACCGTATTTGGCGGTGCCGATCTGAAATACCAGATCACAACCCCCATCGAGGTGATGCTCGGAAAGCCCGCCCTCGCCGGTATTTAGCCAGCACCCGGCACGCGCGGCGCCTCCCGACAGGGCCAGCGTCGCCACTTTCGAAATGGCGCCATAGCTCAGCGCGGACACATTGAAGAACGACCGCGCCAGATAGGGATTGGCGCAGTGCGGGCCTATCAGCAGCGGATCGGCCGTCACCGCATCCGCGTCCAGAGCGGGAAAGACATCCGGCACGAAGAGCACGGCGCCGGGCGCGGTCAGGTTGGCCGTGGAGCCAAACGCGAGGGTGCTGTCGACGTTCTTGGCGGCGCGATAGACCCAGGTGCGCTGCGCGCGGTTGAACGGCATTTCCTCGCGATCCATCGCGAAGAAATACTGGCGAAAGAAATGTCCGAGATGCTCGAAGAAATAGCGAAAGCGCCCGATCACCGGGAAGTTGCGGCGGATCGCGTGGCGCTTCTGGCGCACATCCTGGATGTACATCCACAGGATCGCCAGCACACCCATGACCAGCAAGGCGAGCACGCCCACCGCGAACATTTGCAGCCCCAACATCCAGACCGACAACCCGTTACCCGCCATGTATTCCTCGTTGTGTCGTTGTGTCGTTCGCCAATCGTCGTCCGCTGAGTCCCGAGTGCAGTCCGTCCGTCGCCTGCAGGCTCGACTGCCGCTTGGCAGCGCCCGGGCGGATGGCTATCATCCACCGATGTCAGCGCCCCAATCCAGACCCGCCGCTATCGATCCCCGCCGTTCACGGCGCACCCGCTTCGTCGCGCTTGCCAAGATATACGACCATGCCAGCCACAAGGTGATCGGTTACCTGGGCGATATCGCCACCGGCGGCATGATGCTGCATGTGCACGAAAGGCTGGCCACGCCGGGTTCACGCCTGGTCACCATCCACCTGCCCCACCCCGACAAGGGTATGGTAGCCATTGACGCCGGGATTCGAGTCGCCTGGCAACAAAAGGATCCCGGTGGGCTGCGGCAACAACACGTCGGCTGCGAGTTCGTTGCCCTGGACCCCACCGACCGCCTGCTGCTGTTGCAGACCGCGCGCGCCTACGGCATTGCCTAACAGCTTGCGGTAAAACTCCTGCGGCAGCCCTCTGCTTAGTTGCGCGGCCAACCCTTCGTTACCGTTAACGATAGTCTTCCCTACCAGATTTTTTCATCCGCATTGCGTCGGCGCCACGGCTTGGCCTGCGGTTGCGAAACCAGGCCCCTGACTGGAAACCGACGGGCCAGACCCTCATCTGGCGGCGCTGTGCATTGGCGTCGCGCTGGTCTATAGTCAGCCGAACCTAACTACCGCTTACACCAAACTGGCTACAACATAACAAGGGGCCTACCCCTGAGGCATTGCGACTAAAACCGACAACCGCCGCTTCAGGTTCCTCCGGCCCCCTTACCGGGAGGTTTTCAATGACGCAATTCGACACCATCATCAAGAACGGCACGATCTTCGACGGCACCCGCATTCCGCGCTACCGCGCCGATATCGGCATCAAGGACGGCACGATCACCAAAATCGGCCGCCTCGACGCCAAGGACGCCGCCAAGGTGATCGACGCTGAAGGCAAGCATGTCTGCCCTGGCTTCATCGACCTTCATACCCACTACGACGCCCAACTGTTCTGGGACCCCTACTGCACGCTGTCCGGCTGGCACGGCATCACCTCGGTGGTGATCGGCAACTGCGGGTTCGGCTTCGCGCCGGTGGCGCCCGAGCTGCGCGAGCGCTCCATGCTGTCGATGACGCGCGTCGAGGCCATCCCCTTCGAATCCATGAAAGCGGGCATGCCCTGGGACTGGGTGACCTTCCCGGACTATCTCGACAGCATCGACCGCACCCCGAAAGCGATCAACATTCTGCCCTACGTCCCGGTCGCGCCCTTGCTGACCTGGGTGATGGGCATGGAGCGCGCGAAGGCCGGCGCCCTGCCGACCGCGGCAGAAGAAGCCGAAATCTGCCGCCTGCTGGAAGAAGCCATGGACGCTGGCGGCTGCGGCTGGTCGGCGCAGCGTCTGGCACCGGGCTGCGGCGCCGACGAGCAACGGGATTTCGACGGCAC
>JBKHWK010000129.1:0-4147 GCA_046566625.1 Gammaproteobacteria bacterium
CGCGATCACGGCAACACCGTGGTGGTGATCGAACACAATCTCGATGTCATCAAGACCGCCGACTGGGTCATCGATCTGGGCCCCGAGGGCGGCAGCGGCGGCGGCTTGGTTCTGGCCACCGGCACCCCGGAAGACATTGCCCGCTGCCCCGAATCCCACACCGGGCGGTTTCTAAAACCCCTGCTCGGCGTCCGCAAAACCCGGCGCCGCGCCAGGGCCTGAGAGACTGCCGCAGCGGTTTGGTTATGGCCTTCGGCGGGTGGTTTCAACGCAGCCAGAGCACCCAGATGGCGAGGCTGGTCACCACCATCAACAGGGCATTGAGCGGCGCGCCGACCCGGGCGAAGTCGAGAAAGCGGTACAGTCCGGTACCGTAGATCATGGTGTTGGTCTGATAGCCCACCGGGCTCAGGAAACTGGTCGAGGCGGCGAACATCACCGCCAGGCACAGGGGCAGGACGTCGATCCCCAGTTGCTGGCCGATCGACACCGCCACGGGAATGAGGATGACTACGGAGGCGTTGTTGCTGACGATCTCGGTGAGCAGCGTGGTGACCCCGTATAGCGCCATCAGCACCAGTACCGGGTGCCAGGTGATCGCCTGGGCGGCGAACAGCTCCCCCAGCCAGGCGGCGGCACCGGACTTGGTCATGGCGATGCCCAGCGGAATGACCCCGGAGAGCAGGAAGATCACCTGCCAGGAAACCCCGGTGTAGAGGTCTTCCCGCGACAGGCAGCGAGTGACCACCATGGCGATCACCCCCGCCAGGGCGGTAACCACGATGGGCAGCGGCGTCAGCGCCGCACCGGCGACCACGGCGGCCACGATGCCGCCGGCGCGCCACATGCGGGCGCGGTCGAAGTCGTCGCGGAGCTCCGCCAATACCTGTACATCGGTGCGGGTTCCCAGGTTGGCCACTTCGGTCGTCGAGACTTCGGCGAGCACGATATCGCCCGCGTGCAGGGGTTGATCGGCAAGGCGACGGGACTCCGGGCTGTCGGTCTCGATGCCCAGCAGGCGCGCGCGGCACAGGCCCCAGAGGTCGGTCTGCGCGGCATTGGCGCCGTTGAAGTGGTCGCGACCGCGGAGCAGCAGGCGCACCAGGTAGCCGTCGCCGCGCACCATGCGCGAGAGCCCGAAATCGGACAACAGGGTCACCACCGGATTCTTGATCAGGTCGGCGATCTGGCGTTCCTGGCCGCGCACCACCAGGATGTCGCCACCGACCACGCCCAGGGTGGCGGCCCTGTCGATATGGGTGCTGTTGCCGCGCACCAGCTTGACCAGTTCGACGCCGGTACGCTGCATGAAATCGGCGTCGGTCAGGCTCTGGCCCACCAGGGGGCTGTCCTCGTTCACGCGCAGTTCCACCAGATAGCCGGGTTTCTCCCTGCCCTGCAGCCCGATCGGATCCCGGGCCGGCAGCAGCCAGCGGCCGACGCTCAGAAAATAGATCAGGCCGGTGGCCAGCACGATCAGGCCCAGAGGGGTGAACTCGAACATCTCCAGGGGGCGGCCAAAGGCCGGGGTCTGGCTCAGAACCGAGGACACCAGGATGTTGGTGGAGGTGCCGATCAGGGTCAGGGTGCCGCCCAGCATGCCGAAGAAGCTCACCGGGATCAGCAGCCGCGACGCCTGCAGCCCGCCGCGCCGGGCGAGTTCCAGGACCAGGGGAATCGCCACCGCCACCGCCGCGGTGTTGTTGATCACCCCCGACAGCAGGCCGACCAGCGCCGCGATCATCAGCAGCACCCGCAGCTCGGAGCCGCCGACCAGGGGAAACAGCCGCTTGCCGAGCAGGTAGATGAGACCGGAGCGTTCGATGCCGGCGGAGAGAATGAACATCGCCAGCACCGTGATGGTGGCGGTGCTGGAGAATCCGGATAGGCCTTCGGCCACCGTGGGAAAGGCCGCCGGCAGGTCGATGCCGCGTGCCTGCAGCCAGGGCTGATCGCCCACCAGTGGAATGGCGACCACGGTGACCAGGGTCAGAAACGCAGTGATGTCGAGCGGAAGCTTCTGGCTGGCGAACAGGTAAAGCGCCCCGGCGATGACCAGGAACACCAAGGCGATTTCGAAGGTCACAGGCGGCGGTCGATCAGGTGAGGTCGAGCGCGAACTGCTTGAGCGTCTCCAGATCGACCATCGTCAGGGTTTCCTCGTGGGTGGCGCGCAATCTCCGGCGCGCCGCGCGCGGGCACCAGTGGTCTCTCGGCCGGAGGCCGGGAAAGCGGTAGCCCGGGACCGGAATAAACAGATCGTTGCCGCACTGGCGGGAGAATTCGAGAAATTCGGCGGTGGCCTCGATGCATACGGTGTGGATTCCCGTGTCGTCGCCAGAAAGGGGCAGTTCTCGCATCCTAGCATCACAATCAACCACATATGGTCGATGGCACGGCGAGACCCCTGCGAATTGAATTCCCATCGGGGTCGACCGACTCGATACCTGGGAGCGGACCTACGACCCCAACCGCACCAGCGCGCTGGTCGGGGGCACTCCCGAGGCAGCTACGCCCCCGCCAGCAACCGCCTGACTGCCATCGCCACCCCGGCGACCAGCCGCGTCCTGAGCTTGGATGCCGCCGGCAACCAAGTGTTGGAGCCTCCACGAAACCCGGGGCGGTTCAGACCTTCACCTACAACCAGGCCGGGCGCCTGGCCAGCGCTGAGACCACGGCGAGCATCACCCACTACCGCTACAATGCCCTGGGCCTGCGCACCCACAAGGAAGGGATGACGAACGTGGTGTTTCACTACGATGCCGGTGGCCGGCTGCTGGCCGAGACCACCCCGGACGGCTCCCCGATCCGCAGCTATGTGTGGTTTGGCGACGAGCCCTGGCCCAGCTCGACGGCCCGCTCGATGTCGAGACCCCGACCTACCTGCACACCGATCACCTGGCCACCCCGCGCCTGGGCACCGACCAGGCCGGCATCCCGGTGTGGCGCTGGGAGAACCCGGCCTTCGGCGATGCCCCGCCCAGCCTGCAACTGCGCACCGTCAACCTGCGCTTTCCGGGGCAGTACTTCGATCACGAGACGGGGCTGTATTACAACTACTTCCGAACATACGACCCGGCCACCGGACGGTACATCACCAGTGATCCGATTGGGTTGCGCGGTGGACTGAATACTTACTTATATGCCGAAGCGAACCCGCTGAAGTTTACTGATCCTACGGGCGAAGCGGCGATTGCACTTCCTTGGGTTGTTCCACCGTTAATTGAGGGGCTCAAATGGTGTGCTGCGACATTAACATTTATCGCTATTACAGCTATTTGTGGTGATGAGGACGGCTGCTTTGGAGGGGATGATGACGATCCTAGTTGTGAAGAGCATTTTACTAGGTGCTTAGATTCATCTCTGGCCGACCTCCCGGGAAGTGTTTATGGAAGCAGTCGCTGTGGCGTATGCCGAGATCAGTGTGTTCGTAACGGGGGGACATGGCCCGATATTGCGATAACAGGTAGCGGTTCTGTCAGGTGCGATTACTGGAGGTTCCAGTAGGATATTTCTATGAGTAACGGGGAAAATAACTCTAGGGACGTCGCGCGATTATTGGAACGCACGGCAGCTCGTGCATTCAAAATGCAGGCAGATGAGATCGTTCCCGTTTTTGATGAGGCCGAGGCATCGTGCCTATCAATGGTATCGTCTGAAGAACAGAAGCTGGAAGTCAAGCGCCGTGTGGCGGAATGGAAGATGAGACTGCTTTGTGATCGTGATGCCCCGTTCGGAACGGTCGAGTTACTGCACAATAATGTTGTTGAACTTGGATATACGAATCTTGAAATTGAGGGAAGCACGGAAATATACTTTGCGCAGTATTGCGAACGCCAAGGCCAAATTGACGACGCACGCCGGATACTTCACCAGCTTCGCGCCAAGCTAGATAGCGTCTTAAAGACGAAAGACCTAGAAGTCTATCGTCATTTTATGGAAGTGTCCGAAGATGTCCTTTCTAGGATCGATACGGGTAGTAAGTAATAGCGAACATTCCTCCTGTAAGCTCCCCCTGAGTCTGGACACGCAAAAGTAGAGACTTCTGGCAAACTAACCCTTGTCAGGATATGAAGATGCGCACTTCGAAATTCACGGAAAGTCAGATGATGGCCGCCTTGAAACAGGCGGAGGCCGGCATGTCCGT
>JBKHWK010000130.1:0-3862 GCA_046566625.1 Gammaproteobacteria bacterium
TTTGGTTTCGGTGGCTTGTTCAGGATCATCTCAGGGACGACGACTGCGACTATCGCCTGAGTGCGGCGTCGACACAGTTACAACTGTCGGCACAAATTCATAAGATAGCGGTGAGGGTGGCCAACGTCTGTACGCTGCCGTACTGAGATAACCAGTGTGTGGGTGCAGGACACGCTGGCGGGCACGCAGGTCGCGGGCGAGGGGTCATCTGGGCGCGGTACTTAATAATTAATGGCTGTAGTTCGCTAAATCGTCAGAGGTGCGATGGCATGCGCAGCAATCCGGCTGTATTCGGTGCCGCACAGTGTCGGGCAACAAACGCGCAAACTGTGGACTCGACAGCGCTTCGCTGTCGGGTTGTCGGGATACCCGAGGACGTGGACAGGATGAAAAAACACAGAGATTAGCCCGGATATTTCACCGTTTTTCGCCTGATGTGCTGTCGGGCGCGTTGGTTTGGCAAATAACGGCGCTTGCGATTCCAGCTGTCTGCTGCGTAGCAGAATTCGCGGATACAGCGCTGCTTCTGTCCGGTCTCGCGGTAGGCGTTCGTCAGCTTCACTTCCCAACGCAAGGCGGGGGCCTGGAAGATGGAACGCCGATCACCGCTTGGGTTACAGTAGCCCGTCTTTCATAATAAAGCCGGCCGGCGCACATGTTTGGAACCGCCTCATCGACGCTCGTCAACGCTACCCTGCTATTACTGATTGCATTCTCGGTCGTGTGCTGGACCATCATCCCGGTGAAAATCCTGCAACACTTGGGCGCGGCCACGCGCAATCGCGCCTTTACCCGGGCGTTCTGGGCCGCCACGGATCTCGGCGCGGTCTCGGCGCGGTTTTCCGGTCCCGCCGCGCGGGTGGCGCAGGCGGGACTCGCCACGCTGCATGCAAGGACCGGCGCGCATAACCTTGCCCAGCAAGGCAGTCCGCGCGAACGTCTGGAGCGCGCCTTGCGCGCCCAGTTACGGCGCGAGCGGCAAATCATGGAGGCGGGGCTGCCCTGGCTCGCGAGCATCGGGAGCACCGCGCCCTTTGTGGGGCTGTTCGGCACCGTCTGGGGTATCCGCCATGCGCTGCAGGATATCTCCCGCGCGGGCACGGCCAGCATCGACGTGGTGGCGGGTCCGATCGGCGAGGCCTTGATCGCCACTGCCGTCGGCATCGCGGTGGCGATTCCGGCAGTAGTGGCCTACAACATCCTGCTGCGCCGTCAACGCATGGCCACTGCCGCCCTCGATGGCTTTGCCACCGACTTCGTGGAAGTGGCGCTGCCCACCGCTGAAGCCGCTCCGGTCGCGAAGGTATAAAACATGGCCTTCAATACCCAGGGCGAAGACGATCCGCTGATGAGCGAGATCAATGTGACGCCCCTCGTCGACGTGATGCTGGTGCTGCTGGTGGTATTCATGATCACCGCGCCGCTGCTCAACAACGCGGTCCGGGTCACCTTGCCCAAGACCGTTGCCACCGCCGCGCCGGACGTGAAGCGCTCGGCCAGCGTGACCATCGAACGCGACGGTCGCATCTTTCTCGATCAGAAAGAAATTGCGTTCGAAGCGCTTGATCCGACCCTCAGAGAGCTCAAGGCCGCAAGTCCGGACCTGAGCCTGCAACTGAATGCCGATAACGGTGTCGGCTATGGGCGTGTTGCGAAGGTCATGGCCGTGATTCAGCGCGCCGGGATCGACAAACTCGCGGTGATGACGGCGGTGGAATAGGGTTGTCGCCCCGGAATATCGGGGCCGATCAGGTATTGCGAGGACCGCAATACCTGTGACCCGCTCGCCCGCACAGCCCCGTTGGCAACCCGCGACTCGAGAAAATCATTGGCAGGTGCGGGTGCGACCTAATCGTGGTGGATGACGCGCGGCACAGTGCCCTGCATGATCTTGTCGGTCCAGGCAATGCCCAGCGCCGACAGGATGAACCCCATGTGGATGATGGTTTGCCACATCACCCCGGCTTCGGTAGCGGTCGCGCATTTCATGCCGGCTGCCACCGTCGCGCAGGGCGGCAGGGCGCCCAACGAACCCGCCTCGATAAAGGTTTTCAGCAAATGAATGGAGGAGATGCCGATGATCGCCATCGCCAGCTTCACTTTGAGCACCGAAGCATTCACATGGGACAACCATTCGGGCTGATCGGGATGGCCCTGGAGTCTCAACCGCGAGACGAAAGTCTCGTAGCCGCCGATGATCACCATCACCAGCAGATTGGAAATCATCACCACGTCGATCAGCGCCAGCACGATCAGCATCACTTCCTGTTCGCCCAGATTCATCGCACCCGTGACGAGATGCCATAACTCCTTCACAAACAGGATCACATAGACACCCTGGGCAGCGATAAGGCCCAGATACAGTGGCAATTGCATCCAGCGCGTGGAAAAGATCAGGGCCGGCAACGGCCCCAGACGGAGATTCGGTTCGACGGACATCAGGCGGTCTCGCGGTGCGGACGGTGGGGTGGATCGCCGCGGATGCTAGCCCAGCCGGGGATGCCTGTAAACGATTCCCGCGCCCTGTGGCCATTGTCCGGCGGGCGTCGATGGTGGCCATCAGACCGGGGGCTGCGACTGGGGCACCGCCGCAGGTGCGGGCCGGGGTGCGGCGATGCGAGTTAGCGCGGGGTTGCGTCCGCCAACTGCGGGAGCCGTATCGCCGTGCCGGTTTCGTCGAGGTCGCGCGCGATGCGTTTGGCGACTGCGGTTGCCGCCGCCCGCGTGGGGTAGGGGCCGGCCAGGACCTGGTATTGCCGGCCCTGCGCCAGGCGTTGGGCCGGGATGGGCGGGCCCTGGTGGGCGAGCATGGCGATCAGCCGGCGCGCGCCGAGCTCGGACTTGAAGTTGCCGAGATCGACATACCAGTCGCCATCTTCGGGCAGCGGCGCCGAATCGGGCGCAGATAAGAGGGGTGCGGCGGGCACCTCGGCAAGGTACGGCGCGGCGTCCGGCGCGCCGACCTCGATCGGCACCGGATAGCCGGTGCGACGGGCGGCGTCGGCCTGTGCCCGCTCCAGGTCCACCGCGACCCGGTCTGCGGGACGCTGGCGGGCCTGGGCAGCCTTGATGACCCGCTTCACCGCAGCGGCGCCGGCCTTGCTGCCGGCGGCGGTCGCCGCCGTGTGCGCCTCCAGCACCAGGCCGTCCGGGCCGACTCCGGCCAGATAGGGTTGATCGACCACGGTCACCGCTGTGCCCACCGGCACCGCCGCGAACAGGGGCGCGATGTCTTCCGGATAGAGCTGGATGCAGCCGTGGCTGACACGCAGGCCGATACCGGCCGGCTTGTTGGTGCCATGGATGAGGATGCTCGGCCAGCCCAGGCGCAGGGCATGGCTGCCTAGAGGGTTGTCCGGCCCCGCCGGCACGATCGCGGGGAGCGGATCGCCGAGCGCAGCATGCTCGCGGCGGATCGAAGCTGGCACGGTCCAGGCCGGCGCGGCGTGTTTTTTGGCCACCTGGGTGCGGCCGAGCGGCGTGGACCAGCCCTCGCGACCGATACCGATCGGGTGCGTGATCACGGTGCGGGGTGCGCCCTTGGCGACCGCTGGATAGTAAAACAGCCGGCGCGCGGCGAGGTTGATGACCACGCCCTCGCGAGGCGCGTCGGGCAGCACATGGGCGGTGGGCAGCAACACCCGTTCGCCCTGCTCGGGCGTCCAGGCATCGACGCCGGGATTGGCGCTGACGATCTCGTCAAAGCCGAGGTCGTAGGCGCGGGCGATATCGAGCAATGTCTCCTCGCCCTGTACGCGGGTGTAGTGCAAGCGGCCGATGACCTCGGTCCCGACGTCGATCGGAAAGGTGTGGAGCGCAAAGGGTTCCGGCGGCGGCGCGGGCGCCAGTTCTTCTTCCGGGA
>JBKHWK010000131.1:0-237 GCA_046566625.1 Gammaproteobacteria bacterium
CAACGCCGCGCTGTCTGCGCCGCTGCTGCAGCGCGACGGCGTGCGCCGCATCGCGCTGGTCCGCCACGCCTGGCATCTGCGCCGCGCCGTGCCGCTGTTCGAGGCGCAGGGGCTGGTCGTCGTGCCCGCCGGCATACGGTTTTCCAGCATCCGCCTCGACTCGGTGTTCGATCTCGTGCCCACCCCCAACGGCCTGCGCGACAGCACCTACGCGCTGCACGAGTGGCTGGGGATTTT
>JBKHWK010000131.1:247-3842 GCA_046566625.1 Gammaproteobacteria bacterium
AAGGCGTCAGCTTCGCCGGCCAGAGCGAATCCGGCCACACCGTCGTCATGGACGGCCCGCCCGACGGCGGCGGCAAAAACCTCGGCGTGCGGCCGATGGAATTGCTGCTGCTGGGCCTGGGCGGCTGTTCGTCCTACGACGTCGTCCACATCCTGCGCAAGAGCCGCCAGCCGATCACCGACTGCGTCGCCGACATCGATGCCGAACGCGCACCGACCGATCCCAAGGTCTTCACGAAAATCCACATCCGCTTCACCGTCACCGGCAAGGGGCTCGACCCGAAGCGCGTCGAACAGGCGGTAAAGCTGTCGGCGGAGAAGTATTGCTCGGCGTCGATCATGCTCGCCAAGACGGCCGAGATCACGCATGATTTCGCGGTGGTGGAAGGCTGAAACACGGCGCGCGGGACCGTCCTATTCATGCAGCGTCAGGGCATTTCGAGCCAACTCGACAAAAGTGGCCGTTTCGAATGCGCGCACGATGTCGTCCATGTGATCGCAAACATGTAGGGGGGTGAGATAAATCCAAGGGGAAGGATGAGATAAATGCGGGATGAACCGAAAAAAAACGGGGGTTAGTGGGATACGGAATGCAATACGGTTGCACAAGATGAAATAACAAAAAGCGCCAGATCCGGAAAGCAAGAAACAAGGTGCGGCGGCACCAGGGAACACTACTTCATGGCATCCAGAAGATGCAACTCTACGATCTCGATGATCGTCTCCCGGTCGTCGTCCGACACCCCCAGAAAGGGCCGTGCGGGGATGTGGCCGTCCTTGCTGCCGAACTGGTGTACGGCGGCGCCGGCCTCCCAGTCGTCGGCGAAGCGGTCGGTGCCGACTTCGACGCCGCTGCCGCCGTCGATCAGGTTCCAGGCGATGGTGTCCTGCAGCACGCCGCTCGCCACCAGGGGGCGCTTGTTCATCGCCAGCGCCGAGCCCTTGGCGGTGATCTTGCCGGTCTTCTTGCTGAAGCCGCCGCGGCCGCCGAGGTAATCGAGGATGGTCGCCTGGGCGTTGGGCTCCCAGCGGCTTCCGTCCGGCGCGGTGGAGCTGCTGAAGCGGGCCTGGGTGGATTCCTGGAGCCGTTCGCCGATCTGCCGCATGGCGAGCGTCGGGCGCTCGGCCTGGGCGATCAGGCGATCCAACGCGCCGAGCAGCTCGCGGTCGTCGATTTCGATGCGGATCATGTGCGTGCTATGCTCATAGTGTCAGGCGGGCGGTACCTGCAATCGGGAACAGGACGGTCATTCACCGCTTATGTGGGTTCGACTCCCACCCGCTGCCTGGCACATCAACCACGACCCACTCCCCGCCTTTTACCTGCCCCGCCACTGTCCGGTCGTCGACCCGGAAGGCGCTCACCACCTGGTTGTAATCGCCGATCTTGCGGGTCTCCTTGGGGGCGAACTCGATGGCGATCTTGGCGGGACCGATCCCATCGGCCACGAAAATCAGATTGCCGCTGCGGGTGTCGTGGTAGATCGCTGAGGGCTTTTCGATGAGCGCCGGCAGGGCTCGCCACTCCTCCACCGTCAAGGCGTTTTGAGCGGCTTCGTGCCGGCCCTGTTTGGGACCGCTGACCAGCTTGTCGAACACCACCACCTCTGCGGTCATGGGCGCAGGCTTCCCGTTCGCCGACAGCCACCGCAAGGCGACGACTGGCACAGCGCCGACGATGAAGTAGTCCTTCCTGGCATGCTCCGCCGCCAACCATTCGTCCAGCTTCTTCCACCACGCCAACTGGCGCTCCATCGCCAGCGCCGGCGCCAGCGCCTCCCACATCGCCGCGCCGATGCCCGCATCCAGATTCACCAGCTTGCGCTCGACCAGCTCGCGCAACGGCGTGGCGGCGTTCGCTCCCGGTGCGTAGTCCCAGCCGCGGTCGAGGGGGAAATGGGGTCAGACACGATTATTCCCGCACTTCGCACTTCCGCGGACGTCCCACCCCCTTCGACGCCGCCGGCCTCTGTCCCAGCGCTTCGATCGCAAGCCGGAACCGCTCCCCGCCCAACGCCCAGCCCTTGTGCGTGCAATCGCGGATTTCCGACAGATCCGCCGGATCGATGGCCGCAGCGAAGAGTGCTCGATAACCCTCCCGCCTGGCCAGATCGTTCAGCCCCAAGCGCGTGTATTCCCCGTGTGGCGTCAGCCAGTCCGCATTCGGCCCGCTCTCACCGAGCGCGTTGCGCCGGTAACTTGACCACGGATAATCCTGCGGCGCCGCCACCATGCCCGCCCGTACCGGATTCAGCTCAATGTAACGCATCAGGGTCAGCAGATAGCGCTCGCTGTCCACCACCGTGGCGCGGTAGCGTCCCTCCCACAGCGTCCCGCTGCGCTGGTAGATGAAATTGAAGTACTGTACGTATTTGCGCCCCACTGACTGGAACACCTTGCTGATGCTGTCGTCGAATTCCGGCGTGGCCAGCAGGTGAATATGGTTCGTCATCCACACATACGCGTGGATCGCGAGGCCGTGCTTGCGTGAAGCCTCGACCAGCGCATCACGAAAAAACTGATAATCCGCCTCGGCCGCAAAGATCGGCTGCCGGTTATTGCCGCGCTGGATGAGGTGCTGCGGCTGGCCGGGGATCACGTAGCGGGGTAGGCGTGCCATGCTTGTTCACCGAAAGGAAAGGGAAACCAACTCAATATAGGACCAATATCGTGTCTGACCCCATTTGTCTGGCCCGTGTCTGACCCCATTTGTCGCCATTTGTCGCCCTTTTCAAAACAAAGAGACCGCCGAGGCGGTCTCTCTTCCTACGATGACGTTCCGGCGAACGTCTTGGTCAGCTAGGCCGTGAAATTACGGGCGGCAAGCGGAGGGCAGATACTTGGGATCCAGGCCGTCGCACTCCCAGCGGGCGATCTGAGTCCCGTTGGTTGCATCAGGAATCGCTTCCAAGGTCATGGTTTCACCGTTGTGGACCCCAGAGCTGAATGTGATGGAGATAATGCCAGCACCGGTCAGCGAAGCGTCACCAGCCGCGAAATATTTGCCTTCCAAAGCGGCAAGAGCATCATCGAGATTGGCATCGTCGCCTCCGGTGGGCAGCGCAGCATTTTCGGAAAGATAAACGGCAACATCTGCACGAACACCCGCCGTCGAGGACAGGCCTTCAGAAGCCTGTGCGCGGCCCGTGTAATCCTGGTATGCAGGCAGAGCAATGGCGGCCAGAATACCAATGATCGCCACGACGATCATCAGTTCGATAAGTGTAAAGCCTTCGTGCACCTTGCGCATTTCGTTCCTCCTGGATAGTCGGCTGCTTTCGCCGCGCCCCAACCAATCTCGAAGCATATTCCGTTCCACAACCTTCTGATATCGGTTAACGCAGGCAGTCTTCAAAGAGGCCCTGCTCGCGCCCCCGAGGCGAAACATTTCACGGCAGGCAGGTTCCGGTGCATGCCACGTTTCACACGTCTGGGGCTCACTTCATGCTACGCCCGCTGTCCCACCCAAAGAAAAAGCCCCGGTACTAGACCGGGGCTCAGAGTTTGGTTAACTCAGGTCGGAACCGTTATTAAGGCGCCGTGCACGTACCCGTTGCCGTAGCACAGGTAATCGTAGCGGTGCTGGGCGACTTGGC
>JBKHWK010000132.1:0-3768 GCA_046566625.1 Gammaproteobacteria bacterium
GGTGCTCGCTCCCTCGCCTATCTATCGGATATGTCTCGGTCGCTGCGCGCCGTGCGCCTCGCAGCTGGCCCCCTCGCGACGTTTTTCGACAAGCCGCTATAGTTCCAGCGCGCGCTCACTCGCCGCGATAAAGGCGAGCTTCAGTTCAGCGTAGGTCGCGACCGCAGGAAACTGCGGAAACTCCGCCACCACATTGGCCGGCGCCTGGAACAGGATGCCCGCGTCCGCCTGGGCGAGCATCGTGGTGTCGTTGTAGGAGTCGCCCGCGGCGATGGTGCGGTAATAGAGGGTTTGCAGCGCGAGCACTGCCTGCCGCTTGGGATTGGACTGGCGCAGGCGATAGCCGACCACGCGCCCCGCCGCATCCACTTCCAGCCGGTGGCACAGCAGCGCGGGAAAACCGAGCTGCCGCATCAAGGGCTGCGCAAACTCGTAAAAGGTATCCGACAGAATCAACACCTGAAAACGCTCGCGCAGCCAGTGCAGAAACTCCGCCGCGCCCGGCAGTGGCGCGAGTGTCGCGATCACGTCTTGAATCTCCCGCAATCCCAGACCATGCTGATCCAGCAGCGCCAGACGCTGGCGCATCAACTGATCGTAGTCCGGAATATCGCGGGTAGTGGCACGCAGTTCGGGGATGCCGGTGGCATCGGCAAAGGCGATCCAGATCTCCGGCACCAGGACTCCTTCGAGATCGAGACAGGCGATTTCCACAGGCAACTCCATGGGTGCAGGGCGGGAAAGGCGGCTACTCTAACCAACCCGCGCGGGGCGGGCAAACCATCTCGGGCGGCGCGGGATTCAGGTTATTGCACTCTGGAGGCGCGTCCGGCGCGCGCCTCCCCGTTCCGCCCGCGTGGATTTTGAAGTGGCAGAATTTGTCGATCCGCGCGACACTTGCGCCGCTCTATCCCACCGGATCAACCCGGAGCTGCCCTACCCGGACCCTGGGTACCGGCGCGCTTATCGGCCGGGTCCCGTGAGGCTCCTATTTTTTTGTGCAGGAATCCGTCCGTGAACGAGCTACGAAGACCCCGCCATTTCCCGTGGGTGGCCAGTGGTGATTGATTGGTTGCTGGTCAGCTCAGGGGCGCTTACCGGCCTGCTGGTGGGCCTCACCGGCGTCGGTGGCGGCGCGCTGATGACGCCACTGCTGCTTCTGCTGTTCGGAGTCGCCCCCCTGACCGCCGTCGGCACCGATCTGTGGTTTGCCGCCATCACGAAAATGGTCGCGACCCGGGTTCACCACGGTTACGGCCTGATCGACTGGTCGGTGGCAAAACGCCTCTGGCTCGGAAGTCTTCCCGCCGCGCTGATGACACTCGCCTGGGTCCATCTGCACCCGCCGACGGAATCCACCGTGGCGTTGCTCAAGACCGCCATCGCCGGCGCTGTGATGCTGACCGCGCTCGGTCTGCTGCTTCAACACCGCCTGCACGCCTTGGGCCGGCGGCTGCGCACTACCGATGACGTCCACTTCAAAGCCGTGCAACCGCCGCTCACCGTCCTCGCCGGCGCAGTGCTCGGCGTCCTGGTGACGCTGACATCGGTCGGTGCGGGTGCGCTGGGCGCCGTGTTCCTCGCCTACATTTATCCGCTGCGCCTGACGCCCCCACGCCTGATCGCGACAGACATCGTGCATGCCATCCCGCTGGCGATCTTCGCGGGCTTCGGCCATCTGTTGCTCGGCAATGTGGACTTTCACTTGCTGGCTAATTTGCTGGCGGGCTCGCTTCCCGCAGTGCTGCTGGGCGCCCGGCTCTCCGCCAGCCTGCCCCACGGCTTCCTGCGCAGACTGCTGGCAGTGGTATTGCTGGCGATCGGCGGCAAGCTGGTGTGGTCGGTGTCCGCCGGCTGAGCGACCAGGGTATGGCGATCGAGATCCGGCACAGTCTTGGGTCTGGCGTTGATTGCCCTTTGTCACTGAGCACAGTAATATCCGCGCTTCGGACAGGCAGCGCAGGCTGCCTGTTTGCGTTTTCTATTTTCGGTTTCTTTTGATTTCTCGCTGCGGCCCTGGCCGCGGCCACAACCCGGGGCAATGCCGCCCGGCGGCACAGGCAGTAACGATGACGGACGGCAGTGCTTTGATGAACACCTACGGCGAACGGCGGCTGACGCTGGTACGGGGCGAAGGCGCCTGGATCTGGGACGCGGAAGGCAAACGCTATCTGGACGCGCTGTCCGGCATCGCCGTGTGCGGCCTCGGCCATGCCCATCCGGAAGTCACCCGCGCCATCGCGGAGCAGGCCGGCACCCTGGTGCACTGTTCCAACCTCTACAACATCCCCGCCCAGCAGGCGCTGTCACTGGCCCTGCGCGATGCCAGTGGCATGGACAAGGTGTTTTTCAGCAACTCCGGTGCCGAAGCGAACGAGGCCGCGATCAAGATCGCGCGCCTGCACGGCCATGCCCGCAACATCGACGTGCCGGCGATCATCTGCATGGAAAAGGCCTTCCACGGCCGCACCCTCGCCACCCTGACCGCCACCGGCAACCGCAAGGTGCAGGCCGGGTTCGAACCCCTGGTGCGCGGCTTCGTGCGCGCACCCTACGACGACATCGACGCGATCGAAACCATCGCCCGCAACAATCCCGACATCGCCGCGATCCTGGTCGAACCCATCCAGGGCGAGGGCGGCATCCGGATTCCGGCGCCCGATTACCTGGCGCGGCTGCGCGCGATCTGCGACCGCCACGACTGGCTGTTGATGCTCGACGAGATCCAGACCGGCAACGGCCGCACCGGCAGCCTGTTCCACTATCAGCAGCGCGGTCTGGTGCCCGACGTCGTCACCCTCGCCAAGGGTCTCGGCAACGGCATCCCCATCGGCGCCTGCCTGGCGCGCGGCAAGGCTGCCGAACTGATGCGGCCGGGCAATCACGGCTCGACGTTCGGCGGCAACCCGGTCGCCTGCGCGGCCGGTCTTGCGACCCTCAAAGTGATCGCCGAACAGAATCTCTGCGCCCGCGCCACCGCACTGGGTGCACGTCTGCGCGCCGATTTTCAGACGGCATTGGCGGGTTGCGACAAGGTGCGCGAGGTGCGCGGTAGTGGCTTGATGCTGGGCATCGAGCTGGATCGCCCCTGCGCGGAACTGGTCGATCGCGCCGCCGACCAGGGTTTGCTGATCAACGTCACCGCCGAATCCGTAATCCGCCTGCTGCCGCCGCTGATCATGAGCGACGCGGAAGCTGACCACCTGGTGGCGACACTCGCACCCCTGATCCGCGCCTTCTGAGACGAACCTCCGACGGCGCTCCGGCCCCTTCCTCATGCCCGCCTCGCGGGGAGGACCAATACCATGGAACCGAGACATTTTCTGACGCTGGGCGATCTCTCCCGCGCCGAACTCGACGCCGTCATCGCGCGCGCCATCGCCCTCAAGCAGACGCACCGGGAAGGCCGCGAGCAGCCGTCCATGACCGGCAAGGTGCTGGGGATGATTTTCGAGAAGTCCTCGACCCGCACCCGGGTATCCTTCGAGGCCGGCATGGCCCAGATGGGCGGCAGCGCGATATTCCTGTCGCCCCAGGACACCCAGCTCGGCCGCGGTGAGCCGGTGGAAGACACCGCCCGCGTGCTGTCGCGGATGGTGGACATCATCATGGTGCGCACCTACGCCCACGCCAAGATCGAAGCGTTTGCCCGCCACTCCCGGGTGCCGGTCATCAATGCCCTCACCGATGCCCTGCATCCCTGCCAGGTGCTCGCCGACATCCAGACCTTCGTCGAACAACGGGGCACCCTGAGCGGCCGAACCGTGG
>JBKHWK010000133.1:0-3733 GCA_046566625.1 Gammaproteobacteria bacterium
ACCTTCTTTTGACAGCGGTCAGGTCCCTGCCCGCCGGGTCAGGTAGCAGGTGCCGAGATCCACAGCCGGGCGCGGCTAACCGCTGCGCCCGGCTGTGGCGTCAGGCTGCCTTCACGCCGGTGTCGCACACGGGATCGCGCTTGCCACTGGGGGGCAGTTTGCGCGAACCCGGCTGGACTTCGTCGGGACCCGGCAAATCCAGCTCCTGCGCCCATTCGCGCATCTTCGGCAACACGTTCTCGGCCAGCAGCTTCATGCTGTGCATGGACTGCTGATGCGTGGTCGAACCACCCTCGATGTGCCAGATCGAGAACACCCCGGGACGCAATGTCTCCAGGATATGACGAACCTTGGGCAACACCGAGTCCGGAGTGCCGACGATGATCTGGCGGTTGCGGAGAAGATTTTCGTAGAGCACTTCGTGGTTGTATTTGCGGGTCGCCGCCACATCGATGCCGCTCCCGGCGCTTTTGCCGGATACCACCGCTTCGTTGGTCTCCGGGTCTGACAACGCATAGGCCAGGCGCTTGGTCGCCGCCTTGGAGTTGTAGCCGGCCGGGAACATCCACTCGGGGCGCGCGAAGGCGGGCTGACCGCCGCCGTAGACGTAGTTCTTGCCCAACTCATAGGCCTCGGCTTCGGTATCGGCGCAGACGATCTTCTGCAGATAGCCGAAACACTCGGGTCCGGCCTGGTAGCCTTCCTCGGCGGCGGTATCGGCGTAGAGATTCCACATTTCCATGGTCGGCGGCAAAAAAGTTGCGAGCGCGATGTAGGTGTAGCGGTTCTTGGCCGCAAACACCGCCGTCTCGGGACTCACCAGGCTGGGGATCCAGGTCTGGGGAAAGGGCTTCTGGATCGGTTTCAGCCAGGGGTTCACATGGCGGTATTCGTAGTGCTTGCCCTCATAGCGCCAGGGGCCGTCCTTGGTCCACGCCTTGATGATGAAATCGTGGGCCTCGTCGAAACGCTCGCGGTTATAGGTCGGGTTGATATTGTTGGCGATCTGTTCGCAACCCGCGCCCCGCACCCAGCCGGTGATGAGACGGCCGCCCGAGATCATGTCGATGGTGGCGAGCTCCTCGGCCAGGCGCAGCGGATCGGCCACCGGCAGCGGATTGCCCATCAGCGCGATTTTCACTCGCTTGGTGATGCGGGCCAGAATGGCCGCCTCGACATCCATCACCGCGCCCATGGTGAAAGGGTTGGCGTGGTGTTCGTTGAGCATGACACCGTCGAAACCGAGTTCCTCGGCGTAGAGTTTTTCGTCCAGGTAGCGATTGAACAGGGCACCGCCCTTGACCGGGTCGAGAAACTTGTTGGAAACCCCGAAAAAGCTCGCGTTCTTGATCACCTCGTCTTCCGGAACATCGGCGTAGGGGCGTTCGGTGAAAGTCGTAATGTGCATGGTGAATCCTCTGGTATCTGGGCGCGGCGGGCTGCCGCGAGCGCGCTTCAGGACAAATGGGCTTTCAGTTTCTTCACGAATTTGTCGGTCTGCTCGATCTCGGGACGGTGACCGCAGTTCTTGAGCAGCGCCAGCTTCGAGCCCCGAATGGCCTCGTGGAACAGTGCTGCCGCACTCACCGGAGCGATGCCGTCGTCCTCACCCCAGACGATCAGGGTCGGGAGATTGCGCACCAGCCCCAAGCGGTTTTGGAGCGCGGGATTGCTCATATAGGGCTGCCAGGCAAGGCGTGCCGACTCGGCGGTGGCATCCTGGAAGCGTTCGAACTGCTCCGGTGTCACGGCTCCGCCGAACAGACTGGAAAATTCCGGGGTGGCCGCAACATCCTTCACGCTGGCGGCGACGTAGTTTTCGGTGGGCGCTTCGTAGATGTCGCGAATCATGCCGCGCGGCGGCTTGATGCCGAACGGCGCCACCAGCGTCAGGCTCGCAAACTGGGCCGGATTCTGCGCCGCCATTTCGGCCGCGATCCAGCCACCCAGGGAAAAGCCGATGACATCGGCACCGACCCAGTCCTCCTCGACCATGACCTGGGCGTAGTAGTTGGCCAGATCGCCAATGGTGCGAATCCAGTCGATACGCGGCGACACTCCGAACCCGGGATGCAGCGGCACGATCAGCTTGCGCTCGCCCGCCAGTTTCTGCTGCCATGCCAGCCAGCCGGGATTGCCGAGCTCCTCGTGCAGCACCAACAGGGGCCTGCCCTTGCCACCTTTGATGTAGCTCAGCTCCGCACCCGCGGCAGTAATGGTCTTCTGTTGCCAATCCGCTTTTGCCAACGCCTGTACTCCCCTGATGTGCTGATCATCGTTGTGATGATCGTGCCGATGCGGTGCCGGATGGGCGCCAGATATGCCGGCTGCCCGTCGTACGCGCCGGACCCAACCTACTCAGGAGTAAACCGACAGTCAACTCCCATCGCTACGCCCGCCCCCCCGTACCCGCCAACCCGGTTTGCAGCGAGCCTGACTCGCGGTGTATAACCCGGGCCTCCACCGGCCACCGGGTTTGCGCTCACCATGAAACCATGCGTCCAGATCGAGCTCGTCAAACGCGCATTTGCCCACATCGACGCCGGCACCACGGATCTCGCACCCGAGGTGACCCGCAATCCGGTCGCCACCTACATTGATCGCGACTGGCTGGAGCGGGAGAAAGCCACCCTGTTTCGGCACTATCCGCTGTTTGTGGGCCTGTCCGGACGCATTGCCAAGCCGGGCGACTATATCGCCGAGGATCACGCCGGACTGCCGGTGCTGCTGGTGCGTGGCGACGACGGCACTGCGCGCGCCTTCGTCAACCAGTGCCAACACCGGGGCGCACCGGTGGCCAAGGGCTGCGGTCGCACGAGCGGTTTCAGCTGCCCCTACCACGCCTGGCGCTACGACCGCCAGGGCGCACTGGTCGTGATTCCCGATGAGCGCTCGTTTCCCGGCGTCGCGCGCGCCGATCATGGCCTGGTGCCGCTCCCGCTGATCGAGCGCGACGGCATGCTCTGGGTGTTGCCGAACCCGGATGGAACCCTAGATATCACAGCACTCGACGCGCACCTCAGCGGCCTGGAACAGGATCTGGCGTCCTACCAGCTCGCCGGCTACAGCCATTTCGAAAGCCGAGTGCTGGAGCGGCCCGCCAACTGGAAGATGCCCATCGACACCTTCCTCGAGGCCTACCATTTCGCACCCCTGCACCGCGACACGGTGGCGCCCATCTTCTTCGCCAACCTGTGCCTGTTCGATGCCTTCGGCCTCAACAACCGCGAAGCCGTGGTACGCAAAAGTATTCAGACCCTGCGCGAGCAGCCCGAAGCAGCATGGGATTTCGTCAAACACACGGCAATTTCCTACCAGTTGTTCCCGAACACGGTCTTCGTGATGCAGGCCGATCATGTGGAGACCTGGCGTCTGTTTCCGTCCCGGGACCGCCCGGATCATTGCCTGGTGTATTTCGACTGCTATGTGCCGGAGCCCCCCGCTACCGACAAGGCACGCAAATACTGGGAAGCCAATGTGGACCTCGCAATCCGCACCGTGGACCATGAAGACATCGCCATGCAGATCGACATGGAGCGGGGTTATCAGGCGGGCGTGATGAAAGAGGTATTGATCGGCTGCAACGAACCTTCGCTCGCGCATTTCCAGCGAGCCATTCATCGCGCGGTCAACGGCACCAGCGCCTAGCAGCTTGCTGAAAAACTGCTGCGGCAGCCATCTGCTTCGTTGCGCGGTGCTCGCTCCCTCGCCTATCTAGTTGATATGTCTCGGT
>JBKHWK010000134.1:0-3624 GCA_046566625.1 Gammaproteobacteria bacterium
GCGCATCAGTTGCCGCGCGACGTGGTCGCCGCAGGCGGCCACCACCAAGCCCAGGCGGTGCTGCTCGATGAATGCCAGCGCGCGAGCGATCTGCACGGCGCGCGCGGGCAATCCTTCCAGGTACAGGGGGTTGTTGCGCGCCGAGATATAGCCCACCACGGCGTCCTTGGTCTCGTCGAGCAGTCCGCGCACGGTGGCGACCACGGCGGCAGTGGCGGCATCGACCCAGGCGATTTGGCGCCGACCCTGATCCTCCGTGGATCCCTTCAACGGGGTGGTTGCATCGCACACCAGTGCTTCCAGTGCGCTGATCTGGTCCGCCCATTGCGGCCAGGAAATCCGGATCGGATGGCCGGTCAGCTCGCGGTACGCGGCGTCCGCGCTTGCCGCCGCCGGATGCGCGGCAGCTACCAGGGTGTCGCGCAGATGCAGTAGCGGGGGCGACAGGGTCGCGGCAGCCTGTTCCAGTGCGATGCCGGTATCGACGAGCTGGTCGCTCAGGTCCTGAAGCTGGTGCAGTGCGATCGTCAATTGGTCGCGTAACGCGGTGTTCGGGCCATGGGTAACGGAACCTTCATCCTCTGCCGCCGGATGTCGGAGAGTGGTCTGGTCGAGGCGAAACAGGCCGCGCAGCTGTAACGCCCCGGGTTGCCGGTCGCTGGCCCTGGTAACGTAATAAAGTAGATTCTTCAATAGATTGCGCGCCACCGGCGGCGCTGCGGAAGCAACGGCGGCGGGATCGCAGCAGATGCGCAGATCGCGATCAAGCTCCCGCAACAGTTGCCGTAGGGCCGGGCCTGCCGGCGCTTCGGCACCCAGGCCGGCGAGGACGGAGTATCCGGCGCGCCACAGCAATCCGCGCTGGTGCCCGGCAAAAAGTTCCTGCATGCGTTCCGCGACGGTGCTCATGCGCCGGAGCGGGAGGTCGATCAGCGGCTCTCCCTTCAGCAGGCTCAGCAATCCGAGTTGGTAAATCTGGCGCAACTTCTGGCACAGCGCCGCCAGTTCCGCATGGTCGACAGCAGTGGGCAGGGATTGGTTGCACTGGTCGAAGGGCGTGAGATCCGGATCGAACACGCCGTCCTCGGTCGCGAGCGGTTGCCCCTGGAGGGCGCGCAAGTCGTTGCGAGGCGACAGCAGGACGGCGGGTTGATCGCCGTGCTCCGCGATGACAGTGTCGAGATAGCCTGGCACGGCGGCGGCGGCGGCGGCCAGCGCCTCGCCCGCCACTACCCGGTCACTCACTTCGCCACCGAGCAGTGCGTCCACCAGGGCTTCCATCTCCACCAGCAGTTGCACGCCGGCATGGCAATCGGCCATCGCCATCGATCCCGCCACCTGGTGCAGATACGCCCGGCAGAACTGGAGCTGTTGCCGGTCACTCGGGTCGCGCAGGTAACTTTCCAGTGCGTCGGTGGCAGCCTCCAGCGTGACCCCGACTTCGTCGATCAGCCACTGCAGGCCCCAGGGGCCGGAATCAGCACCCATGGGACGCCTCGCCGTCGGCCAGGCGGCGGTAGGCCGCGACGCCGGGGTGCTCGACGCGGGTCAGGCCGGTCGGACACCAGTCGTGGGCCTCTCCTGGCCCCAGAATCAGATGGCCGCCGGGCTTGAGGCGCTGGGCGAGAAAATTCAGGGTGTCGTGGCGACGCCAGCGGCGGAAGTAAATCAACAGATTCTGGCAGAAGATGATGTCCGCGCCCGCGGGGAAAAATCCCCGCTGCCGCAGCAGCAGGTTGTCCACGACAAACGCCAACCGACTGCGCACTTCGATGCGAAACCGGAAGCGCCCGGCACCGACCGGCTCAAGAAAGCGCGTCGCATACTCCCTGGGAAGGTCGAGCAGGGCGTGCGTGGGGTAGATGCCGGCGCGGGCTTCCCGCAGCGCGGACCGGCTCAGGTCGGTCCCGATCACGGCGAAGTCGTCGCTGCGTCCAGCGGCGCCGAACCCCGCGATGGCATCCAGTGCGAGCGAATAAGCCTCTTGCCCGGTGGAGCAGCCGACGCTCCACAGGCTGAGGCTCTCCCCGCCGGCGGCGGCGCGACCATGCACGATGTCGCGGACGAAATCGTGGGAGTCCCGGTGGCGAAAAAACCGGGTTTCCTTGATCAACAGGCGATCCAGCAGCAGGCGCCTTTCACCCTCGCCGGCCGCGGTGTGCAGCAGGCATTCAAAATATTCATCCGGATCCGTACAGCCCAATTCCAGCAGTCGCTGCTCGAGTTGGCGACGGACAAAGGGCTCGCGGCGCTGGTCGACCACAATCCCGGTTTCCTTTTCGAAGCCGTCGGCCCACAGCTGGTAATGACTATCCTCCAGAGTGCTGACCTGCTGCTGAGGGACGGTGTCATCAGGACCGGGCGCGGGCTGCACAAGGTGATCGTGTCCGCTCCCCGCGGGATTTGTCGAGTCCGGGCGACTGGTCCTCTGGGTGGTGGTCATCGGCGCGGATAATCGGCGTTCGGATCGAGATCGAATTCGTCGAGGTCGATTTCCGCTAGCTCCTGGTGGAGAGCGCTGCTGAGATTGATCTCGGTGGTGTTTGGGGCAGCTCGCTCGGATCGCGTCTCGGGCGACAGGGTGGCTCCCCAGTCCTCCAGATCGATATCCTCCAGCGCCATGGGGTGTTCCGCGGGAGTGGTGGTGGCTTGCGGGACGGGTGTTTGGCGCTCTCGCGGCTGCGCGCGGCCCGGCCACTGGCGGTCTGAGTCATCGCTCGCGGCAGTGCTATCGGCGCGGGCGGTGACAGGAGACGGTGCCTTGTGGTGCACGGGCGTCTGGTTCGGTCGCAGGTGCTGGCGATCGATCTCATCCATGGCCGCTTTGCTTTCGGCAAGAACGGAGGTGATGTGTGGCTGCGGGCGCCGCATGACGGGGGCGGTGGTGCTGGCTGGACGCGAGGTCCGCACGGTGTCCGGTTGTTGGATGGCGGGCGCAGCGGATGTCGGATTCGCACTGCCCGGTGGATGTGGCGAGACTTCCGGGAGCCGGAAGCCGGACACCGATTCGCGCAGATCGACCGCCATGTCGGCGAGCTCGCCGATGGATGCGGCGGTCTGGTTGGCCTGCTCCAGTGTGCGCGACGTGATCTCCTGGATCACGCTCATGGTGTTGGAGATGTGGCCCGCCGTGGTGGACTGGTGACGCGCGGCGGTCGAAATATCCTGAATCAACTCCGCCAGGTTGGTGGAGACGGTTTCGATTTCACCCAACGCCACGCCCGCGTCCTGACTCAGGGCCGCACCCGCCACCACTTCGGCGGTCGTCTGTTCCATGGAGGCCACGGCCGCGGTAGTGTCGGACTGGATCGCCGTGACGAGCGCTGCAATCTGTTTGGTGGCACTGGCCGAGCGTTCGGCCAGGCGTTGCACTTCATCCGCCACCACTGCGAAGCCGCGTCCGGCATCGCCCGCCATGGACGCTTGAATCGCGGCGTTGAGCGCCAGGATGTTGGTTTGATCGGCGATGTCGCCGATCAGGGAGACGATGTCGCCGATTTCCTGGGAGCTTTCACCCAGGCGCTTGATCCGTTTTGATGTTTCCTGGATTTGGTCGCGGATACGATCCATGCCGGTGATGGTATTGCGCACCACCACCGCGCCACGGGCGGCAATGGATACCGA
>JBKHWK010000135.1:0-3509 GCA_046566625.1 Gammaproteobacteria bacterium
GCCTTCGGCGCGACTCTGTGGGACAAGCAGACCATTCGCCAGCGTCTCGCTATGTTGCAGGCCAAGGTCGAAGCGGGCCGGCAACTCACCTATCACGCCGCCTGGCTTGATGCCCAGGGCGAGGACGCGGTGAAGGAAGTCTCGATGGCAAAAGCCTATTGCTGTGAACTGGTGAACGAAGTCATGTACACCTGCCTGCAATTCCACGGCGGCTTCGGCTACATCCGCGAAAGCGCCATCGAGCGCATGAGTCGCGACGCCCGCGTGCAGAGCATCGGCGGCGGCGCTACCGAAGTGATGCTGGAGGAGATCGCCAAGCGGTCGGTGGTGGGAGGCTAGAGCAGCCTGTTGAAAAACTCACGAGGCAGCCAGATGCGGGGCGCGCAGCGACCGAGACATATCAGATAGATAGGCGAGGGAGCGAGCACCGCGCAATGAAGCAGATGGCTACCGCAGCAGTTTTTCAACAAGCTGCTGAACAGACGTGCGGGCGTTTGCTGAGGATTCCTGACGCACCGGCCATCATCCCGTCCCCGAACCGTCATCCCACCATCAAACTCCGGTAACAGGCGCCACGGATAGTCGCTGCGGGAACTCAACCCGCACCGGAGATTTACCATGTTGCCCCGTCATCTGTTCCACAGCCTGTTCGCCGTGGCCGCGGTCGTGGCCGTCACCTGCCACGCCGCGCCAAGCGCTCCTATATCGGTAACTCATGGCGTCGCCGCCGGGGATGTGACTGGATCATCGGCCGTGATCTGGTCACGCGCCGACCGGGAAGCTTTCCTGAACGTACTGCTCACCGGCCCCGGCGGCGGACTCCAGCGCAGCGCAGCACCGGTTGCCGCAGCCGGGGATTACACCGGCAAACTGGTGTTCAAGGGATTGCGGCCCGGAACCCCCTACCGCTATCGGGTCTGGTTCAGCGCGGACCCGGCCAGCGGCCCGCCCGCCACCGGCGGCGCGGAAGGCAGTTTCCGCACCGCACCCGCCGCGACCCAGCCCACGCCGGTGACCTTTGCCTGGGGTGGCGATCTGGCGGGGCAGAACGCCTGCCGGGACGCGGGTCAGGGCTTTCCGGTCTTTCGCACCATCCATGCCCTGGCGCCAGACTTTTTTCTGGGGCTGGGCGACATGATCTACGCCGACGGCGTCTGCAATGCCCTCGGGCGCTTCGGCAACCTTCAGGTACCGGGAAATTTCCCACAATCCAGCACACCGGAAGATTTCTGGGCGCACTGGAAGTACAACCGCGAGGACGCCGCTTACCGCGAGCTGATGGCCGCCACTCCCTATTACGCCATCTGGGACGACCACGAGGTGGTGAACGATTTCGGCCCCCTGCACGATACCCGGAGCAACCCGCCCTATACGCCGGGCCAGCCCCTGTTGCCCATGGGCTTGCAAGCCTTTCTAGCCTACAACCCGGTACTGGAGCGCAATCTCACCCCCGACCGGCTCTATCGCAGCATCCGCTGGGGCGAGCATCTGGAGCTGGTGATCCTGGACAACCGCCAGTACCGTGACGCCAATCTGGTGGCGGACGCACCTGAACTCCCCAAAACCATGCTGGGCCGCGAGCAACTGGCCTGGCTGAAACAGACCCTCGCGGAGTCCGATGCCACCTGGAAGATCATCGTCACGAGCGTGCCGCTGGCGATCCCAACCGGATTCCCGGCCGCAGCGGGCCGGGACGGCTGGGCGAACTTCGACCAGCACACGGGCTTCGAAGCGGAGTTGCTCGACCTGCTCACCCATCTGCGGGACCGGAATATCCACGATGTGCTGTTCATCACCACGGACGTGCATTTCGCCTCGGTGCAGCGTTATACGCCCTTTGCCGACACGCCCGACTTCCAGATTCACGAATACGTCACCGGGCCCCTGAACGCCGGGCTGTTCCCGAGCACCGCGCTTGACACCACCCTGAACCCGGAGCGGCTGTTCTTCCACGGCCCGGCATCCGCAGAAGCTGTAACCAGCTTTGCCGAGGCGCAGCGCTGGTTCAACTTCGGCCAGGTGGCTATCGATGATAACGGCGTGCTGACCAGCCGTATCCTCGACGCCGACGGCCGACTGTTGTTCGAAAAAGTTCATGTACCCGACTGAGCAACGACGACCCGACACCCATTTTTTCCGCCAACCCCGCAGGCCACGCGCCGCGCGGGGTTTTGGCTATCATGGGGGCCGCCGCGCCCAGAGCCGTCCCCATGCGCAAGATCGTCAAACGTTACCATCCGCCGGGCACTCCACCCGGCACGCTGCTGCCGGCCGCGGACGGCGCCGCGCCGGCCCGCATCCGGTTGCTGGAATACACCGCGGAGAGCTGCAAGGACATCGCGGTTCAGTCTCTGGACGACTGCCTGCCCTATCTGAAAACGCCCGCCGCCACCTGGATTCACATTCAGGGAACGCCTTCGCCGGCGATGCTGAAGCAACTGGGGCAGAAATTCGGGCTCCATCCTCTGGCACTCGAAGATGTGCAGAACACCGGTCAGCGGCCCAAATTCGATCCCCATCCCGAACATTATTTCCTGATCGCCGCACTGCCGCGCCTCGTGGACGATGAAGTTCATCTGGATCAGGTCAGCATCTTCCTCGGCCCCCGTTTTCTCGTCACTTTCACCAGCAACGGCGAGGATCCTTTCGAGCCCATTCGCAAACGTCTGGCCGCCGAGTCCAGTCTGATCCGCGGGTATCCGCCGGGCTATCTGCTCTACGCCGTGCTCGATCTGGTTATCGATGCGGGTTTTCCGGTGCTCGAACAACTCGGCGAGGAAATCGAGCATCTGGAAGAAGCCGTGCTCGATAGCCCCTCCCGCGATACGGTCGCAACCATTCATCATTTGCGCCGCAATCTGTTGGTTATGCGCCGCATGTTGTGGCCGCAGCGGGATCTGGTGAGCGCCATCCTGCGCGAAGAAAACGAGCTGATCGACGAGCACACCCGTATCTATTTGCGCGACTGTCACGACCACGCCATCCAGGTGATGGATCTGCTGGAAAACTACCGCGACATGATCACCAGCCTGATGGACATCTATCTGTCGAGCCTGAGCTACCGCATGAACGACGTCATGCGCACCCTCACCGTGATCGCCACCATTTTCATGCCGCTGACCTTCATCGCCGGGCTCTACGGCATGAATTTCGGCAACGGCAACCCCGCCGCGAGCCCATTGGCGATGCCGGAACTCAACTGGTACTTCGGCTACCCCATGGCGCTCGGGATCATGGCGGCGGTGGCGGGAGCCATGGGGCTGTACTTCAAGCGCAAGGGCTGGTTTTAGCGGCTTGTTGAAAAACGACCGGGGCGACCCTCTGCCTGGTTGCGCGGTGCGCGGTGCTCGCTGCCTCGCCTATCCATCGGACAGGTCTCGGTCGCTGATCGCCGGGCTCACCTTCGCTTCGGGTGCATTGGTTGCAGTGCGCATGGCCGAAACCTTGCCGGCGCGTCGGTGACCGTGGCTCGGCTTCAACGCTCCATCCGCGCGTACTGCCGGGTGTCC
>JBKHWK010000136.1:0-3411 GCA_046566625.1 Gammaproteobacteria bacterium
GGGGGTTACCGCTGAACCGACGGTGTGATTTGCGCGCAGGATGTTACCGATCCGCCACGGGAGAAGCAAATCGTGCGCTGGGTACGATAAACCGCTGCGGATCGGTCAGCTTGGGAATTATCGGGATCGAGGACTCATGTTTGCGCGAGTTTGGCCGCCGTGCCGGCGCCCAGTGGACCGACGTGACGAAGTTCTTGCCCGAGCAATTTCAGGAGCGGCTCGCAAGCTTTGAAGTCCACTGTGTCGCCGCCGATGTGGAGGGTGAGGCTGGCGTCTCGGGCGTTCAGTATTTTCCCCGTCATGGGCGCATCCAGCATGCGTACCCCCCGGCTGGCGGCGGCCGCCGCGACTTTGGCAACCGTCGCGACCGAGCTGGTGGTGAGGTCAATATAAAAGGCGCCAGTATCCATGCCGTTGAGCACGCCGTTGGCGCCCAGCATGACTTCCTCCACGTCCGTCGGCCCCGGCAGTGCGGTGAACACCACCTCGCAGCCCACGCCGAGCTTGGTCAGGTCGTCGCACCATTTGGCGCCCTGGAGTTCGAGATTGCTCTGGAGTTCGCGCCCCAGATCGTTAATCACCAGCTTGTGGCCCGCCTTGATCAAATTCACGGCAATGGCGTTGCCCATGTTGCCGAGTCCGACAAATCCGATTTTCATGACGTACCCCCGTATTGTTGTTAGTAAAGGCTAAATTCAGGTAACGCATTCTCTCAGTGCCGGGCAGGCTGCGGCTCCGGCGCGCCGGCCTTCGGCACCGGCTTGACGTCTACCAAGTGCGGGACCCAGTGCAGACGGCTGCGTTTGTGGACTTCGAATGCCGGCGTGAAGGCGTCCGGATGATCCAGGCTACCCAAGGTGATATCGATATGGTCCGGCCGATTTTCCACCACACAGGCAACCGGTGTTCCGCAGATCGCGCAGAAATAACGGTCGCCGCGCGGGGATGATTTCAGATGTGTCGGCGTTCCCTGGGTGTAAGCAAAGTGGTTCCGCAGCACCACCAGCCAGGACACGAAAGGCGCGCCGCTGGTGCGCCGGCACATCGAGCAATGGCAGTTGGCGACCTGGTCCACCTGGCCGATCCGGTAGCGCAGGGCGCCGCAAAAACAGCCGCCGGTAACAGGTTCCGTGGCCATGCCTGCATCCTCCATCAGTGGCTTGCCCGCATCAGACCTTGGCGATGACCGCCTCGGCGAATTCATTGAGTCCGCGTCGGATGCCGTCGGCATCGAAGGCCGGTGGATTGATCATCATCCGTGTGGTGCCGATCTCCTCGTACTGCCGGACCCGACCCGGGTCGGGCACGCCGGCCGCTACCGTGAGTTCGATCTCCGCCGGGTTGCGGCCGATTTTGGCGCACTCATCACGCATGGCTTCGAGCAGTGTCGGCAAGGTCTTGAGGCTGCCGGAAGCGGGATAAAAGCCGTCCCCCACCCGCGCCGCACGCCGGGCCGCACCCTCGACATTGCCGCCGATCACGATGGGGACGCCCGGCTTCTGCACCGGTTTGGGATTGGAGTTAAGCGGGCCCCAGTTGAAATAGGTGCCCTCGAAGGCCTCGGGTTCGCCCTTCCACAGTGAGCGGATGGCACGGATCGCCTCCTCGGTGCGCGGTCCCCGCTCCGCGAAGGGAATGCCCACGGTCTCCATCTCTTCGCGCAGCCAGCCGATGCCCACGCCCATCATGGCGCGGCCACGCGACAGCACGTCGAGGCTGGCCCACTCCTTGGCCACATAGAGCGGGTTGCGCTGGGGCAGGATCATGATGCCGGTAGCGAGACGCAGTTTCTTGGTCATTCCTGCCGCATAGGAGAGCGCGACGATCGGATCGGGAATCGGTGCCCGCTCGCCGCCGGGAAAGCCGCCGTCCTTGCTGTAGGGGTATTTGGTCTTGAAGCCGGCGGGCAGGACCACATGCTCGACGGCCCAGATGGATTCGATACCCACCTCGTCCGCCGTCCGCACTAGGACTTCGAACAGATCGGGGTTGGCGAGCGGACCGGCGGTGGCAAACGCGATGCCGAACTTCATGGGGCGACTCCTCTGGTCGGTTGTTATAGGTTCAGGCGGAGCATAGCAGCGGCGGCTCGACTCACGCCATGGCGATCGACGCAGTCTCGGCAGCACCGGTTTTGACATCGGTCGGCAGGGCCATACACTGTCATCGATCCAGCGCTTAGCGTCGAACCCTGGTGCGGCCCGTCTTGCGCCGTTCCGATGCGGGCGTATGACACGTTTGACAAGCCGACTTTTAATGTGGAGAAGCAGTATGACCGACCAACAACGCCTTGCCGACGCTGTCGCCATCGCCAACATTCCCGCCCTGCTGATGGTGCTCGTGCAAATGACTGGCGACCGGCGCTGGTTGCAGGATCCCTACCGGCCGCGGCGCGCCAGCGGCGTCAGCGACAACGACAGTGGCGGTCTGGGCGCCGATATCCAGCAGGAGATTCGCGCTGCGGCGCTGGATGCCATTCTGGCCTGGAAGGCCGGCAAGCCGCTGGCCCTGCCCGAGCCGTCCAACGCCGAGCTCGTGGAGATGCTGACCGTCGCCATGGGCGAAAAGGTGCCCAGCCAATACGGCGAGATGACCGCCGCCCAGCTCGGTCAGGCGGCCATGCTGTGGGATCGCAAGATCAACGTGCCACCGGGGTTCAAGGTGATCGTGATCGGCGCCGGTGCTTCCGGGCTGTGCGCCGCGGTCAACCTGAAGTCGGCGGGGGTGCCGTTTCAGGTGTTCGAGCGCCGCGAATCCGTGGGCGGCGTGTGGCAGGACAACCGTTACCCGGGCGCCGGCGTCGATACCCCGAACCACCTCTATTCGTTTTCGTTTGCGTCCTACGACTGGTCGCAGTACTTCGTGTTGCGCGACGAGCTGCACGATTATTTCGAAGGTGTCGCCGATCAATTCGAGCTGCGCGAGCACATCAGTTTCAACACTGATGTCTTGTCCGCTGTGTACAACTCCGGCCGCCAGCTCTGGGAATTGAAAGTCAGGAATGCGGATGGTTCGGTATCGAATCACGCGGCGAATGTACTGATCAGCGCCGCGGGTATTTTCAACCCACCGGCGTTTCCCGATATTCCTGGGCTCGACAGCTTCACCGGCGAGAAGTGGCATTCCGCGGAATGGCCGGCGGGCAAGAGCGTTGCCGGCAAGCGTGTGCTGATGATCGGCAATGGCGCGACCGCCATGCAGGTCGGACCGGAAATCCAGAATCAGGTGGAATCGCTCACCATCTTCCAGCGCAGTCCACACTGGGCTTCTCCGTTCGAGCAGTTCCGCACTCCGGTGCCCGAGCCGATTCGGTTTCTCTTCAACGAGGTGCCGCTGTATCGCAGCTGGTATCGCATGCGTCTCGGTTGGACCTACGACGACCGCGTCTACGAATCGTTGCACAAGGATCCG
>JBKHWK010000137.1:0-3409 GCA_046566625.1 Gammaproteobacteria bacterium
GCAGGAAATAGCACCGGCAGATTGGCCAGTTGGCGGGATGTGAAAATCGTGATTTGTCGGCATTGTTCGTGAGCGCCTTGTCGCATCCGCGCTCTCACGAGATTCGCCAATCCGCCGACGTCCATGGCATCTCTCGTTATCGAACTGGCGACTGCGGTGCAAACGGCGCGGCTGTGTTATTCGCGCAACTTGCTGTTACTGCAACAAATTTCTGTTGCTGCGAATAATCCAGTGTTGGCCCCTGATTTTCGTGCCGTCGCGTTCGATTACCGGCGGAGGCCCATGTTGAACTCGTGTTGCCCCGGGGCGGCAACGGAGCAAATTCGCGCTTAACTCCGACCTGTTCAAATCAACGCTGAAAACGCGTAAAAAAAGGGGCGCCCAAGCACCCCTTCCTTTAACGACGACCACCACTGCCGCTGGCGGCCTGCCAGGCGATAGCGGCACATCCCATCAGAGCACTTCCCGTCAGAGCACCTCGAACAGCCCTGCCGCACCCATGCCACCACCGACACACATGGTGATGACGACATATTTCTCGCCGCGGCGTTTGCCCTCACGCAGGGCGTGGCCGACCATGCGGGCACCGCTCATGCCGTAGGGGTGGCCGATGGAGATGGCACCGCCGTTGATGTTGAGGCGCTCGTCGGGAATGCCCAGCTTGTCGCGGCAGTAGATCACCTGCACGGCAAAGGCTTCGTTGAGCTCCCACACGCCGATATCGTCGATCTTGAGGCCGTGCTGCTTGAGCAGTTTGGGGATCGCAAACACCGGACCGATACCCATTTCATCGGGCTCGCAGCCGGCCACCGCGATGCCGCGGTAGAGGCCCAGCGGTTGCAGCCCGCGCTGTTCGGCGGTCTTGCGCTCCATCAGCACGCAGGCGGCGGCGCCGTCGGACAACTGACTGGAGTTGCCGGCAGTGATCACGCCGCCCTCAAATACGGGCTTGAGAGACGCGAGTCCCGCTGCCGTGGTGTCGGCACGGTTGCCCTCGTCGTTGCTGAGGGTGCGGATGTCGATGGCTTCCTTACCGGTCGCCTTGTCCACCAGCCGCACATTGGCGGTGACCGGAACGATCTCGTCGGCGAAGAGGCCGGCGCGCTGCGCGGCCGCCGTGCGCTGCTGCGATTGCAGGCCGTACTCGTCCTGGCGCTCGCGACTGATGCTGTAACGCTTGGCCACGACCTCGGCCGTTTGCAGCATGGGCATGTAGATGTGTTTGTGCAGCGCGATCAGGTTCGGGTCCTGAGCGCGGTAGCGGTTCTGGTGCTCGTTTTGCACCAGACTGATGGACTCCATGCCGGCACCCACCGCGACGGTCATGCCGTCGAGCATGATCTGCTTGGCAGCGGTGGCGATGGCCATGAGACCGGAGGAGCACTGGCGATCCATACTCATGCCGCTGACGGTGACCGGCAGGCCGGCGGCAAGCGCGGCGCAGCGGCCGATGTTGTAACCGGTAGTGCCCTGGCTGAGCGCTGAGCCCATGATCACGTCGTCGATCTCGGCGGGATCGACCTTGGCGCGCTCCACCGCAGCGCGGATTGCGATCGCACCCAGGCTCGGGCCGTCGGTGTCATTGAACAGACCCCGATAGGCTTTGCCGATCGGGGTGCGGGCGGATGAAACGATTACGGCTTCTCTCATGTCAGTGCTCCTCCGGGAGACCCGGGTTCAGGATTTGGGTTTCTGCGCAGCCAGCGCATAGCCGATGAACTTCTCGGTCTGTTTGAGGGCGCCGGACAGCCGCTCCTCGCCCTGGGGATCGTCGAGCCGCGTCCAGTTTTCCACCACGGCTTCCGGTGTCTGCTGATCCACTGGCAGGTAGATACCCCGGGTTTCATACACATGGGCGCTGGCGTAGCCGCCGGCACCGGCGCACAGGATGAATTTGTTGGGCGCGTCCTCGGCGCACAGGGCAAGCACGCCGGCGCTGACCGGCTCGGGCTGCATCACGGCGGCCGCGCGGGGATCGGGAATGATGTCTTCGGTCATGCGGGTGAGGGCAGCCGGCGCGAGCGAATTGACCCGCACATTATATTTTTCGCCTTCCTGGGCCAGGCTGTTCATCAGACCGACGACGGCGAGCTTGGCGGCGCTGTAATTGGACTGACCGAAGTTGCCGTACAGCCCGCTCGACGACGATGTCATCACGATGCGGCCGTAGGTCTGCTCCTTCATGATTTCCCACACCGCCTTGCAGCAATAGGCCGCACCCATCAGGTGTACGTCCATCACCAGCTTGAAGTCGGCCATATCCATTTTTGAAAACGATTTGTCGCGCAGGATGCCGGCGTTATTGATGAGGATGTCGACGCGACCCCAGGCGGCCATCGCTTCCTTGACCATCGCCTGCACCTGCTCGAAATCGGCCACGTTTGCACCGTTCGCAATGGCTTCGCCGCCCTTCGCCTTGATCTGCTGGACCACTTCCTGCGCCGCCGCGCTGGAACTGCCGGTGCCGTCGCGGGCGCCGCCGAGATCGTTCACCACCACCTTGGCGCCGCGCGCGGCGAGTGCGAGCGCATGGGAGCGGCCGAGGCCATTGCCGGCGCCGGTGACAATCGCCACCCGGCCATCGAATCGTATCGTCATTGTCGTTGTCTCCGTGGGTCGGATTGGGTGACCACGCTCAGCGGGTGAAGATCATGCTGAGCCATTCGGCCTTGAGCGCGGGCTTGTCCTGGCCCTCGATTTCCACCGTGATGTCCAGTTTGAACAGGAACTGCCCCGGATTTTTCTCCGCCGCTTCCAGCACTGCCGCCTTGGCGCGAATGCGGCTGCCGACCTTGACGGGCTGCAGGAAGCGCACCTTGTCGAAACCGTAGTTGACTCCCATGGTGCGGTTCGGAATATCGACACCGACCCCGTTCTGGAGGAAGTAGGCCAGCATCGACAGGGTGAGAAAGCCGTGGGCGATGGTGGTGCCGAACGGCCCCTGGGCCGCCTTTACCGGGTCTACATGGATGAACTGGTGGTCCAGGGTGACATCGGCAAAATCGTTGACCCGTTGCTGGTCGATGGTAAACCACTCGGAAGTGCCGGCATCCTGGCCGATGCAGGCGGCGAGATTCGCGGTGTCGATACGGATGGTCATGCGGTTTTCCTCAAGGTTTTTGGGCTGCGATAGGGGAGTCGATACATCGGCTCAGTAACCGGACAGGGCGGCAAAACGCCGCAAGTGATAGCGGTGATCGCCGTAGAGATGCTCCGCGACCCGCGCCCGCTTCATGAAAAAGCCGATATCCAGTTCGTCGGTCATGCCCACGCCGCCGTGGAGCTGGACCGCTTCGTTGGTGGCGAGCGTCGCGACTTCGCCGGCCTTGGCCTTGGCGAGACTGGCCAGCACCCCCGCCTCGGAGCTTCCCGAGTCGAGGGATTGCAACGCCTTGATGACCAGCGACTT
>JBKHWK010000138.1:0-3394 GCA_046566625.1 Gammaproteobacteria bacterium
CTGTCAGATTGTAGGGCAGGTGTTTGATCTGGAAGTCGGTCATGGCGGCGGCGGGAAACTCAATGCCGCCATTATCTCAGGCCACCCTGCCGGCTTCACCCACTGGGTGCGGGTAAATTTGTCCACAACCCGCGGTGGCGCTGGGTTTGCCCGGAAACGGTCACGGATTCAGGCCATCTTTAACAAAAAACCCGCCTAAAACGCCGTTAATCGCCCGCCACCACCTCGCCGCCCCAGTAAAACCGTTGATTTTTGGCGGATTTTGTAATGTAGTGACATAATATTTGTTGCCGGGCGGTAAAAAACCCTTGACCTGGTTTATCCTCGTGGCATGTACATCCGCCGCGTCACCACCCGCCGTACTGCCTCCGGCGAGACCTATCACAGCTACCGCCTGGTCGAATCCCGCCGCGAGGGCGGCCGCGTCCGCCAGGTCGCCCTGCTCAACCTCGGCCGCCATTTCGACCTGCCCGCGGCGTTGTGGCCCGGGCTCTGTGCCCGCCTTGAGCAACTTCTCGGCCACCAGGGCGTCCTGGTTCCCGTCGACCTGCCCGAAACCGTGGAAACCCACGCCCAGGCGCTCGCCGCCCGCTTCGTCGCCCGCGCCCCGGTTGCGGCGGACACGGCCGAATTCGTCGAGGTCGATGTCGCCTCCCTGGAACTGGTGCAGCCCCGCTCCGTCGGCGTCGAACACGTCGGCCTGCACGCCATAGCGCAGCTCGAACTCGACCCCTTGCTCGCTTCGCTGGGGGTGAACGCCATCACCCGCGCCATGATCCTGACCCAGATCGTCGGCCGCATGGCCGCGCCAGGCTCTGAACTGGCGACATGGGGCTGGCTCAACGACGCCAGCGCCCTGCCCGAGTTGCTCGACCTGTCCCTGCCGGACTTGTCGATCATGCGTCTGTACCGTGCCGCCGACGTCCTGATGAAGCACCAGGCGGCGATCGAAGCGCACCTGTTCGGCCGCGTGCGCGATCTCTTCGGCCTGGAAGCCACGATCACCCTGTATGACCTGACCAACACCTATTTCGAGGGCGCCGCCGCGGCGAACCCCAAGGCGAAACGCGGCCACTCGAAGGAGAAGCGCGGCGACTGCCCGCTGTTGACCCTGGGCCTGGTGCTGGACGCCAGCGGCTTCGTCCGGCGCTCCCGCGTGTTGGCCGGCAACGCGGTGGAATGCCGCACCCTGGAAGGCATGCTGAAAGACCTGGATGCGCCTGCAGGCGCGCTCATCGTCATGGATCGGGGCATCGCCACCGAAGCCAACCTGGCCTGGCTGCGGGAACAGGGCTACCGCTACCTGGTGGTGAGCCGGGAACGCGGGCGGGCCATGCCGCAAGGCGAGATGAGCGTGACCACGGCGGGCGGCGACACGGTGCGGGTGGAGAAGGTGCTGGATGAAGCCGCCGGCGAAGTGCGCCTGTTCTGCCATTCACCGCGAAGGGAGTTGAAGGAAGCGGGAATCAACCAGCGCTTTTGCGACCGCTTCGAAGCCGGACTGCAGAAGCTGGCCGACGGATTGGCCAGTCCGCGTGGCGCCAGGCGCCCGGAGGTGATTCATGAACGCATCGGCCGGCTCAAGCAGGCCAGCTTCGGAGTGGCGCGGCATTACACCATCGCGCTGGAGACCAACCCGGAGCAGACCGAGGTGACGCGGCTAAGTTGGGAGAAGACGCCGGTGGCGGGAACGATGTTGACCGATCCCGGGGTGTATTGCCTGCGCAGCAACGAAACCGGCTGGAGCGAGGAACAGCTTTGGCGGACTTACATGATGCTGACCGATCTGGAGGCGGTGTTCCGCAGCCTGAAGTCGGAACTGGGCCTGCGTCCGGTGTATCACCTGAAGGCGGAACGGGCGGACGGGCATCTGTTCATCTCGGTGCTGGCGTACCAGTGCGTGCAACTGATCCGGCGGCAATTGAAGGCGAAGGGAATCGACCAGCGCTGGACAGGCTTGCGCGAGACCCTATCCGTGCAGCGCCGGGTGACGGCGCGTTTTATCCAGAAGGATGGCCGGACCTTGAACGTGCGCCGCGCGACACAACCAGAGCCGAAGCTGAAGGCGATCTACGATGCGCTGGGTTTGAACCCCTTGCCGGGGGGGACGAAAAAAATGGTCGCCTGAGCCGGTTCCCCGGCCAGATCGCACGTGTAGTGACACTCCGTGGAAACGTTTGACGTAAGCTTATGTTTATTAAGTGGTTGTTTGGCAGGGTGTTAAAGATGGGCCAAGGGTGCAAGACAAGTAGATCGGCATCGCTCGAAACCAATGCCACCGCTTGGCAATCCAGCGCCAGCGCTAAAAATTTGGCATCTTTCGCGTCACGGCATGCGCCATCGGCGATCCCCTCACTTTTCGCATCAACCTGCCATAGGCGCGAGCGCTCGGCTACCAGGTCGCAAAAGTCCAGCCGCGCTTGCAGGGGCGCATAACGGTCGAACTTGGGACGCTGCAAAACCTCACGCAATTCATTCAGCGTGGCATGGCTCACGCAGAGGTCACAGGCGCCAACGGCCGCTAAAAATGCCTGCCGTGGCACGGAGCCGGGTCGCAATACCGCCCCAATCAGGGTGCTTGTGTCTATGACGACCCGTTGCCGGTCGGTCACCGCGACGCTTTCACCATGCGCACCACATCCTCATCCGTCAACTCGCGCGCAGCGGGTGTAAGCGTGGCGTCGGCCTTGGCAAAGTAGGCTTCAAACGCCTCAACCGCAGTGCTCCGCTTGCGCCGGGCGTCCTGCAAATCCTGCATATCTTGTGGCGACACGATAAACGCCGCCGTGCGGCCATGCCGGGTGATGGTGACCGGCTCGCGCTGCACGGTATCGAGCAACTGGCCAAAACGATTCTGGGCTTCTACCGAGGTCACGGTAATCATGAGTGTGCTCCTTGAAAACTAGCCAAGTTGTACAGTATGGCTATAAATTAGGCTTGTCAAGGCTTGGCCTCAAGCCGTGCTGGATTCCCCGGATCGAATCGCCGCCCCCCCCCCAGCGCCGACTTTCAGAGCGGGTAAGAGCGGGCGCACATCAATCTGGCCGGTGACGGCGGCGGAAATCAGGGCGGGCGGCGTTCTTGCAGCAGGTCGATGGCGCGCTGGGCTTCGGTGGTAAGGATGTCGAGTTTAAAAGTCTCACCTTCGATGAAATCAACGATGGCTAGTTGCTCGACGATCGGCGGCACTGGCACCCGGAACGCCTCAATATCTGGCATGTAAATAGTCTGATGAGTTGATCCCATCATCAGGCGGTGAAACTCAGGCTTCATCGCGCGAAGGCTTCATTCAAACCACCAGCATCACTTTGGAACACCCGACGACGGCACCATGACGGGGCATATTCCGTACCGTTTTCGTACAGCAGACAACCGGCAAGAAAAAAGCCCTAGC
>JBKHWK010000139.1:0-3280 GCA_046566625.1 Gammaproteobacteria bacterium
GACTCACAGTGACGAGCGGCAATGGCTGTGGCGCCGTCAATTTCCCGGCGCAGGCTCTGGTGCCACCGCGTACCGTCACCTGTATCGAGGGAGACGCGGCGATCACGGCCTACCTGTCCGGCGTTGCCGGCGGCACCAACCGACCGGCGGTGATTGTCCATCCCGGGAATGGCGTCAGCAATGACGTCGACACCGCAGAAGAAGCTGCCTGGGCCGCCGGCGCGACCACGATCGCCAACTATGTGGCTGCCGGTGGCGGCCTGCTGGCGCATGAGGGTGAGTTTACCTGGCTGACCGCGCTGCTGCCGGGCATCGTTGTGTCATCCACCTGCGTAGCAGACCCGGGTGCCACTCTTACAGCCGCGGGCAGCACGGCTTTTCCCACGCTCACCGACGCCGACATCAACGCCGGGCCCTGCCATGCGAGTTTCAGCGGCGATTTCGGCGGCCTCCAGATACTGGCAAACGACGGCAGCGTTCCGCCCTTGCCCTTTATCCTGGGCGGCGGCAGCGGCACTACTTTCGAAGGAACGCCGATGAGCATCCCGGCCCTGAATCCCTGGACGCTTGGCCTGCTCGCGGCCTTTCTCGGACTCATGGCGCTGCGCAGGCTGGGTCGCCTGCGCGCCAATTCCAACTGAAGCAGGAACTGCGCGCCTCCAGCAGGGGGGCGCGCAGTCCTCTGGACAGTTCTTCTCCGCCGATACCAGAGACGCGTCCGCCACCCTGACATCGGGTTCGCAATCCCCACAACTAAAGTGGTCGTAGTGATTTATTTTAAATCACTACGACCACTTTTGCGTTTTTGCGTCCGACCCCTTTTGCGTCAGGTGACGCCCCATAGGCTACCTATCCTCACCCATGATTTGGGCTGACAATGGGCCGTTACGCAGATTTGGTTACAGGCCCGCGATGAACGATTACGCTTCCCTGATTCTGGGTGTTGTATGTGCCGGCATCGGCGGTGAGCTTTTTGTTCGCGGTGCGGTCGGCCTCGCCCTTTGGGCACGGATTTCTCCGGGCATTATCGGTGCAACCGTGGCCGCATTCGCCACCTCAAGCCCGGAATTGTCAGTCTCAATAAATTCGGCTCTTGCTGGAGAGCCCCAAATAGCCCTCGGCGACGCCCTGGGCAGTAATGTTGTGAACGTTGCGCTGATTCTCGCGCTGGCGTTGGTGATTTCCGGAATCCAGAGTCCTCGTGACAGTGTAAAGCGGGATTTTCCCGTGGCGTTGTTGATTCCCGTCATCACGGGTGTTCTGTTTCTGGATGGCGAGCTGTCGCGATTCGATGGTTTGTTGATGTTAAGCATGTTTTTCGTGTGGCTTGTGGCCGCGATTATCGAAGCGCGAAAGCAGCGCAATGTTGCGGCGAAAATTCTTGGCGAACATCGAGGTTGGCTGATTGTTCTTTCGTGCGTCGTCGGTCTTGCCTTTCTTGCTGCTGCCGGCAATTTCATTGTGGCGGGAGCAAGAGGTATCGCCATTGCCTTTGGCATCGATGAATTCATTATTGGGACAACCATTGTGGCGGTTGGCACGTCAGTGCCCGAGCTCGCGACAACGGTCGTCGCCAAGCTTCGCGGACACGACGAGGTTGGCCTGGGAACCATTCTTGGCAGCAATATCTTCAATGGCATTTTGGTGGTTGCTGTCGCGGCCGTTATCCATCCCATTACCGTTGCATGGCGTGAGGTAGCCATTACCTTGGTATTTGGTCTGGTGACCCTGGTGGTCGCTTACCCTTCGCGCACAGGCCTCATCGAGCGCAGGCGGGGCGTGTTGCTGCTGGTGCTGTATGCAGCCTATCTGGCTACCATTCTTCATCCGCAAGCAGCCTAACAGCTTGTTGAAAAACTGCTGCGGCAGCCATCTGCTTCGTTGCGCGGTGCTCGCTCCCTCGCCTATCTATCTGATATGTCTCGGTCGCCGCGCCGGGTTGGGCAGCGGAAACACGCGATGGCGTCACGCAAATCTCCGTGTAAGGCCGCGACCAGTCCAGCGCGCCGATGTCGCCAACCGGAATTTGCCGTGCATGATCCGGGGTTCACCCGTGCCTGTCGGGATTGCCTGAAAGCCGGTTGACGCACAGCGCAGACATCCTTGTATCGATATTTTTTGATGCAAGAGTCACGGTGGTGTACAGTTCGCCCCATGATGACACCCGCCTCCCTTCCGACACCGCCGGGCACGGCTCTGCAAGCGCAGCCCGTCGCTGCTATCGCCGCGCTCTGCAAGGCCATCGGTGATCCTTTGCGCGCCCTGATTTTGCGGGTGCTGGCGCGGGATGCCTACGGGGTGCTGGAGCTGTGTCAGGTGTTCGGCGTGCGCCAGCCGGCGCTCAGTCATCACCTCAAAATACTCGCCGGGGCCGGGCTGGTGGCGACCCGGCGCGAAGGCACCTTTATTTTTTATCGGCGCGCGCCGCGCCAGGACGATGGCCTCGACCCGCTGCGCGCGCAGCTCTGTGAGGCGCTGGATTGCGGCGAGTTGCCCGCCGCGGTGACCGCCCAGCTCAGCGCCGTGCAGGCCGCTCGCGCCGAGAGCTCGCTGGCGTTCTTCCACCGGAATGCGGACGCCGTCCGCGAGCACCAGGATCTGATCGCCGGCCACGGCCAGTACGGCGACACCATTGTGCAGGTGCTGGATGCGGTGCGCCGACCGGGCGACCTCAGCGTCATCGAAGTGGGGCCGGGCGAGGGCGAACTGCTCGCCGATCTGGCGCCGCGATTTTCCCGGGTGATCGCCCTCGACAACTCGCCGGCGATGCTGGCGCGGGCGCGGGATTTCGCTGGCCGGTGCGGGCTCGACCACATCGAGTTCGTGCTGGGCGATACCGCCGCAGCGCTCCGGTGCGGACTGCGCGCGCCCCTGATCACGCTCAACATGGTGCTGCACCACAATGCCTCGCCCGCGCGCATGTTCGCCGACCTCGCCGCGCTGCTGACGCCGGGCGGCTCGCTGCTGGTGACGGAACTGTGCGCCCACGACCAGGACTGGGCGCGCACCGCTTGCGGCGATCTGTGGCTCGGTTTCGAGCCACAGGCCCTCACCGACTGGGCCGTTGCGGCGGGGCTGAAAGCCGGCGACAGCCAGTTCCTGGCGCTGCGCAACGGCTTTCGCATCCAGATTCGTCAGTTCATCCGCCCCGGGGCTCCCGGGCCAATTCTGCACACCATGAGGGCACCCTCCCGATGAGTCAGTACGCGATCTTCACTTCCGAATCGGTTTCTGAAGGCCATCCCGACAAGCTCGCGGACCAGATCTCCGACGCCGTGCT
>JBKHWK010000140.1:0-3254 GCA_046566625.1 Gammaproteobacteria bacterium
AGCATGGCTCCATTGAAGGCTGCGGTGGTGTGGGAATCCTCTGTTTGTCCGGATCGATCACCGCGCCGTTCCAGAGTCATTTCTCGATAATTGATCGGAAAAATAGACATCTGGATTTACTGGGCAGTAAAACGTCATTCAAACGTGTTGCAGCTTTCCATTTTCCCCGTCGTAAATCCGCGTTGGAACCAGGCCACGCGCTGCTTCGAGCTGCCGTGAGTAAAGGTTTCCGGACGCACGTGTCCGCCCGCCTTTTGTTGCAGGCTGTCATCGCCAATGGCGGATGCTGCATTCAATGCCTCTTCGATGTCGCCAGTCTCCAGCATTTGTCGCTCCTGATCGGCGTAGTGTCCCCAAATCCCCGCATAACAATCGGCCTGCAGTTCCAGCATCACCGAAAGCTGGTTGGCCTGCTCTTTGGATGCCTGTCGTTGTGCCTCATTCACCTTGGCTGAAGTGCCCAGCAGCGTTTGCACATGGTGTCCGACTTCGTGGGCAATGACATAGGCCTGCGCGAAATCACCGGGAGCGCCTAATTTGCTTTTCATTTCTTCGTAAAACGCCAAATCGATATAGAGTTTGTGGTCGCCGGGGCAATAGAACGGCCCCATCGCCGATTGGGCGTAGCCGCAGGCCGAGTTGACGGCGTTGCGGAACAGCACCAGCTTTGGCTCTTGATAGGTCAGATTCAGTTCGCCCAGTTTTTGGTGCCAGGTTTGTTCGGTGTCCGCCAGCACCACCGATACGAAATCTGCCAGCTCCTGATCTTGCAGTGAAAGTGGCTGTGCACTGGATGCGCCGCCCGTAGTCGGCGAATTGGCCAGCTGTAACAGATCGATGCCGAGGAATTTGGCGCCAAAATACGCAATCACGCCGACCACCAGAACCATACGGCCGATTTTTGTACGCACCAGCAAAGGTAAAATTCTGGCGATGCCGGCGGCGCCACCCAACGCCATGCGGGGTCCACTCGCACTTCTCAGGTCTTCGATATTGTTGCTACGGCGGCCGCCTTTCCAACGCATACTGTGCTCTCGGGATTAGGTGGATTCAGATTGGTCCATTGGTGCCGGACTCCACGACTTTGTCGCTGACTGCGGGCCGCAGCGGTTTCCTGTTACCGGGCCCGCCGTTCGCAAGCCGCGATGAATTCACATCTGCAACGACTTGGTCTGCAAGTATTCATCCAGCGCGTAAGGCCCGTGTTCGCGCCCGTTGCCCGACTGCTTGTAGCCGCCGAAGGGCGCCATCATGTTGAAGCTGCCGCCGTTGATGACCACCTGACCGGCGCGGATGCGCCGCGCCACGCGGCGGGCGTGATTCTCGTCCGAGGACCAGACCCCGCTCGACAGGCCGTAGACCGTACCGTTGGCGATTTCCACGGCCTCGTCCTCGGTGTCATAGGGGATGATGCTCAGCACCGGGCCGAAGATCTCTTCCTGGGCGATGGTCATGTCGGGGGAGACATTGCCGAACACCGTGGGTTTGACGAAGAAGCCCTTGGGCAGGTTGCCGGGCTGGTCCGCGCCGCCGGTGATCAGCTCCGCGCCTTCCTCGATGCCCTTGCGGATGTAGCCGCGCACCCGCTCCTGCTGGGTCCTGGAGATCAGCGGCCCGAGCTTGGCTTGGGGATCGGCGGACTGGCCCAGGGTGAAGGATTCGGCCACTTCCTTGGCTTTTTTGGCGGCGCGCGCATGGGCGGCGCGGGGCACCAGCATGCGGGTGTGGGCAGAGCAGGTCTGCCCGCTGTTGAAGTAGCAGTCGTTGACGGTGCCGCGCACCGCGTCTTCGATATCGGCGTCTTCCAGAATGATGGACGCTGACTTGCCGCCCAGTTCCAGCGCCACGCGCTTGACGGTCTGCGACGCCAGCTCGGCGACGCGCTTGCCCGCGCGGGTCGAGCCGGTGAAGGACACCATGTCCACCTTGGGATGGCGCGCGAGCGCCTCGCCCGCCACCGGGCCGACACCGGTGATCAGGTTGAACACCCCGGGCGGAAAGCCCGCGCGATGCACTTCTTCGGCCAGCACAAAGGCGGCGAGGGGCGCGACTTCGCTGGGTTTGACGATCACAGTGCAGCCGGCGGCGAGCGCCGGGCAGAGCTTGGCCATGATCTGGTGCAGCGGGTAGTTCCAGGGCGTGATGGCGGCAACCACGCCCACGGGCTCTTTCACCACCAGGGAGTTTTCGATGCGCTCCTCGAAGCGGTAGTCGGCAAGAATCTTGATGAAATTGTCGATGCTGACCAGCGGCAGGCCGGCCTGGATGTTCTTGCTCATGGCCAGCGGCATGCCCACTTCGCCGGCCATGATTTCGCCCAGCTCATCGATGCGGGCGGTGAGGCCCTCGCGCAGCTTCATCAGCAGGGCGCGGCGCTCGGGAGCACTGGTCTGACCCCAGGTCTCGAAGGCGCGGGCGGCGGCTTCGACCGCGCGGTTGGCATCGGCTTCGACGCCGTCCGGGACGCGGCCCATGACCTCCTCGGTGGAGGCGTCAATCACATCCAGAGTGCCGGTGCCGACGGGTGTCACCCAGGCACCGTCAATGTAGAACTTGTCGCGAATTATCATTGTTGGTCTCCGTCAGGGCTCTGCGATCTGGTTCCGATGCTAGACCCTGACGGGGACGACGGCAAACGGCATTCCTGTGCGACCGCCACGGACGGCGGAAACCGACTGTAGGCTGGGCAAAGGCCGATAGGCCGTGTCCACCGGGATTCGGCTCGGTGCCGGGCGAAGATCCGCGTGGGCACGCTGCGCTTTGCCCACCTGCCGCGTGTCGGGGCGGGCATCCAGAAGGCTCTGAGATCCCTGGGTTCCCACTTGCGCGGGAACGACGATCAGGTGGTTATTCGATGCATCCCTAGCGCGTGGCGCCGGCCTCGCGCCACTTGGCAATGCCGGCGGCATCGAGCCCGAGCCACTCGGCCAGCACCTGGTCGGTGTGCTGCCCGAGGGTCGGCGCGGGGTCGAAGGTGGCGGGATCGCTGCGCGAGAGCTTGATCGGATTGCCCGGAGCATGGGTGCGGCCACCGTCGGGATGGCCGACCTCCACCACCATCTCACGGTGGCGCACCTGGGGATCGGCGAGCGCCTGACTGAAGCTGTTCATGGGCGCGCAGGGAATGCGCACGGCTTCCAGTCGTTCGAGCCAATACGCATTGGTGTTGGTCGCGAAGATCTCGCCCACCCGGCCCTCGATAAAGGCCTTGCTGGCGAGCCGGCCGGGCTGATGGTCGAACTCGGGCTGGCGCA
>JBKHWK010000141.1:0-3166 GCA_046566625.1 Gammaproteobacteria bacterium
GAGACCATCCGCGGCTATGTGCAGGGCATCCATGCCCAGTGGCTCGCCACCCAGAGCGCACGGAACCCTATGGGCACTGCCGCCGAGCCCATGCACATCGAAATCCGGTTTCGCTACAACCCGGACGTGAAAAGCCTGGTGGCCATGGTGCCGGCGATGATTCCGCTGCTGCTGATGCTGATCCCCGCCATGCTCGCCGCCCTCGCCGTGGTGCGCGAAAAGGAGCTGGGTTCCATCGTCAACCTTTATGTCACTCCGGTGAGTCGGCTCGAATTTCTGGTGGGCAAGCAGCTGCCCTATGTCGCCCTTGCGATGGTGAACTTCGCCCTATTGTGGCTGCTCGCGGTGACCCTGTTTCGCGTCCCCATGACCGGCAGCCTGCCGACCCTGACGTTCGCAGCTCTTCTCTACGTGATTGCCTCGACCACCCTGGGCCTGGTGATTTCCACCTTCATGCGCAGCCAGATTGCGGCCATCTTCGGCGCCGCGGTGCTCACCATTCTGCCCGCAGTGGCGTTCTCCGGCATGATCGATCCGGTCTCCTCGCTCGAAGGTGTTGGACGCGCCATCGGGCAGATCTACCCCACCACCTATTTCCTCGTGATCACCCGGGGCACCTTCTCCAAGGGCCTCCACTTCGCCGATCTGCACCTGGCCCTGATACCCCTGGCACTCGCCATCCCGGTACTGCTCGGGCTCGGCGCGCTGCTGACCCGCAAGCAGGAGCGTTGAGCATGCGCACCAGCAATATCCTGAACCTGGGGATCAAGGAGCTGCGCAGTCTCGCGCGCGATCCCGTGATGATTGTGCTGATCGTCTACGCCTTCACGCTTGCCATCTACAGCGCCGCGACCGCAATGCCGGAAACCCTCAACCGCGCGCCCATCGCGATCGTCGACGAAGATGGCTCGCCGCTGTCGACGCGCATCATCGGTGCTTTTTATCCGCCCCATTTTGTGGCGCCGGCGCTGATCAGCCAGTCGCAAATGGATGCCGGCATGGATGCCGGAGACTATATGTTCGCCCTTGATATTCCCCCCGATTTCCAGCGCGATCTGTTGGCCGGGCGCAGCCCGGTCATCCAGCTCAATGTGGACGCCACCCGCATGAGCCAGGCCTTCGCCGGCAGCGGCTATGTGCAGACCATGGTGACCGCCGAAGTGGCGGAGTTCCTCGCCCGCCATCGCGCGAGTCCACAGGTGCCGGTGGCGCTCGAACTGCGCGCGCGCTTTAACCCCGAGCTCAACAAATCCTGGTTCGGCGGCGTGATGGAAGTGATCAACAACATCACCATGCTGTCGATCGTACTCACCGGCGCGGCGCTGATCCGCGAACGCGAGCACGGCACCGTCGAACATCTGCTGGTGATGCCGGTGACACCCTTCGAGATCATGTCCGCCAAGGTTTGGGCGATGGCGCTGGTGGTGCTCGTCGCCACCACCTTGGCATTGACGGTGGTGGTGCAGGGCTGGCTCGGGGTGCCGATCGAAGGTTCGGTCCTGCTGTTTCTCGCGGGCGCCACCCTGCACCTGTTCGCGACCACCTCCATGGGTATCTTCCTCGGCACCCTCGCGCGCTCGATGCCCCAGTTCGGCCTGCTGATGATTCTGGTGCTGCTGCCGCTGCAACTGCTTTCCGGTGGCGTGACGCCGCGCGAGAGCATGCCGGAGCTGGTGCAGATCGCCATGCTGGCCGCACCCACCACCCAGTTCGTGATGCTGGCCCAGGCGATTCTTTACCGCGGCGCCGGATTTTCGGTGGTGTGGCCGCAGTTTTTAGCCATCACCGTGATCGGGGCCACGCTGTTCAGCCTGGCCCTGCTCAGGTTTCGCCGCACCATCGCCGCCATGGCCTGAACAACTCCCCATAGCTTCCGACAATTAGCTTCCGACAATTAGCTTCCGACAATTAGCTTCCGACAATTAGCTTCCGACAATCCGGGTCAACCTGAGCTATCTTTCGCCGTTGTTTAACCTGCCGACACTCGCTTCGGTAACCACCCGCCACGGAGAACACCGACATGAAAAAATTGCTCATCCCCGCACTGCTCGCGGCCACCTTTGCCGCAACCATGGCCCACGCCGACGGAGCCAACACTCCGGGACTTGATCAGCGGCAGGAAAACCAGCAGCGCCGGATTGACCAGGGTGTCGAGTCCGGCGCTCTGAACGCCAACGAAGCCGCGCGACTGGAAGGCCAGCAGAATCGTGTGCAACGGGCCGAGGATCGGGCCAAAGCCGATGGCGTGGTGACCGGCAAGGAACGCGCCGCCCTGCACCACCGACAGGGTCACACCAGCCGTACCATCGCCCGTAAAAAGCACAACGCCCGCTAACCCGGATATTTCACCGTTTTTCGCTTGCTGCGCTGTCGGGCGCGTCGGTTTGGCAAATAACGGCGCTTGCCTCGGCGCAGACCTGCTCACTGGGGATTTCCTGATTTTCGGGCGAAGCTCCCCGACCCCCGGTGTTTGTCAGCGTGCCCGGCAGCACTCAGGACGGGTTACGGGGAGAGCGCACGTACGGCATGCGCAAACACGTCGGGCAACGGATGGTGGGAGGCCTCCAGCAGGCGGATACGCCGGGTGTAGCTGCGCTTGGCGTCACCGTGCCGCAGCGGGTGATGCCAGGCGCAGCTGGCGGCGGATCTCCGTGTGTTTCATGGTGAGGTATTCGTTGCGATCGAGTTCGTGGAGTTGCAGCGGATAGCGCTCGGTGCTGGCGTACCAGTCGTTCAGCCGTTTGTCTAGACGCAGCGGGGCCGGCGTTGCCAGCGCGTTCAGGTAGGCTTCGATGGCCAGGTAATAGCGCATTGTATTGCGCTCGACCATGCCCCGCAGGCCGCGCTGGTAGACGGGCTGCCCATCCGCCTCGCGGTCAACGATGCTGAAGCCGACCTTGTCGCGGCCCGTGGTCGCCAGATAAGACTGGGTTGCCATGCGTGCCGGCAGGCCGTAGGCGGAGGAATACGCCAGGTGCAGGAAACTGCGCTGCTCATCGAGCGCCACCACTTCAAGCAGGATGCGATAGCGCCCAGTGCCCAACGGCCCTTCAGCCGCCTCCAGCACTACTTGCAGATAGTCCCGCGTAGCCGTCACTACCCGATAGCTGAATTCGAGCAGATAGGCGTCGAGTAGCGGTTGATCGCGCTTGCGTCCGACAGTGAC
>JBKHWK010000142.1:0-2911 GCA_046566625.1 Gammaproteobacteria bacterium
CGCGACGACATGCCTGCTGTCTATAGCGCACTGGACGTGGCTGTTTCTTCTTCTTATGGCGAGGGTTTTTCCAATACCATCGCCGAGGCGATGGCCTGTGGCGTACCCTGCGTGGTGACGGATGTGGGCGATTCCGCGCGCATTGTCGGGGACGCAGATGCCGTCGTGGCGCCGGGGGATGGTATGGCACTGGCTGCCGCAATTCAACGCTTGATCGACCTCACTCCCGATGAGCGCCGTGTGCTGGGTAATACGTGCCGAAAGCGTGTCGTGTCTGAATTTGGAATAGACAGGCTGGTGCAACGTACCGAACAGACGCTGGGCCTGGTTTGATGCGCATAGTGTTCATCATCACCGGCCTATCCACCGGCGGCGCGGAAATGATGCTGTTCAAGGTACTCGAACGCCTGGATCGCCAGCGTTTTGCACCCCATGTCATTTCCCTGACGACCCGGGGCGAGCTTGCCTCGCGAATCGCGGCGCTCGGCATACCGGTAGACGCGGTTGACTTGAAACCCAGCCTGTCCGGCCTGTCAGGTTTCTTTCGGCTGGTGCGGCTGCTCAAACGACTGAACCCCGATGTGGTGCACACCTGGATGTATCACGCCGATTTGCTGGGCGGGCTGGCGGCCAGGCTCGCGGGCGCGAAGGCGGTGGCCTGGGGCATCCGCAACAGCAATCTGGATCGTGACAAGACCAAATTTTCCACCCGCGCCGTGGTGGGGCTATGCGCGTCTGCCTCGAAATGGCTGCCTTCACGCATACTCTCGTGCTCGGAACGCGCGCGGCAAGTTCACGTGGAACGAGGCTACGCAGCGGAAAAAATGGTGGTGGTGCCGAATGGGTTTGACCTGTCACGCTTCAGGCCGGACCTGGATGCCCGGTCCAGCGTGCGGGCAGAATTGGGTATCACGGATCAAACCCCGTTGGTTGGGCTGATCGGCCGGTTTGACCCACAGAAAAATCATGCGGGGTTTTTTGAAGCGGCAGGGTTGCTGCATCGCCGCATGGGGCAGGTGCATTTTGTGCTCGCGGGTCGGGGTGTCGATGCGAATAACGCAACATTGATGCAGATAATTGCCCGGTCGGGGGTGTTGGCCAACACCCGTTTGCTGGGTTTGCGCAGCGACACCCCTGCATTGATGGCGGCACTGGATGTGCTGGCTTCTTCTTCTTCTTACGGCGAGGCCTTCCCCAACGTGCTGGGCGAGGCAATGGCTTGCGGCGTGCCTTGCGTGGTGACGGATGTGGGTGATTCGGCTTACATCGTCGGCGATACGGGGCGGGTTGTGGCGTCTGGGGACATGGCCGGACTTGCGCTCGGACTGGAGGAATTATTGGCTTTGCCAGCAACTGAAAAGGCGTTGCTGGGCGAGCGCGCCCGTGCGCGGGTGGCGGAACATTTCGAAATAGGCAAGGTAGTGCAGCAATATGCAGATTTTTATGAGGATTTGCTGGCGAATGTCCGGTAACGCCACGCGCATGCCAAATGGGCCGCAAGCATGTGCGGCCTGACCGGTTACTGGAAGGCCGGCGGCCATTCGGCGCGGGAAGCCGAAGCGATTGTGGCGGCAATGGCCCGCCAGATCACCCACCGCGGCCCGGATGACCAAGGCGTGTGGGCGGATGCCGATACGGGAATCGCGTTGGCGCATCGCCGCCTTTCCATTCTCGATCTCTCGCCGCAAGGCCATCAACCCATGCTGTCGCAGTGCGGGCGCTACGTGATTGCGTTCAACGGCGAGGTGTACAACTTTGCGGCGATCCGGGACGAGCTGGAGCGGGCCGGCGCAGCGCCCGCGTGGCGCGGGCATTCCGATACCGAGGTGATGCTGGCAGCGATAGCCGCATGGGGGCTGGAAGCCGCGCTGAAAAAGTTCGTCGGCATGTTTGCTTTCGCGCTGTGGGATCGCAAAACAAGGTGCCTCACGCTGGCTCGCGACAGGTTGGGGGAAAAGCCCCTGTATTACGGCTGGCAGCGTGATGTCTTCCTGTTCGGATCGGAACTCAAGGCGCTCAAGGCGCACCCAGCATTTCGTGCTGAAATTGACCGCGATGCGCTGACACTTTTCCTGCGCCACAACGCCATTCCGGCACCCTATTCGATATACCAAGGCATACACAAACTGCCGCCCGGCACTTTTTTGCAGCTTCATGCCGAGCAGAAGGATGCACATCCGGTGGCTTATTGGTCTGCCCGGTCAGTAGCCGAAGCAGGGCAGCGCAATCTGTTTCGCGACAGCGATGCGGAAGCAGTGGCCGAACTGGAACGCCTGCTCGGCCAGGCGGTGAATGGGCAAATGGTGGCAGATGTGCCGTTGGGCGCTTTCCTGTCGGGCGGCATTGATTCCACTACGGTGGTGGCCTTGATGCAGGCGCAAAGTATCCGCCCGGTGAAAACATTCACCATCGGATTTCACGAGGCGGACTACAACGAGGCGGATCACGCACATGCGGTTGCACGCCACCTGGGCACTGAGCACACCGAACTCTATGTCACGCCGCAGGATGCGATGGACGTGATTCCGAGCCTGTCGGCCATTTACGATGAGCCTTTCGCTGATTCGTCGCAGATCCCAACCTACCTGGTTTCGCATCTGGCGCGTCAGCACGTGACGGTGAGTTTGTCCGGTGATGGCGGCGATGAATTGTTCGGTGGTTACAACCGATATTTTTGGGCGCGTAATCTGTGGCGCAAAATCGGCTGGATGCCGCGCCCGCTGCGCGCGGCAGTGGCAGGCGTGCTGACCACAGTGCCACCCGCTTCGTGGAACACGGCTTTCCAGAAGCTGGAGCGGTGGCTTCCAGCCAACCTGCGTTATGCAAACCCGGGCGGCAAACTGCATAAGGCGGCTGAGATTCTGGCGGTGCGCTCGCCTGAGGCGATTTACCTTGGGCTGGTGTCGCACTG
>JBKHWK010000143.1:0-2690 GCA_046566625.1 Gammaproteobacteria bacterium
GGCAGCCATCTGCTTCGTTGCGCGGTGCTCGCTCCCTCGCCTGTCTATCGGATATGTCTCGGTCGCTGCGCGCGGTGTGCCTCGCATCTGGCCGCCTCGCGACGTCTTTCAACAAGCTGCTAATGTTCCGGCCAGAGCCGGATCAGTTATAGTCCGATGGCGGCGGCCGCCACGGCCGATCAACCAATAAAACGACATCTGGGGGCGCGACGTATGAGCACTTACCGATTGGCACCGGCCGACGAATACACCCACCAGCCGACCGCGGAATCCAATTTCAACGAAAGCGTGTACGTCAACGGCTGGGATCCGGTGCAGCGCGTGGGGGGCTGGATGCGCCTCGGCAACCGGGTCAACGAAGGCCGCGCGGAACTGTCGGTGTGCCTCTATCTGCCGGATGGCCGCGTCGCCTGCCAGTTTCAGCGCCCGGAAATCACGACCAATGAACGCCACTGCGCCGGCGGTCTCGAATACCAGGTCGCCGAGCCCTTCAAGGCGGTGTCCATGACGTATCGCGGCGAGTTGATGGTGCTCGACGATCCCCAGTTGTTGCGCAATCCCTCGGTGTTGTTCAAGCAGGCGCAGCGGGTTCCCGGCGCGGTCGATTTTCAGATCACCGGCGTCTCCCCGATGCACGGCGGCGAGCCCACCGGGCCCGGCGAGGAAACCATGTATGGGCGGGATTTCTCGCTCGGCCACTTCAACCAGCACACCCGCACCCGGGGTCGTATTCAGGTGGGAAACCAGTCCTGGGACATCGATGGCTTCGGTTGGCGCGATCATTCCTGGGGGCCGCGATTCTGGCAGAACATTTATTTTTACCGGTTGTTCATCGCCACCTTCGGCCCCGACCGGGGTTTCATGCTGCTCAAACGGACGGATCGTCAGCGGGTCGTGCATCGGCTCGGGGTGTTGCTGTTTGACGGCGCCTACGAGGACATCATCGATCTCGATGTGTTCACCGAATGGGATGCCAACAAAGACCCGGCGCGGATGCAGCTGGGCGTGCGCACCGCCCAGCGGGCCGTGCGGATCAGCGGCGAGGTGCTCACCATGGCGCCCCTGCGCAATCGCCGTCAGGTGGGCGATCAGGAACTGGCCTGTCGCATCGCCGAAGGCTTTACCCGCTGGCGCTGGGAAGATGGCCGCGAAGGCCTGGGCATGACCGAATACATCGAATTTCTGGAAGACGGCGAACCCGTCGGCTATCCGCTCTGAAACCGGCGCGACGAGACATGGCTGCACAGGCGCAGGATCCGCTGGTTGTCGATCCGGTAATGGCCGCGATCACTGCACGGCTGGACGCGGCGGTGAAGCAGCGCCATGGCAGTGCGGCGCGCATCGCCAATATCCAGGCGGCGACCTTGGGCGCCTCCAATCGCACGCTGCTGTTCGATCTGGTGGAACCGGGTGGCACGCAGCAGCTGGTGTTGCGCCAGGAGACCTATCGCTCGCCGACCTCGCCGTTTTTGCCGCCCGCGGAGCAGTACCGGATTCTTCAGGTCGTCCATCGCCACGGCCTGCCGGTGCCGGAGCCGGTGTTCGAGCTGGAATCGGTCGATGACCTGGACCGTGGCTTCGTGATGACCCGCATCGCCGGCGAGACTCTGCCCAAGAAACTGCTGAACGACCCGGCGTATGCGGATGCGCGCGCGCGTTTTGCAGCCCAGACCGGCGAAATCTTCGCGCGTCTGCACGCCATTCCGATCGGTGAGTTACCGTTTCTGGCGGCGAGCACGGATTCCCGCGATCAGCTTGCTGCCCAGGTGACGCGCTACGATAGCTACGGCGGCGGCCATCCCGCGCTGGATGTCGGTATCCGGTGGTTGGAACGGCACCGGCCGCCGCCGGCGCCGGCGCGGCTGATTCACGGAGACTATCGCGTCGGCAACCTGATTCTCGATACTACCGGCATTGTTGGCGTGCTCGACTGGGAGTGTGCTCATCTGGGCAGCGGCATGGCGGATTTCGGTTGGGTGTGCCTGCGCTCCTGGCGGTATGGAAACATAGATCGCCCGGTGGGGGGCATGGGGCAGCGCAGCAAACTCCAGGCCGCCTACCAGGCCAATGGCGGCCGGCCGGTGAGCGACGAGGAAATTCAGTGGTGGGAGGTTTTCAGCGCCTTCAAGTGGGCCGTCATCAACATGATGCAGGCTGACGGCCACCTGCGCGGAGAGCGCCGTTCGTTGCCTTTTGCCTGCTGTGGTCGCAACGCCAGCATGATCGAATATGATCTGCTGATGACCATCCTGGGGCACTATCAATGAATCGGAAATCAAGCGCCCAAACCCTGGAGAGCCTGGAGCGACTGCGCGCCCTGACGCAGGACGGGCCGGATATTCCGGAAATCCTCAAGACGGTCACGGAATTCATCAATGGTGTGGCGGACCGTAGCAGTGGTAGCGAGCGCTACAATGCGCTGTGCGCGGTGTTTCTGCTGAAGGTGGTTGAGCGCGAACTCGCGGCGGGTTCGGTTGCCGCGCAGAGCCAGATGCACGAGCTGGCACGCCTTACCGGCGAAACGCCATCGGTGACGGAACCCTATGCGGCGTTTTGCGCCAGCGCGCGCGCCGGAGAGCTGGATGCCCAGTGGGATGATGTCATGAAATTTGCCCTGCGCCAGGTGATCGACAAGGTGCGTATTACCAATCCCGATTATCTGGAGCCCATGCATCGGGAACCCGTCGGTT
>JBKHWK010000144.1:0-2637 GCA_046566625.1 Gammaproteobacteria bacterium
TCGGGGGTTGGGGTTATTCTTTCGAAAACCCGGTGTCCGTCAAATGGCGGGAAGATCAGTTTGTTGAAAAACTGCTGCGGCCACCATCTGCTTCGTTGCGCGGTGCTCGCTCCGCCTATCTATCTGATATGTCTCGGTCGCTGCGCGCCGTGCGCCTCGCATCTGGCCGCCTCGCGACGTCTTTCAACAAGCTGCTGGGTGTCGGCACTGTTTGTCCCAATCCCGTCGGTCCCGAGCCCGAGAAGGCGAAGGAATGGATCAGGGTTGCTTCAGCGCGGAGCCCGCGCCAGCATTTTCGCAACGATGTTGCCATGGGCTTCCAGGACGCTGGCGAACGGCTCCGCGGCAAACTGTCGGGCGAGATAACCGGCGAGCCGGGGCCAGCAGGTGGGGTCGGGGGTTTCGTCGCCGAAGGATGCGTTCATGAACTGTGACACCACCGCGATATCCGCGAGCGTCAGGCGGTCGCCGACCAGATACATCCTGTCGCCGATCTGCTCGTCCAGATAGTGATACAGCGGTGGCGTCTTTTCCGCCAGCAGCGCGGCGATTGCCGCCTCGTCATAGGCGGCACCCATGGATTTCAGCACCACGCGGTTGCGAAACGCGGTGGCGGTGATCGCCGGGGCGAGCTCGTAGTCGGCGAATTTCTCGATCCAGCTCGTGCGTGCCTTGAGCCAGGGGTCGGCGGGAATCAGCGGCGGTTCCGGATACAGATCCTCAAGGAAGCGGCAAATCACCGAGGAGTCGGCCAGGTACTGGCCATCCACTTCCAGCGCCGGAATCCGCTTGAGCGGATTGATCTGTTCATAGCCTTCCGGTAGCGCGAACGGGGACACCGGGTTGCGCTCGCAATGGATGCCTTTGATGGTCATTACCAGATCAACCTTGCGCACAAAGGGTGACAGTGGAGCGCCGAACAGGGTCATGGTCATGGGGTGATCTCGATCAGGGGTAAATGCGGTAGCCGGATGCTAGCAGCTTTTTGAAAAACTGCTGCGGCAGCCATCTGCTTGGTTGCGCGGTGCTCGCTCCCTCGCCTATCTATCGGATATGTCTCGGTCGCTGCACGCCGTGCGCCTCGCGACGTTTTTCAACAAGCTGCCAGTGGCAGTTTGGGCCGGTGCGGTTATCATCCCACGGCGTGCGCGCATTGCGGGAGAAACGACATGGGAAAACTACTGGGAATTGCTTATCGCGACGGTTCACGTCAACCGATGCGCGAAATCGACGCCACCCGGATCAGCCTGGAGGCAGGGGTCGCCACGGACTTTCGCGGCAGCAAGCCCGGCCAGCGCCAGGTGACGGTGCTGTGCGCCGAAAAATGGCGCGCCGCCTGTGACGATCTGGGTACGGAATTGCCCTGGACCACAAGGCGCGCCAACCTGCTGGTGAACGGCCTGTCGATCGGCCCGGAATGCGTCGGCCGTACCCTGCGCGTGGGCACGGCGTTGTTGCGCATCACCATCGAAACCGATCCCTGCTCCCGCATGGATGAGCAATACAAGGGCCTCAAGCGCGCGCTGACGCCCGATTGGCGCGGCGGGGCCTGCTGCGTGGTGGTACAGGATGGCGACATTGCCGTGGGCGATACGGTTCAGTTCGTCAACTGACCGCCGCGCCGGACACCAGCCCATCGCTGCACGCGAGGGACACCGGATGATGTATTTCGACAGACTGCCGAGTCCCGTCGGTACCTTGACCATCGGCGCTGACGCCGCCGGGATTACCGCCATTGCCTTCCCCGACGAAATGCCCGCCGTCGCTGGGGCGGCGAATCCGAACCCCCTGATCCGCGAAGCCGTGAAGCAGTTGCGCGCCTATTTCGCCGGCCAGCTCGCGAACTTCGAGCTGCCGCTGAATCCGGCCGGCACGGTATTTCAGAAGTCGGTGTGGCAGGCGCTGCTCGCCGTGCCCTATGGCGCGACGCTGAGCTACGGGGAGATCGCCGCCCGCGTCGGCAATCCGCGGAGCGCGCGGGCGGTCGGCCTCGCGAACGGCCGCAATCCGATCGCCATCGTGGTGCCCTGCCACCGCATCATCGGCCGTGACGGTGCTCTTACGGGCTACGGTGGCGGACTCGACCGCAAGCGCTGGCTGCTCGCCCACGAGCAACTCGGGCGACCGGGCGGATTGCTCATCTGATCGCGCTGACCAAAGGCGCCATAAAAAAAGGGGCCCTGAGGCCCCTTCGCGTAACGGTCGCTGGTCACTCGGCGGGAGCCGGCTCCGCAGCGGGCTGTTCAGGGGCGGATGCCTCTGCAGCGGACTGTTCAGCAGCGTCCTCCTTGATCACCTTGACCAATTCCACATCAAACAGCAGTACCTGATTGGGGCCAATGGCAGCACCCGAGCCGCCTGGGCCATACGCCAGATCGGGCGGAATCGCGAGCGCCCATTTGTCGCCTTCTTTCATCAACTGCAGCGCTTCAACCCAGCCCGGAATGACCTGGCTGACGCCGAAAGTCTCGGTCTGGTTCCGCGAGTAGGAGCTGTCGAACTCGGTACCGTCGAGCAGGGTGCCCTTGTAATGCACTTCGACGGTATCGTCGGCATTCGGGGTGGCGCCGGTGCCGGCGGTGACAACCCGGTACTGCATTCCGCTCGCCAGTACCTTGACGCCTTCCTTCTTGGCGT
>JBKHWK010000145.1:0-1991 GCA_046566625.1 Gammaproteobacteria bacterium
CGGCGAGGTGTACAACTTTGCGGCGATTCGGGGCGAGCTGGAGCAGGCGGGTGTGGCGCCTGTATGGCGCGGGCATTCCGATACCGAGGTGATGCTGGCAGCGATAGCCGCATGGGGGCTGGAAGCCGCGCTCAAGAAATTTGTCGGCATGTTCGCCTTCGCGCTGTGGGACCGCGAGACGCGGACCCTGACGCTTGCGCGCGACCGTCTGGGCGAAAAACCCTTGTACTACGGCTGGCAGGGCGAGACTTTCCTGTTCGGCTCGGAACTCAAGGCATTGCGGGCGCACCCGGCATTTCGCGCCGAAATCGACCGCGATGCGCTGACGCTGTTTCTGCGCCACAACGCGATTCCATCGCCCTATTCGATTTACCTGGGCATACACAAGCTGCCGCCCGGCACGTTCTTGCAATTGCAGGCCGGGCAGAAAGACGCGCGGCCGGTGGCTTACTGGTCGGCGCGGTCGGTGGCCGAGGCGGGGCAGCGTAATCTGTTTCGTGGCAGCGATGCGGAAGCCGCGGCGGAACTGGAACGCTTGCTGGGCCAGGCGGTAGGCGGGCAAATGGTGGCCGATGTGCCGCTGGGCGCGTTCCTCTCTGGCGGAATCGACTCAACGACTGTCGTGGCGCTGATGCAGGCGCAAAGCGCGCGCCCGGTCAAAACCTTCACCATCGGTTTCAACGAGCCGGGCTACAACGAGGCCGAGCACGCGCACGCGGTGGCGCGTCACTTGGGCTGCGAACACACCGAGCTTTATGTCACCCCGCAAGACGCGATCGACGTGATCCCCAGCCTGGCGAGCATTTACGACGAGCCCTTTGCCGATTCGTCGCAGATTCCCACCTGCCTGGTTTCACGTCTTGCGCGCCAGAATGTGACAGTGAGCTTGTCCGGCGACGGCGGCGACGAATTGTTCGGCGGTTACAACCGCTATTTCTGGGCGCGCAACATCTGGCGAAAGCTTGGCTGGGCGCCGCGCCCGATGCGCGCGGCGCTGGCCGGGGTGCTGACCACGCTGCCACCCACTGCCTGGAATGCGGCTTTCCGGAAGCTTGCGCGCTGGCTTCCCGCCAGGCTGCGTTATGCCAACCCGGGCGACAAGTTGCACAAGGCAGCCGAGATTCTGGCGGTGCGCTCGCCCGAGGAAATTTACCTGGGGTTGGTGTCGCACTGGAAAAATCCCGCGCAATTGGTGCCGGGCAGTCACGAGCCGCCAAGCCTGCTCACTGATCCCGCGCAACGCGTGGGTCTGCCCGATTTCGAGCACCGCATGATGGTTCTCGATACCATGACTTATCTGCCCGACGACATACTCACCAAGGTGGACAGGGCCGCCATGGCCGTGAGCCTGGAGACCCGGGTGCCATTGCTCGATCACCGGCTGGTCGTGTTCGCCTGGACATTGCCGTTGCACATGAAAATCCGCCACGGCGAAGGCAAGTGGCTGCTGCGCCAGGTGCTGTATCGCCATGTGCCCCAGAAACTGATGGAGCGCCCCAAAATGGGCTTCGGCGTGCCCATCGACCATTGGCTGCGCGGCCCGCTCAAAGATTGGGCCGCCGCGCTCATCGCCCCGGCGCGGCTGTCGCAGGAGGGTTTTTTCGATCCCGCGCCAATTCAGCGTAAATGGGCCGAGCATCAGTCTGGCAACCGGAACTGGTCGTATTACCTGTGGGACGTGCTGATGTTTCAGGCATGGAAGGAAGGCGTCGCTGACCCGTAGGCCAGTGCGATTTATCAATGAAATTGAATAATTTCCCGGTTCGGCGTCTACTCGCTGTTTTTATTTCTATAGGCCTGATTGCCCTCGTTTTTTGGCTGTCAGGCGTTGAGAATGTCTTGTGGCGCCTAGCCAGTTTCCCACCCTGGGTTTTGGCCGGCATTCTGGGGCTGCTGCTGGCGAACCTGTTTCTGGTGTCGTTCCGGTTCTGGCGTGTTCTGGTGCATTTCGGCATTGCCTTGCCTTGGAATGTCGCTTCGCGTGCTTGCGT
>JBKHWK010000146.1:0-1577 GCA_046566625.1 Gammaproteobacteria bacterium
GGTAATACGCCGGTTGCTGGTAATCGGCGCCATCGTTCGGGCTATCGGCAGGATCGCCCGGGGAAGATGGCGGATTTTTTTGCAGTGGCAGTTCGTTCATTTTCCGAGAGCATACCGTGGGCCATCGCCCATCGTACCCACAATCCATGTCAAAACCATGTCATCGGCGTCAACGCATATTCAAAACGCGGCCAGTACCGTATCCAGAAAGCGATGTCCGGTGGGGGTGGTCGCCAGCCGGTCGATCAGCGGTGCGGCCAGACCCTGCCGTACCAGATCACCCCAGGGTTCCGCTATCACCGCCAGCGGTTGGCCGGTGCGCTCACCGAAGTAATGCACCGGCACTCCCGCATTCAGACGCAATGCGTTAAGGAAAAATTCCAGGGGCAGGTCCGCTGCATCCAGCGTCATCTGTTCGGCACAGCGGTCATCATCCCGCGTGAGATAATCCCGCGGATGGCGCGCCTTGCGGCGACGCCGAATGCAGCCGGCCTCGGTGTCAGTCAGCTTGCCATGGGCGCCGGCGCCAATGCCGATGTAGTCGCCGAATTCCCAATAATTGACGTTGTGCCGACTGTGTCGCCCGTCGCGCGCATAGGCCGATACCTCGTACTGGCGGTAACCGGCGCGCTCAAGCAGCGTCGCGCCCGCCGTATTGATTGCATCCAGCACGGACTCGTCGGGGAGCTGCGGCGGTTTCCGGTAGAACAGGGTATTGGGCTCGATGGTGAGCTGATACCAGGAAAGATGCTCCGGAGCGAGCGCGATCGCCCGCTCCAGATCGGCGACGGCCTGGGCCGGCGTTTGTCCGGGCAGACAGTGCATCAGATCGAGATTGATGTTCTCGAAGCCGGCGGCGCGGGCCAGATCAAACGCGCGCACCGCCTCGCCACCCGAGTGAATGCGGCCGAGCGCCCGCAGGTGAGGATCGGAGAACGACTGGACCCCGATGGACAGCCGGTTGACGCCGGCGGCGCGATAGCCGCGAAAGTTGTCGGCATCGGCCGTACCTGGGTTGGCCTCCAGGGTTATCTCGGCGTCCGGGAGCAAACCGATGCGCCGCTCCGCTGCCTCCAGCACCGCGCCGATGGCCTGCGCTGAAAACAGGCTGGGCGTGCCACCACCGATAAAGACGCTGCCGAACCGGCGGCCGCCCGCCCGGTCCAGTTCGCAATCCAGATCGGCACGCAGCGCGCGGACGTACTCGGCCTCAGGCAACTCTCCCGTTGTCTGGTGAGAATTGAAATCGCAGTAGGGGCATTTGCGGACACACCAAGGAATATGCACATAAAGCGCCAGCGGTGGTGGCTTCAACATCGGGCGGCAACCCGTGGGCGCAATTTCGTCAGCAGCATCCGCAACGCGCGGCCGCGATGGCTGAGGGCATTCTTCTCGGACGCCGTCAGCTCCGCCGCCGTGCGTCCCAGCTCGGGAATCAGGAACAGGGGATCGTAGCCAAATCCATGGGTGCCGCGCGATTGTTCCAGGATGTGGCCCTCCCATACCCCCTCGCAAATCAGTGGCGCCGGATCGGTCGCCGAATCGACGTAGACCAGGATGCAGCGAAAACGCGCGCC
>JBKHWK010000147.1:0-1564 GCA_046566625.1 Gammaproteobacteria bacterium
AGACATATCCGATAGATAGGCGAGGAAGCGAGCACCGCGCAACGAAGCAGATGGCTGCCGCAACAGTTTTTCAACAAGCTGTTTAGCGTCGCGGCCAGGCGTCAGTCACGATCCCTACGACGCCAGATTATCGCCAGTTCGTGATGGCAGGGCTGCGCGCGGTGGGGCTTTTGGCGCTGGCCTCCGAGCCATGGATGCTCGCGTACGCCTCCGACCCCGCGTGGCGGAATCCGGGGGCGTCGAAGTCGCCCGCTGAGAGCTTTCGATGGGCTATGCGTTGATAAGGTTCTCGCACTGAGTCTGCCCCATGTAGGCCTTCCAACGCTCAGACATCCGGACCGAGGGGGCAAACTTCAGGTCGATTGCCAGCGCGACAAGTCGACCCTATGCTGGAGGCGAACCTTACTCAACCACCCCGGCAGGGGCACAAAACCTCAGCAAAACCTCAGGGAAACTCCAGGAGATACCCCATGGCCAAACATATCTTCATCACCAAGCCCGGCGACCGGGTGCGCCTCGACCCCGTCGACGAATACAACCACCCGCCCGAGGCGGTCAGCAATTTCAACGAAAGCGCCTACTACAATATCTACGACGCCAAGCAGCAGGTCGGCGGCTGGTTCCGCATCGGCAACCGGGTCAACGAGGGCCACGCCGAAGTCTCTATCTGCCTGTACCTGCCCGACGGCAAGGTCGCCTTCATGTACCACCGCGCGCAGATCAGCAGCAACGCCGAGCACAGCGCCGGCGGCGCCCGCTTCGAGATCATCGAGCCTTTCAAGCGCCAGCGCGTCACCTATAGCGGCAAGGTCGCAGTGCTCGCCAATCCCAACGACATGCTCAATCCCGCCAAGGCCTTCAAGGAGAACCCCATTCTCGATTGCGAGGTGGAGCTGGACTACAGCGGCCTGTCCCCCATGTACGGCGGTGAGCACCTCAACGATGACGGCTCGCCGATCGAGCTGGACACCCAAACCGCCATGGCGCGGGCGCACTTCGAGCAGCATGTCGCGGCACGCGGGCGAATCCGGGTCGGCGAGCAGAGCTGGCAGATCGACGGCCTCGGTCTGCGCGATCACTCCTGGGGGCCGCGCTACTGGCAGAACATCTACTGGTACCGCTGGCTGCCGATCTCCCTGGGCCGCGACTTCGGCGCCATGATCATGACCATGGGCATGCGCGACGGCAGCGTCGACTGCGGCGGCATGGTGTTCACCGAAGGCCGCTACGATCTGATTGTGGACGCCCGCGTGCGCTCCGAATGGGACGCGCAGTTCCACCAGACCGGGTTGACCGCCTGGTGCCGCACCGAGCGCGGCCAGGAGTTCACCATCACCGGCAAGGTCATCTCCCTGATCCCGCTGCGCAACCGTCGCATCGCCGAGGACGGCACCGAACTCTCCACCCGCATCACCGAAGCCATGACCGAATATCGCTGCAACGGCTACGTCGGCTACGGCCTCTCGGAGTACCTGGACCAGATCGAGAACGGGGTTCCGGTGGGCATGGGCATCGAAGCCGCGCGCTAAGGCAGAGCGCGAACCGTCCTCTGCCTGTCGACCCC
>JBKHWK010000148.1:0-1513 GCA_046566625.1 Gammaproteobacteria bacterium
ATGAACGGCGGCCAGCATATGTATTGAGTAGTCGAGGGGCCTGCGGCATGAAAGTCTGGACCATTCGCTTGGGCAGTTCACCGAAGAGCATCCTTTACACACTCGGGTGCTCGGACACGAAGCATGCGCATTGACACGAGGGTGTTTGCGTGCTGACGGATAGTGATCTGCAAGTCCTCCGGTTGACCGCACGTTTAGCAGGCGTCGTCACCCTGATCCTGATTGACATCCCCATCGCTTGGTGGCTGGCTCGTACCAAGACCTGGTGGAAAGGGCCGATGGGAGGCTGCCTTGGAGCCTAGATTGCTACGCTATTTCGTTGCAGTCGCGGAAGAGCTGCATCTCGCCCGCGCGGCCGAGCGTCTCGGGATCGAGCAATCTCCCGTATCGCGAGCAATGCGCGACCTGGAAAGCCAGCTTGGCGTGCAGTTGTTCGACCGCAGCACCCGCCTGACGCGGCTGACCTGGGCCGGCCAGGTGTTCCTAGGCGAATGCCGACGCGTGATGGCCACCGTGGAGCAGGCAGTCAAGAGTGCCAAGGCGGCGGCACAGGGCTACCAGGGCCATCTGCGCATCGCGATCTGCGACGGCCTGGCGCAGCCCCGCATCGCCACCTTGCTGGCACGCAGCCGCGAGGAGGAGCCCGAGATGGAGATTCGCGTCTTCGAGCTGCCGTTCGCGCAGCAGCTCAAGACGCTGCACGACGATCTGCTGGACATCGGCTTTGCGTTGTCAAACGCGGTACATGATGGCCTCGTCGCCGAGCCGGTGTGGACCGATCCGCTGTCGGTGATCGTGCCCGCACGCCACCCCTTGCTGGCACACGTGCAGGTGCCGCTGGCCGAAGCCCTGAAGTTCCCGCTGGTTCTGTGCCATCCCGAATCGGGATCGGGCTGCCGCCATCAGATTCAAGCGCTGCTGCAGGACGCAGGCACGCCGCTCAAGCTGGTCGATGAAGTGACCAGCCTGGGCGTGATGCTGACCCTGGTCGGTGCCGGCTACGGCATCGGCTTCGCCATCGCCTCGCAGGTGCAGACGCTACAGCGCCCGGACATCTCCATTCGTCCCTTGGCCGGCAGCCCACCGGTGCTCTCTACCTACCTGCTGCGCCGCCGGGGCGAACCCTCGGAGCCCATGAAGCGGTTCATCGAGCGGGCGAAAGGCGGGCGGGACCGGGCCTGTCGATGATGAGTCAATCCTTTGAGGACGCAGCTCACCTGTCCGTAGCGGCCTGTGGCGTGATGTGCCAGTGGACAGATAGACTTCGGTATGAAATCCGATGCTCTGGCTGTTGATGGATGTGCTTGGCTCGCTTTGGATCACCCGCAACGGCCTGCGTTGACCAGGCCGAAGACTTGAGTCCACAATCGAGTCCATTCCGTGACGCCTGGATCGGAAAAGACGTTCGTAATAAACGAGTTAGCGACCGGGTACTGTTCCCATCACCCGCTCCATTTCCGCTTTTTTCCAAGTGCTTCTGCGCTATCGGTGTGCGCGGCAAACCTTGCGTGCC
>JBKHWK010000149.1:0-1397 GCA_046566625.1 Gammaproteobacteria bacterium
CGGCACCTTTGAGTACGAGAAGGGCGATCGCCGGCCGATCCCGGATTTCAACGTATTTTTCCACTACCACGCCACCTATCCCTACTACAGCGACGCCATCTGGTATCTGACCCAGATGCGGCGCTGGGGCCAGATCGCGGAGGCCAAACCGGACGACTGGTACAAGGACATGGCGAAAAAAGTCTACCGGCCGGATATCTACCAGCAGGCCGCCGCGGAGCTCATTGCCGAAGGCAAATTCAGCGCCGCTGACTTTCCGGACTTTGCCGCCGAGACGGGCTATCGGGCGCCGACCAATGAATTCATCGATGGCATCGAATACGACGGTACTCAGCCCAATGCCTATCTCGCCAAATTCCCTATCGGCCTGAAGGCCGAAGACACCCTGAAGTGATGTGCAACGCAAGTTGTCCGTCGGCGGCCGGCCCCGGGCCGGTCCGCCCAGCAGTCGGAGGAGACCGCTCATGACCCGCACCGCAGTTGCCCCAGTCCCGCTCAAGCCGGCCCCCACCCCCCCCGCGGGTAGCGCTCCGGCCAGGCCCGCCGGGCGTCCCCCGGTGCCGCCGAAGTCAGCCCCCAAGGGGGGCGCGCCCCTCTATGTCCGTATCCGCAAGGTGCTGGAATTGCTGGGGCTCAATTGGTTCGTTCCCCTGGTCAATCTGTGCGCGGGAGAAAACCCGCGCGCGCAGGCCCGCGAGCTGTGGCTGATGGCCGGCGTTCCCGTGCTGGCCCTGTTCGCCTTCCTGGTCGTTTGGCACTGGGGCGCGGCGAAGATCGAGACCAGTCTCGGCGTGATTCCCGGGCCCGCCCAAGTGTGGGAGGAGGCCGGAGGGCTGATCAAGGAACACCGCGCCGAGCAGGAAAAGGCAGCGGCTTTCATGGCCCGTCAGGAGCAGCGCAACACCGAGCGCCTGGCAACGGATCCGAACGCCGAGGTACGGATCCGGCCCTACACCGGCCGGCCCACCTATCCGAGCCAGATCCTTACCAGTCTATACACGGTGTTCACGGGCTTTCTGTTCGCCACTCTGGTGGCGGTGCCAGTCGGCATCCTGTGCGGCATGAGCCGGATCATCAATACCGCGCTCAATCCCCTCATCCAGATCTTCAAGCCGGTGTCTCCGCTGGCCTGGCTGCCGATCGTCACCATGGTGGTCAGCGCGCTCTACGCCGGTGGCAGCGGCGCCTGGTTCGAGAAGTCCTTTCTGGTCTCGGCGATCACCGTGACCCTGTGTTCCCTGTGGCCGACGCTGATCAACACCGCCGTCGGCGTTGCCTCCATCGACAAGGATCTGATCAATGTCGGCCGGGTGCTGAAGCTCGGCAAGGCGACCCAGATCACCAAGATCATTCTGCCCTCGTCGCTGCCGCTGATCTTTACCGGACTCCGGCTTTCG
>JBKHWK010000150.1:0-1288 GCA_046566625.1 Gammaproteobacteria bacterium
TGATAGTCGCGAGCTATCGCACCGATCTGTATCGCGAGTGCGCCGAACGTCTCGGCTGGAATTGTCCGACGATGGACTATAAAGCCGAAGGACAGCACGCGGGCGCCCACGACATCGCGCCCGGTGTCCGGCTGGGCCCTGATCTGATGCTCGATGGCCGCACCTTCGAACCCTCGGCAAGTGCGCGCGCGAGCGGTCCGCACCATGCGCGGTGATAGGGCGCTTGGCTCTCGCGAGGTCATATCCCGGTGCGCCGGAGCGCGTCCGCGCTTGGGTCCGGCGCGGGGCGATGCGGCCAGTCGGAAGCATAACGCCTTGAAAAACCTTATGCAGAGTGAGTTTCGACAGATGGGGAAAGAACTGGCACGACATCTGCTTTAACTGGAGTGTAAGTGCCAAGGTGTAACCGTCAGTTCTTCATGTAAGCCAGGGCAGTGCAGCCCACTCCGGTCAAAACCGGGGTGGGCTTTTTTTTGGCCTGGCGCACGTCACTACAGGAGTCGAATTCATGCTCGAGACCCGATGGTCCTTTTTCTCCGCGCGGTTGTCCGCGATTTTCGCTGATCGCCGGCCTGCACTTGCCGCAGTGCTGTGTCTGCTGCCGCTGGTGGCCAGCGCTGCGATCGGACCGCCGGAAAAGGAAGGCCTGAAATTCGGCTTTATCAAGCTGACCGATATGGCCCCGCTCGCCATTGCCTACGAAAAGGGCTTTTTCGAAGACGAAGGGTTATATGTCACCCTCGAAGCCCAGGCGAACTGGAAGGTGCTGCTTGACGGGGTGATCGACGGCCAGCTCGACGGTGCCCACATGCTCGCCGGTCAGCCGCTGGCCGCGACCATCGGCTTCGGCACCCAGGCTCATGTGATCGCGCCCTTCAGCATGGACCTCAACGGCAACGCCATCACGGTTTCCAATGCCGTCTGGGCGCAGATGAAGGAGCACATCCCCCGCGGCGCGGACGACAAGCCGGCCCATCCCATCAAGGCCGACGCCCTCAAACCCGTGGTCGACGCCTACCGCGGCCAGGGCAAGCCCTTCAATCTGGGCATGGTGTTCCCGGTCTCCACGCACAATTACGAGTTGCGCTACTGGCTGGCGGCGGGCGGCATCCACCCCGGCTACTACGCGCCGGCCCGCGGCGACACCGCCGGGCAGGTGCAGGCCGACGTGCTGCTCTCGGTGACGCCGCCGCCGCAGATGCCGGCGACTCTGGAGGCGGGCACCATCCTCGGCTACTGCGTGGGCGAGCCCTGGAACCAGCAGGCGGTGTTCAAGGGCATCGGCGTG
>JBKHWK010000151.1:0-1174 GCA_046566625.1 Gammaproteobacteria bacterium
TTTACGTAATCGATCTGTTGCTGGACGTTCGCCGCACAGCCCACCGGATGCGCATTGGTGCAGATGAATCCCCGGACCTTGGGCTGGATGACCATGAACTCTCCCCTGGATATTGCGTTGTAGCTGGGTCTGCTGTCGCCGTGCCCGGGACCGGCAGCCGCCGGTGAAACGGCCGGGCAATAATACGCTGAACCCCAAATCGACTCCACGACCCCGGCTTGCGCAAGCGCGCTCCCTGAGCCGGGATCGCGGCGAGCACGATGAATGGCAGCGGGAACGAAGTCTTCGCTATCCCCTCCGCTCCATCGCGACCGTGGTCGCGCTGGCGTCGTTCCGATCAACTCTGCTTCAATGGCACGGTCTTCAGGATGAGGAGCAAACAATGAACGGACGCACCCACCGGCGATTTTTCAGCAGGGCTCGCCACGCCGACAAAGCCACCGTCGTCGTCACCGAACTTCGCTTCCGCAAACGCTTCCAGGCGGCACTGCATACGGCGTGGATCGGCCTGATCCTCGCCGGCGCAGGCGTCGCGGCACCGGCCGGTGCCCAGACGATCTATCGGTGCAGCGACAAGCAGGGCCACGCGGCATTCAGCGCACAGCCCTGCGGTACCGATGCCGAAGCCGTCGAAATGAAAAATGCTCCGCCCGCCGGCGTGGATATGGGTGTCGGGGGAGATTTTTCGGCAACCGTGACGGCCAACCGCACGCGGGAGCGCGAGCGCGGCATCGCACAACAGGAACAGCGGATCAGGACTCTGCTACGCGACCGCGACGACCGCCTTGCGGCGCTCCGCGCCCGCCAGGCCGAAGTCGGCAACTCTCTGGCCAGCGCGGCGAATCGGCGGTTGCTGGCAGCCGAAATACGCGCAGCGACCAATGACTACAACGCGCGCCTGCGCATCGAACGCGATCGGCTCGCGCACCTCAAGCGGCGCTGAACAGAAGTCCGCCGAGCTCGGCTCAGTCTTCCACCGTCCCCTGGAGCACCGTGCGCACATCGTCCGCGCGCGCATCATCCACGTCGCCCCTCAGTTCCGGCTCCCGCAGTTCCGGCGCCGTGAGCGCGCGGGTTTCCTGGGTGAGCGGCGCGATGGTTTCGATATCGCGATCACCGCCCACGGTCTTGAGGTCGCGAAAGCGCCGCGCCGCCGGCAGCACGCGGGCTTCCA
>JBKHWK010000152.1:0-1172 GCA_046566625.1 Gammaproteobacteria bacterium
CTTTGCAGCCGGGCGATGCGACGGACGCCGCCACGGAGACCGTAAACCAGATTAGTTTCAATCCACGCCCGACTTTGCAGCCGGGCGATGCCTGCTCTTCGCGGCCCTTGGCTTCCTCGCTGCCGAGTTTCAATCCACGCCCGACTTTGCAGCCGGGCGATGCGTGAGGCCTTTGTCGACAAGGCCGCGACCCGCAAGTTTCAATCCGCGCCCGACTTTGCAGCCGGGCGATGCCTGGCCGAGAGTGGGATTGCGGCGGCAGAAATCATCGTTTCAATCCGCGCCCGACTTTGCAGCCGGGCGATGCTCAGCCACCCGGACGATACCCTGGGCTACAACACGTTTCAATCCGCGCCCGACTTTGCAGCCGGGCGATGCCCGAGTTCGAGGCGGTGTGGGATGCCAACCGGGAGTTTCAATCCGCGCCCGACTTTGCAGCCGGGCGATGCGGGAATGAGCGCGGACATGGAGCGACGAAAAGTGGTTTCAATCCGCGCCCGACTTTGCAGCCGGGCGATGCGACAACATGGCCAAGGGCGAGGCGGGCTATGAGGCGTTTCAATCCGCGCCCGACTTTGCAGCCGGGCGATGCGCCCATTGGTTGTCCCACGGTTCATCCTTCACCCGGTTTCAATCCGCGCCCGACTTTGCAGCCGGGCGATGCCGGTGCAGGCATACCCCGGCAAGCACCCATGCGAGTTTCAATCCGCGCCCGACTTTGCAGCCGGGCGATGCCGGGTGCTCATTGGCGCATCGATTCAATCCGCAGGGTTTCAATCCGCGCCCGACTTTGCAGCCGGGCGATGCTGCCGAATGGCCGCTATCAAGTCCAGATGGCGATGTTTCAATCCGCGCCCGACTTTGCAGCCGGGCGATGCCTGCCATAGGTGCGCTGAAAGCGCGGATTGAGAAGTTTCAATCCGCGCCCGACTTTGCAGCCGGGCGATGCCGGAAGCATTTTCTCCACCTCTTTGGCGGCTGTCTTGTTTCAATCCGCGCCCGACTTTGCAGCCGGGCGATGCGTTGTGACCGCTTTGGTGCCCGATGCGCCGATGATGTTTCAATCCGCGCCCGACTTTGCAGCCGGGCGATGCCGTTCCGCCAGATCGTCGCCGAAATGGGTGGTCACGTTTCAATCCGCGCCCGACTTTGCAGCCGGGCGATGCCCACGG
>JBKHWK010000153.1:0-1140 GCA_046566625.1 Gammaproteobacteria bacterium
TGGGTGGAGCGGTCGTCCAGTTGCAGGATCAGATCCCCCGGCTGCAACCCGGCGCGCGCGGCCGGCGTGTCGTCGATGGGCGAGATCACGCTCACATAACCGCGGTCGAGACCCAGTTCGACACCGATGCCGCCGAATTCGCCGGTGGTGTGCTCTTTCAGCTCGGTGTAGGGCTCGGCTTCGAGAAAGGCGGAATGTGGGTCGAGCTGGCCGAGCAGCCCGGTCACGGCTTTCTGCAGCAGTACGCGGTCATCGATTTCCTCCACGTAGGCGTTGCGCACCTGGTCGAACACCTGAGCAAAGAGCTGCAGTTCATCGAGGGGCAGCCGGGCCGGGGCCTCGCCGGATTCGGCGGCGAAGGCGCAGGCCGCAGCACCCCACAGACAGGGGATCAGCTGGCGCAATTTCATGACATCGGGGTCCTCGGTACGCAAATCCGGCAAGGCGCACCGCTCGGTCGGTCAGCACTGAGCGGCTGCGCGCGGCAATCATAACAGTGTGTCATGCCCGGTAGCGGTGATGGGCGGAGCCGGGCGGCCGGTTAACTCCGCTTGCGCAGCCAGGCTGCCGGGTCCAGGGTTTTTCCGCCATGCCGGATCTCGAAATAGAGCGCACTGCGCTCCAGGCCGCCGCTCGATCCGGCGCGGGCAATGACCTCGCCGCCCTGTACCCGCGCACCGGTACCCTTGAGAAGGACCTGATTGTGCGCATAAAGGCTGAGATAACCACCCCCGTGATCGACGATGAGGAGCTGTCCTTGACCGCGCAGATAGTCCGCGAACACCACGGTGCCGGCGTGGATGGCATGGACTTCACTGCCTTCCTGGACGTCGATCATCCAGCCGGTCCAGGGTAATGCGCTGGCACGACTGGCGCCGAAGCGATTGCGCGGCTTGCCATTTACCGGCCACGGCAGTTTCCCGGCCTGCTTCGCGAACGGACCGTCGCTGTCCGGGTTGGTACCGCGGGCCAGCTGATCGAGTACTTCCTGCAGACGCCGCTCCTCGACTTTCAGCTGAGCCAGCCGTGTGCGTTCATCCTTCAGGTCGCGCGCGAGTGCTGCCATGGCCTCGCGTCGTCCTGCCTGCTGTGTTTGCTGCTGACGCAGGACATCGCTCAGGGCGACGCGGTCGGCCTCCA
>JBKHWK010000154.1:0-1063 GCA_046566625.1 Gammaproteobacteria bacterium
CCGAGCGTCAGAGCTGAACCACGGGATCGACGTCGGCTCCGTAATCGACGCCCGGGATGCCAAAGCCGAACAGTTTCAAAAACTCCTCCTTGTAACCTTTGAGATCGGTAAGTTTGTCCACGTTCTCGGTGGTCACCGTCTCCCACAGCATCTTCACCCTGGCCTGTACGTCGTCGCGCAGCTCGTGTGCATCCATGCGCAGACGTCCGGCGTCGTCCAGTTCGCGCGCACTGCCAAACAGCTGGCGCGCGAACAAACCCTGAATCTGCTCGATGCAGCCCTCGTGAGTGCCCGCCTCCTTCATGATCTTGTAGAGGATGGAGATATACAGCGGCATGATGGGAATCGCGGAGCTCGCCTGGGTCACCAGCGCCTTGAGCACCGACACGCGGCACTCGCCGCCGATGTCCTGAAGCTGTTTCCCGATGGCGACGGCGGCGCGATCCAGATCGCGTTTGGCCATGCCGATGGCCGCGTGGCCGTAGAGTGGCCAGGTCATCTCCTTGCCGATGTAGGTGTAGGCCGTGGTCTTGCAGCCTTCGGCGAGCAGGCCTTCGTTGTGGAGCAGTTGCATCCACCACTCCCAGTCCTCGCCACCCATGACCTTGATGGTGTGGGCGATTTCGTCTTCGGTCGCGGGTTCCACCGTGGTTTCTTCGACCACCAGGGAATCGGTATTGATGCCGCGCATGGTGAAAGGCGCACCTATGGGCTTGAGCGCCGAGGTATAGGTGATGCCGGTGCGCGGATCGGTGCGCCGGGGCGCCGCGATCGAATAGATCACCAGATCCACCGGACCCAGCTCGCGCTTGAGCTTGTCCACCACCTGGGCCTTGACCTCGTCGGAAAACGCGTCGCCGTTGATGCCTTCAGCGTACAACCCCTCCGCACGCGCGGCGCGCTGCATGGCGGCCGTATTGTAGTAACCGGCCGTGCCGGGGCGCCGCTCGATGGGCTCCTTCTCGAAGAACACGCCGAGCGTGCCTGCGCCGCTGCCAAAGGCCGCGGTAATCCGCGAGGCAAGTCCATAACCGGTTGAGGAACCTATCACCAGCACCCGGCG
>JBKHWK010000155.1:0-1052 GCA_046566625.1 Gammaproteobacteria bacterium
GAGGCGCCCAGGATGCCGCCCAGCGGGTTCTTGATCTCGTGCGCCAAGCCGCGGATCAGGTTGCGCGAGGTGTCGTTCGCGGACAGCAGAGCGCGTTCCCGGCCGATCCGCAGACTGCGGTCCATGGGCAGCATTTCAACCAGGAGCAGCGCTTCCGCTTTGCGCTGAATGGGTGACACCGTGTAATCCACAGTGATTTCGCGCCCATCGACCAGCATCAGTTTGACCGTGCGCTCGGTATAGGGCTGCTGCTCGTCGAGTGCTTGCCGCAGCAACGCACGTCGAGGTGCGGGCTCGGCAAAACAACTGACGAACTGGGCGCCGCGCAACCGGCTTGCGCTCGCTTCAAGCAGGGTTTCGGCCGCCGTGTTCAGATACTGGACATGCAGGTCCGCGTCCAGCACCAGGACGGCGGTTTTCAGGTTGTCCAACAACAGAGGCTCGGGCGTCGGCTGGAGAATGCTCTGGCTTATCGGCATTTGGCCACCTCGGGTAGCCTACGAAACAGCAAGTATTGGGCCAATTTCATTGCAATTCGTTCAGGCTGCAGCGGCGTGTGCCCGATCGCAGGCCCCTCGTTTGAAACAACCGCACCAGGCCGGTGCGGCATGCGGCGGGTCAGCGTTTGAGGAAGGGGGGACTCTTCACGGAGTGGCGTTTGACATGGATTACTACGCTGTTGCTCTGCGCCACCCGGGCGCCGTTGGCGTCGACAACGGTTGCATGAATCGATCTGCTGCCCCGATAAAGGTCGCCCAGCGTGATGGCGGTGGTGGCCGCCGCCGGCCCCTGGGGCTTGTCGTCGAGGTAAAACTGGACCCTGTGGCCGGGTTGCAATACGGGTTCCAGCTGGAGCTGTACCACGACGTTGAGCTGTCCCGGCGGTACCGTGCTGTCGTTGGCGGGGCTGGTGATCTCGATCTGGGTGTAGGGCGTCGCTGCCGCCTCCGCCGCGGGCGCATCGGTCTTCCGTGTATCCATGGCGGGCTGCGTGTTTACCTCCTTGAGGATGACCGGCTCGGCGGAGCCATCCTTGGGTGGTGTGTCGGTGT
>JBKHWK010000156.1:0-976 GCA_046566625.1 Gammaproteobacteria bacterium
TGGCTACATGAGCCCCGCGCAGTTTGAAGCAAGAAAAATAGCGTAGTGCCGGTGTCCGTCATTCGACGGGAAGATCAAACTGATAGGAGACCGACATGGCAACCGACCCCGTATGCGGCATGCAGGTGGCTGAGGACCGGGCGAAAGCCACGTTGCAGCACGCGGGCACGACGTTTTACTTCTGCTCCAGCCGTTGCCGTGAGCGCTTCGTCGCCGACCCGGCAGCGTTCCCGACCACTGGCGCCAGCGGCGCCTGCCACAGCCAGAGTGCAGCCCGACCCCCGCCGCCAGCCCGACCGGGGGCGATTTACACCTGCCCCATGCACCCCGAGGTGCGCCAGGATCACCCCGGCGCCTGCCCGATCTGCGGCATGGCCCTGGAACCCCTCACAGTCACTACCGAAGCGGAACAGAATCCGGAACTGACCGACATGACCCGGCGCTTCTGGGTGTGTCTTGTGCTGACGATTCCGGCGGTCTTTCTGGCCATGGGTGCGCACATTCCCGGCGTTGCGATGGCCGCGCTGGTACCCCAGGGCGCGGGCCTGTGGTTGGAGCTGGCGCTGGCAACGCCGGTGGTGCTGTGGGGCGGTTGGCCGTTTTTCGTGCGCGGCTGGCGCTCGCTGGTCACCTGGAAGCTCAACATGTTCACGCTGATTGGGCTGGGCGTCGGCGTGGCCTACCTGTACAGCCTGGTCGCCACGCTGCTCCCGGGCATTTTCCCGGTCTCGTTCCGCAGCGCGACCGGGCAGGTCGCGGTGTACTTCGAGGCCGCAGCGGTGATCGTCACGCTGGCGCTGCTCGGGCAGGTCATGGAGCTGCGCGCACGCAGCTCGACCAACGCCGCCATCAAGGCGTTGCTGGGCCTGGCACCGAAGACGGCGCGTCGGGTCAGCGCCGATGGCGGCGAGGCGGACGTGCCGCTGGAACAGGTGCAGATCGGTGATCGCCTGCGGGTGCGGCCGGGCGAGAAGGT
>JBKHWK010000157.1:0-937 GCA_046566625.1 Gammaproteobacteria bacterium
GCGCCGGGCGCTGGCCAGCAGCAGATGCCCGAGGCGGGCATCGCGCTGATAGAGAACCCCGCAGTGCCAGGGCCGCGCTACACCGAGAAACACCGGTGTGAAGCTGTGCAGTGCCACCAGCAGCGCCGGTCGTCCGGACGCCGCGCGCGCATCCAGCTCGGCGTGGATGCGGTCGTGGTAGGGATGGAAAATGGCGGCGGCGCGGGCTTCCGCCGCCGCGGCGGAAAGCCCGGCATTGCCCGGGATGGGTGTGCGCTCACTCTCGGCAACAATGGACTGCGGCGTGCCCGGCGCACGGTTGCAGTCGATCACCAGCCGCGAGTACTGCTGCACAATGGCGAAGGCGTCGAGCCGCGCGGCAAGTTGCTCCGCGAGCCCCGCGACGCCGATATCCCAGGCGATATGCCGGTCGAGGTCGGCGGCAGCGAGGCCGAGGGATGCCAGCGCGCCGGGAATCGCGCGGCCGGCATGATCTGCGGTGATGACATAAGGCGCCGCACCCTCCGGGCGACACAACCGGTACACCGCCGGATCGGCAGCGGCGAGCAGCGGGGCGCGATGGTTCACGGCGCTGCGTGGATCAGTTTTTGTGAACCGGCGGCTGGCCATTTTCTCCGGCATAGAGTCCGGCAAATTCCTGCCGCAGTACATGCTTCTTCACCTTGCCGGTGGCGGTCATCGGCAGCTCGTCCAGCACCACTACTTTTTTCGGCACCTCGAAGCCACCCAGCTCGCGCTTGCAGTGCTCGATCACGGTCCGCTCATCGATGCGCGCGCCGGGCTTGGCCGCGATCACGGCGGTAACCGCCTCGCCCCAATGGTCGTGGGGCAGGCCGATGACACCGACATTGGCGACGCCCTCGCAGGCGAGCACGCTGCGCTCCACCTTCACCGAGGAGACGTTTTCGCCGCCGGACTTGACGATATCCTTTTTGCG
>JBKHWK010000158.1:0-922 GCA_046566625.1 Gammaproteobacteria bacterium
GCGGTACTGGCCGCGAGCATCTTTCACTTCGGGGAGTACAGCGTCGCGGAGGCCAAGGCGTTCATGGCGGCGCAGGGTGTACCTGTGCGCTGAGTACCGGAGAGTGCCGCAAGGCGCGCCGCGACAGACAAAACAACGGGGCGGAACCGAGCATCAGATGCCGATGCAGGTGGCGATCACCTGCAGTTTGTCGGCCGGCCGCGAATCCAGCGGGCGCGCCGGGCGTCAGCCAAGTCAGCCGTAGGAAGCCGCAGACCCGGACGCCGTCGGTGGTCGCAGCCCGCCTTTGAACACATTGATCACCCGCGGCGGTGCACTTTTGATAAACATCATAAAATCCGCCACCGCTGCTTCGGCGCTCTCGGGTGCCGGAAACGGGCCCAGGGTGACCTTTTCACGCGTGCTGAAGTACCAGCCGCCAGAACCCTGGAAAAGCCGGCTGTTGCGGGCGGTGATTACCTCGGGCACGGCCTGCTCGCCGGCGCGCGGCAGGTGTGAAACCTGTGGGGCCAGAGCCTCGGTCGTAGCCATAATCATTGCCTGTATCTGTGGGTGCTGCGTATTGCCGCGGCACGAGTCAGTTGCGGTGCATCCCGCGTCCCTGCCCGGTCGTTTGCGAACAGCGGTTGCAAAAGACTTTCGTCAAATACTGCCGTCACTTCCGTCGCTCCGCACACCGCGCGATCTGGAGGTGATCTCCGTCTGACGATGACCGCGTTCCATGCGCTCGTCTCTTTGTACAGCAACCCGGCGCGGTGTTGCAAGCTCACTGGTCCGCCAGCGGGTCCGCCGGTCGGCTGAACAGCGCCAGCGCCTTGAGCAGGTTGACGGCTTCATGGAGCTGATTATCGACGGGTTTTCCGGAATCAGCGTCATGTTTCGACGACGGCTGTTTGGTGCCGCTTTCCAGGTGTCCCTCAAG
>JBKHWK010000159.1:0-889 GCA_046566625.1 Gammaproteobacteria bacterium
AGGTTTGCAAGCGCCTTAAAACTCGATTCGCAGCGGACGGGCCAAGTGTCGCGCCGATCAGGAAAAGTGGGTTATGCACGATACACGATTGCCTAAGAATAAATCACTACGACCCCTTTCTCCTTTTGACCCCAGGCTCTTCCAGGCGGCAACGGTCGGTCGGATCGTTTCTCATTCAGGCTCACAACACCACTTGATCTGGAATTCGATCTCCTCCTCGCCGTCTTCCCGCTCGTGCTCAATGTTGAAAATTGCTCTGACTGGAACGTATATTCGCTCACCGGCAATTTGAATCTCAAAACGCTCGCCATTCTCAATGGCATCAGCCAGCCGGCGGAGCTTCTGAACGAATTCGTCCTTCGGGTAACTTTTCTCGATATCCCGATCACGCGTTGCGGACATACCTTAGTCCTCGTGTTGAATGATGGAGCCAGCGTATAGAAGCAGAGCGAAGCGGCGCTTGTGCAGGTCCGTGTTGAGCGAATTGCTTGCCCATGCGACCGCAGAATTCAAGCGTTAACGGGGTCGGGTCAGGCATTGTTATAAGCGGGAGGCTTGCGGCCCCAGATCTTGCGCCGGGCCTGCGGATGCAACAATGCGAAAACTGGCCCCGCAGAGCCTGTGTGCCTCGCAGCTGGCTGCCTCGCGACGCTTTTCAACAAGCTGTTAGTTAGACCGCGAGCAGTTCCACCTCAAAAATCAGGTGTGCATTGGGCGGAATGACACCGCCCGCACCAGATGCGCCGTATCCGAGTTGCGGTGGAATGATCAATGTGCGCGTGCCGCCGACTTTCATGCCTCGCACGCCTTCGTCCCATCCTTGGATCACTTGACCAGCGCCGAGGTTGAAATTGAACGGCTGGCGGCGGTCCTTGCTGGAGTCGAACTT
>JBKHWK010000160.1:0-853 GCA_046566625.1 Gammaproteobacteria bacterium
GAAAACGTCGGTATGGGCTTTGGCGGTGGCAGCAGCGACCGTATCGAGCCCGAAGACGAAGACATTTCGGTCTTCTCCGTGGGCGTTGTGCACACCTTCTAATTCCACGCCGGGGCAACCCGGTTCGAATGACGAAGCTGAAACGGGCTCCTTCGGGAGCCCGTTTTTTATGCTTGTTGATCAGGCAAAACGGGGTATGCGCGTGTTCGGGATTCGATGGTTTCGAAATCGTGCGCGATCTCGGCCGTCCTGCCGGGCATGATCGGGGACGACGACCCGGCGGGAGCGCGAAGCAGGCCTCGAACCGGTCAGCCTTCCACCACCTCGAAATCATGCGTGATCTCGGCCGTCTTGCCGAGTGTACGATACGGGGTCAGGTCTTGCATTAACACATTTGCTCGCCTAGTCTGAGCGCCATGTCACGCCCCTTGAGACTTGAACTGGCTGGAGGTCTTTACCACGTCACCGCGCGCGGCGACGGGCGGGAGGAGATTTATCTGGGCGAGGCGGACAGGCTGGCGTGGCTGGACGTGTTTGGCCAGGTTTGCAAGCGGTTCAACTGGGTGTGCCACGCCTGGTGCCAGATGAGCAATCACTACCACCTGCTGATCGAAACGCCTGAGGCCAATCTTGCGCAGGGGATGCGGCAACTCAATGGCGTCTACACGCAACGCTTCAATCGTGCGCATGGACGGGTGGGCCATGTTTTTCAGGGGCGGTACAAGGCCATTCTGATCGAGCGCGACAGCTATCTGCTCGAACTCTCGCGTTACGTGGTGCTCAATCCGCTGCGCGCCGGGATGGTCAAGCGGCTGGAAGCCTGGCCGTGGAGCAGCTACCTTGCCACGTGCGG
>JBKHWK010000161.1:0-843 GCA_046566625.1 Gammaproteobacteria bacterium
GCAACACCGATTTCTTGGGACAGGCATTGGCGATCCTCGAGGCCGATCATTCGTCCTCTCCCCTGCTGAAGATCGCCTGCACTTTTTTTGACAGCACCAGCAGCGCTGCCGTCTCCGCCAGGGCGCGGTCCTTGCGCAGCAACTCGCGCTCGAGTTCCTTGATGCGCTTGCGGTCGGCCCGCGTGGCCTGCGGGCTGGCTCGCAGTTCCTCGGGCGCGGCCAGCGCCGTCGTGGCACTTGCGCGCCACTTCGCCAGATCCTGTGGGTACACACCGTGCGAGCGACACCACGCGCTCAATTCGGCCTCGTTCATCGCCGCCGTGGTCACCACCGCCTCAAGCAGGCCCGCCCTCGGGCGGGCCTGGACCGCGCCTGCTCGCGCCAGCGCTCCAAGGTGCCTGCAGCGATCCCAATCTCCCGCGCAACCACGTCGATCGCTGCGCTCTCCGGCGGCAGCAACCGCGCTACCGCTCTGTCTTTGAATGTCTGTCCGTATCGAGCCAAGTTTGTCCTTCATCGCCGCCCCCGGGGTTGATCTATGGAGGCGACAACTATTCTGACGCGGGGGGGCCGTCTCAGTCGCCGTAGTTGGGTTTGCAGGCGGGCTCGGTGCCTACCTCGCTCTGGCGAGCACATCGCCGCCAGAGCTAGCAAGGCTCGGCATTGGCATAGTGACTGCCGTTGTCACGGGAGCACTGGGGTTCCTTTCTGGTAGGGCAAGTGCCGGCCCTTCACGATGAACTGACCACTCAAAGACGCCTTTTGCTGAAGGCGCTACCTGGTAGCTGTTGAGCCGTCAGCTTCGGCCCGCTGAAGCGCGCTCACGCGCTTGACCTGGCTCTC
>JBKHWK010000162.1:0-840 GCA_046566625.1 Gammaproteobacteria bacterium
TATCGGGCGCATTGTCGCCGCACTGGAGACGGTCCAGGGCCAATGCCTGATCACCGCCGATCACGGCAACCTGGAGCTGATGGAGGAAAACGGCCAGCCGCTTACCTCCCACACCACGCTGCCGGTGCCCCTGGTCTATGTCGGTCCCCGGAACATCGCTCTGGCCGCAGGCGGCACGCTGGCCGATGTCGCACCGACCCTGCTGGCGCTGATGGATCTCCCGCCACCGATCGAAATGACAGGCCACTCGCTGCTGGCCGCGGATTCCGGCGAACCCCGGAGCGCGCGAGCCCGGGGGTGAAGCGCGTTGTACTCGCCTGGTGCCTTGCCAGCCTCACCGCCGGTGCGGGCGCCGGGGACGAGGCTGGCAAATTGCAAAAGCTGCGCCGCGAGATCGGTGCTCACGAGCAGCGCGTTCAACAAACCGATGTCCAGCGGGCCGCCCTGGAGAGCCAGCTCGAGAGCGCCGAGACCCGTCTTGCCGAGCTGCACGAGCGCCACACCCGCCTGGCCCAGCGCGTCGCCGCCGGCGAGGCGGAGCTGAGCGCGCTGGACAGGCAGCGGGCGGCGCTCCAGCAGACCGCGACACAACAGTTGCAGCGCCTCGCTGCCGACGCCGCGCTGGCTTACCGGCTCGGACGCAGTGAACCCCTGAAAATGCTGCTCAACATGGAGGATCCCCAGCAGGCTCACCGCATGACGACCTATTACGGTCGTTTTCTTGCCGCGCGCGCCGGACAGCTGACGCGCTACCAGACCAGCCTTCAGGAACTTGACGCCGCCACCGCCGCCGTCGCGGCGCGCCAGGCGCGGCTGGAGGCCGACCGCGTCGCCCTGAGC
>JBKHWK010000163.1:0-556 GCA_046566625.1 Gammaproteobacteria bacterium
GCGCCAAAGTCGCTGGCGGCAATGGCCGATTTGGCTGAGGTCATGGTGTATCTCCTTTTTTTATGTCGATGGTCGATGGTCAGTGGTCGATGCGCGAAAAGCCGATTCCGCCCGAGTCTAGACCCGGGTTTTCATTCCGCGCCAGAGGCATTTATGCCTCAACGGGCGCTGGCGGTCGCGGGATGATTTGGCTTAGGCTCTGCGCCAACACCTATAACAAACCCGGAGCAACCCCTATGACCAATCATGTCCTCAGTGTTCTTGCCGATGATTTCGTGTTTCTCGAAGGCCCGCGCTGGCGGTTCGGGAAACTCTGGGTCTCGGATGTAAACGGCAAAAAGGTCTACACGCTGAACGAGCAGGGAGAGCGCGCGCTGTGCGTCGAGGTGCCCAACCGGCCGTCCGGCATCGGCTTTCTGCCCGACGGCACGCCGCTGGTGGTGTCCATGAAGGACCGCAGCCTGCAGCGGGTCGAGAACGGCCGCCTGGTCCAGCATGCCAGTGTCGCGCATCTGGTCGAGGGCGAGATCAACGACATGGTGGTGGACAAGCGCGG
>JBKHWK010000163.1:566-814 GCA_046566625.1 Gammaproteobacteria bacterium
TGTGGGCAGCATGGGCTACGACCTGTTCGGCGGCGCCAAATTCAAGCCCGGCAATCTGGTGCTGGTGACCCCGGACGGCAAGGCGCGGGTGGTGGCGGATGGGCTGCATTTCCCCAACGGCCCGGTGGTGACGCCGGACAACCGCACCCTGGTAGTGGCGGAAAGCTGGGGCAAGCGCTTGGCCGCCTTCACCATCGAAGCCGACGGATCCCTGAGCGGGCACCGGGTATTCGCCGATCTGGGCGACT
>JBKHWK010000164.1:0-783 GCA_046566625.1 Gammaproteobacteria bacterium
GCCAGATAGGTGATGTCGCCGACCCATTTCTGGTTCAGCGCGCTCGCAGTGAAATTGCGATTCAACTGATCTTGCCCCCCTTTCCCGGACACACGGCTAAGAGAGTAATCTCTCAACCCGAGGTGGACCATGAAACCGAAGAAGAAGCAAAGCGCCGTGGTGCGCAAGCAATATACACCGCAGTTCAAAGAGCAGGCACTGGAACTTGCTGAGAAGTCGGGGGTTGTGAAAGCGGCTGCCGACCTGGGGATCGCGGAGGCGATGCTATATGCCTGGCGCGGTAAGCGGCGCCAGACGGGACAGCCCTTTGAAGAACAGAAGTTGCAGCAGGCCGAACTGGCTCGGCTAAAGCGCGAGAACGCGCGGCTGGGACATGAGGTCGCGTTCCTAAAAAGGGCGGCGGCGTACTTTGCGAAGCAACCCCAGCGAAGTGCGCCATGATTCGCCGCTACGAAGCGACATTTGCTGTGCGGCTGATGTGCCGGCTACTCGGTGTACCCGTCAGCAGCTATTACGATTGGAGGCAGCGACCGGTGTCTCGGCGGGACCAGGCTAACCGGGAGCTGACGGTGGAGATCAAACGGGTTTTCGACGCAGAAAAAGGCCGATCCGGTTCGCCGCGCGTGACCAAGCGTCTGCATACGGAAGGCTTTCTGGTCAATCGCAAACGGGTGGCCAGTATCATGCGGGCCAATGCCTGGCGGGCCAGGGCGGCCAAGAAATTCAAGGCGACGACCAACAGTCGGCACCACTTGCCGGTGTCGCCCAACCTGCTGCAACAGA
>JBKHWK010000165.1:0-773 GCA_046566625.1 Gammaproteobacteria bacterium
GAATATCCGCCGACTGGAGTTTCAATCCGCGCCCGACTTTGCAGCCGGGCGATGCCGCAATCCCGGCATCTGTTCACGAATTGCATAACGTTTCAATCCGCGCCCGACTTTGCAGCCGGGCGATGCCACGTCGCCAGCGGCCTATGCTTGCGCCGCCGAGGTTTCAATCCGCGCCCGACTTTGCAGCCGGGCGATGCCTGACGAACCTTGGCGGGAATATCCGCCGACTGGAGTTTCAATCCGCGCCCGACTTTGCAGCCGGGCGATGCCGAAGATTCAGGACCGCAAGGCGGCGGAGAAAAAAGTTTCAATCCGCGCCCGACTTTGCAGCCGGGCGATGCTTCACTTTGACAACGCATTGCAGCCAAAGCAAATTTTTCCCGCCCACCGCGAACCTGCCTGATGGTTGACAATCATGATCAAACAGAACGCGCCGTCGGTAACATTTTTCATCACTTTTCAAAGAACTACGCAATCCGCGAACCTCCCAATGATTGGACGGAGCTTGGGGTTCGCGCGCTCATAGTACCAGCGGACCCTCAAAATCGGTGGACCGGAAGATGCCATATTGCTTGACACGCATCCGGGTAGGCTCGGTGATGCGATAAAAACGAAGGTTATCTTCGGATTCGTCGATTTCGGCGAGCAGAGTCCGCTCGAGCTCTTCGAATTGCATTTCATTGACCTGGCATTCGAATACGGACTTTTGCACACGTTGGCCAGTGCTCACACACACCCGTGCCACCCGCCGCAAGCGCCTGCGTCCCGCCGCA
>JBKHWK010000166.1:0-762 GCA_046566625.1 Gammaproteobacteria bacterium
AGTCAAGGAAACGGCCGACAACCCAAGGGAGGCGAACAAGATTGACTTATAGGCAGCTACCTGTTTCTTGGCTTCTTGTGCAGCATTCTCAATGTCGAGTATGACTTGTTGCGTCTTTTCAGCAAGAACCTGAATGGATTGAGCGTTTTGTGTTGCCGCTGCCTGAAGCTCCTCTATCTGTTTTGCCACAACCGGATCTAACTTCACCGCCTCAGGCTTGGATGTGAAGGCAGGAATTGCAGCCGTTGCTACTTGAGCTAGATAAGGGGCCACCGCCTTTATGATTGGTAGAAATTGGAATGCCATTTTCTATCGAGCTCCCTATTGTTGTGATGCCCAACTATAATTTCTGCGGCAAAGGAGCCGCGTTGCGAGTGGAGCGGGGTCAGTTCTCGCCTTGTGGCAAGCGACTTCTGACAATGCGTCCCACAGTGGCGCGATGAACGCCAAAGTGTTCGGTAAGCTGGCGATAACTATACGAGCCGGTGCCATAGGCAGCAACAACGGCATCATCACGCTCAGGATACTTCGCCGCGATGGCCGCGAGTGTTGCAGCGGGAGGTCTGCGTTGCCTGCGTGGAATGGTCAATTCGTCTCCCTGGAATCGATATATTCCTTCGCTGAATCGCGCATTGAGGCATCCTTCACTCTCCGCAGATACTGCGGCGAAACGGTCCATTTTCGACCGTCCTCGGATAGCACCGATACCGTTTTCTTGTTGTAGCGGGTGATTATTCCAAACACGGTAGGTTCGCCGCCCGG
>JBKHWK010000167.1:0-740 GCA_046566625.1 Gammaproteobacteria bacterium
GTGATGTTGGACAGGTGCAGGGTGGTACCCACGTGCACGTCCTTCAGGTCCACGGCGATGTATTCCGGCAGGTTGGCCGGCAGGCAGGCCACTTCCACTTCGTTGGCCATGATGGCGATGGCGCCGCCTTCGGTCTTCACGCCGACACAGGTGTCCTGGTTCAGGTAGTGCAGGGGCACCTTCATGACCAGCTTGTGGGTGGCGTCGACGCGCAGGAAGTCAGCGTGCATCGGCGTGTTCTTGGCCGGGTGGCGCTGCAGGGCCTTGATCACGGCCTGCTGCGGCTTGCCATCGATGTTGATGGTGAGCACGTGCGAGTAGAAGGCTTCGTTTTCCAGGGCCTTGACCAGTTCCTTCAGCTCGAGGGTGATGGACTGGGCGGGTTCCTTGCCACCGTAGATCACGGCGGGCAGTTTGGCTTCCAGACGACGCAGGCGGCGGCTCGCACCTTTCCCTTCGTCGGTCCGGGCCTGGGCATTCAGGGTAAAGCTCACGGCGGACATGTGATGTCTCCAGTTGTGCCGTCATCACCCTGCGACCAGGTGCTGACGGGGTTTTTCCGGGCGGGATTGCCCGGCAGTGCATCGGCGGACGCGAAGTGCTTACAGCACCTCGAACATCGCGCTGATGGATTCTTCGTTGTTGATGCGACGTACGGTCTCGGCCAGCATCGCCGACAGCGATACCTGGCGGATGCGGCCCGTGGCCAGCGCTTCCTCTGTTAGCGGGATGGTGTCGGT
>JBKHWK010000168.1:0-712 GCA_046566625.1 Gammaproteobacteria bacterium
TCATGCCGCGCACCTGGTGCGGCGCACCGCGCTGGCCGAGGGGATTGCCGCATTGGCTGCCAAGCCCGTGCTGCACGGCGACAACGGTGCCACGCTCAAGGCCACGACGGTGCTGGCGATGCTCAACTGGCTGGGCGTCAAGCCCTCGTACTCCCGGCCGCGCGTCAGTGACGACAACGCCTATGCCGAGGCGCTGTTTCGCACCGCCAAGTACCGGCCCGAGTTCCCCGCCAAGGGCTTTGCCGACCTCGTCCAGGCGCGCACCTGGGCGGCGGACTTCGTCCAGTGGTACAACGTCGATCATCGTCACAGCGGCATTCGTTACGTCAGTCCGGCTCAGCGACACGCCGGTGACGATCAGGCGATTCTGGCGGCACGTCACGCCTTGTACCTCCAGGCGCGCGAACGCAATCCGGCGCGCTGGTCTGGCGGTACTCGAAACTGGGCGCCCATCGGCCCCGTGACGCTCAATCCAGAACGCGACTCCGTCATAAAGGCGTGTTTGGCTGAGCACGATATTCAACCGTTGGCAGCATGAAAGAGGCGACAACTACCTTGACGCGCGCCGACCTACACGAAAACCATGAATGAATATTCCTCTTCCTACGCCTATGGAACATTGACCTAAATCAAGATTCCCTGATCTTTTTTATGGTTATTATCCAACCCACTGAACGTTGAAACGTATTTCCTGCCGGAACTTGCACCTGCC
>JBKHWK010000169.1:0-699 GCA_046566625.1 Gammaproteobacteria bacterium
CAGGCCGGCACCACCGTATTCCTCGGGAATCAGCACCGCCAAAAAGCCCGCCTCGGTGAGCGCGCGCACGAATGCGGTGGGATAGGTGTGGGTGTCGTCCAGCGCGCGCCAGTATTCGCCGGGGAACTGGCTGCACAGCTTGGCCACGGCTTCACGGATTTCGGGATAATTTTCGTTGGTGCTGCTCATTGGAACACTCGTTGGGCGAATCGCGGAAAGGGGGTCGGCGGGCGGCCGAGGCCGGAGATTCTATAGGCTGGGGCGCCGGGCGGCAAAACCGACGGCGCGGGGGCTGATTCTATGCTCAGTGTCCGGGGAGCCACGAAAAGTGGTGCGGAGAAGCGACGAATCCTGCGTGGACCCGCAGCCACACCAACCGCGGGAACGATCAGCTTATTGAAAAACGTCGCGAGGCGGCCAGCTGCGCAGAGTCGCTTCGACTCCGAAGTCGCCCCGCGGCAGCACAATGGCCGCTCGCATTCACCACAACGCGGGACGCAGATCGCTAGCGTTCGCCGTAGCCGCGTGATGACGTTAAGGCCACCGGAGCCGTCGCCCGCGCAGCACTCACCTGCGCGGACATTCAGGCATCGGGACGATGTCGGGCGCGGCGGGCGTGCATACGCTGATTGAGAAGTTCGACACCGAAGCTGAACGCCATCGCGAAGTAGATGTAGCCCTTGGGAATATGGAAGTCGA
>JBKHWK010000170.1:0-688 GCA_046566625.1 Gammaproteobacteria bacterium
TGCCACGAAGTCGCTGTTGGCCGGCATGTTGTTGCTGGCGACGCCGCTCACCTGAGCGTCGTCCGCACCCACCGTGTCGGCACCGTTGTCCCCGTTCGCTTCCGCGTCCGTGATCACGTTGCCTGTCGCCGGACCAAAGTCGCCCGCCGCAATGCTGTCGGTGTCATCCGCCGCCGTGGGTACGTCGTCGACAATGTCGATGCGCAGGGTCTGCGCCGGAGTCGCGTCGCCATCGGTATCGGTCACCACCACGCTGAAGTCGTCGTGGGTGCTGTTGCCGACCGTGTTGTCAGTCAGCGTATAGCTGTACCCAATGGCCGTGCCACTGATGCTGGTGATGGTCAGGGTGCCATGGGCGCCGGCAAAGGTCTGACCCACCGCCGTCACGTTCACCGCCGGACCCACGCCACTGATGCTCACCGTCGCCGGGGCATCGCCCTGGGTGTAGTTGATGGTGCCCGTCGTGGTCTCGCTGGTATTGCTGTTGTTGCCCGCAATGCCATCCGCCATCTCGCCGCTGCCGGCTGGCTCCGCACCCCGTGGGCCCAGACCCGCCTCGTTCACCGAGGTCCCCGCTTCACCCGTGGTCGGTACATCCAGGGTCGGCGTGTCATTGCCCAGACTGATGGTCAAGGTCGCGGTGTCCGTGTCGCCATCGCCATCGGTCAGGGTGTAGGTGAACACGTCA
>JBKHWK010000171.1:0-679 GCA_046566625.1 Gammaproteobacteria bacterium
TTCAGCTCTGACGCTCGGCCGCATCCACCGAGACAATAAGAACTATCAGCCGCCTGGTGCTTCGGGGCCGGGCTTCGGGAGATTCGCAATGACCACCACCGCTACAGCCACGGCCACCGTCGATCAGTTTTCACCTCTGGTACGGCGCATCGCCGCGCCCAACGGCAGCGTGATGACCGGGGCCGGCACCAATACCTTTCTGATCGGTCGGGATGAAGTCGCGGTGCTGGATCCGGGTCCGGACTACGAGAGTCACTATCAGGCCATCCTCGCCGCCGGGGCCGGGCGCATCAAATGGGTGGTGGTAACGCACACCCACAAGGACCATTCGCCCCTTGCCGCGCGGCTCGCTGCCGAAACCGGGGCCAAGCTGATGGGTTGTGTGCTGCGTCCGGGCGACGAATTTCAGGACACCAGCTTTCAGGTCGACACGGACATTCGGCACGGCGATCAACTGAAGACGCGGGAATTCACGCTGGAAGCTGTTTATTCTCCGGGACATGTCGGCAATCATTTCTGCTTCTTTCTCCACGAAGACGCGCTGCTGTTTGCCGGCGATCACATCATGGATGGCTCCACCGTGGTCATCCTGCCACCCAGCGGCGACATGAAGGACTATCTCGATTCGCTCTCGGTGCTGGAAAAATATCCCGCGACCGGCATCGCACCCGGTCACGGC
>JBKHWK010000172.1:0-673 GCA_046566625.1 Gammaproteobacteria bacterium
GCTATGACGAGGTAAACCTGAACGTAGGCTGCCCGTCGGACCGGGTACAGCACAACAAGATTGGCGCCTGCCTGATGGCCGAGCCCGATCTGGTGGCCGAGTGCATTGCCACCATGCAGGCGGCGGTGAAGATTCCCGTGACAGTGAAGCACCGCATCGGCATCGACAACCTGGACGACTACGACCATCTGGCGAAGTTCGTGGAGACGGTGGCCAAGACCGGCTGCCAGACCTTCGTCGTGCATGCGCGCATTGCCATCCTGGCGGGCTTGAGTCCCAAGGAAAACCGCGAGATTCCACCGCTGCGCTATGAAGACGTGTACCGCCTGAAGCGGGAGTTCCCGCAACTGGAAATCCACATCAACGGTGGCATCAAGACCGTGGCCGAGGTGGCGGAGCACTGGCAGCACACCGATGGCGTGATGATCGGGCGTGAGGCCTACCACAATCCGTACATCCTGGCGGAGGCCCTGCCGCTGTTTGGCGTGCACGACCTGCCCTCGCGGGACGACATTCTGTCGCAGTACCTGGAATTCATGTCAAAAGAACTGCAGGAAGGTGTTTCGCTTTCGCAAATGACGCGGCATATTCTGGGGCTCTATCAAGGCCTGCCGGGCGCGCGCAAGTGGCGCCAGTACATCAGCCAGCACGCCCACCGCAAAGGCGCGGGACT
>JBKHWK010000173.1:0-672 GCA_046566625.1 Gammaproteobacteria bacterium
CACCGATGGCACGGTGTTGCGCTGGGCGAACTTTCCTCCGGGAATTCAAGCCCTCAACCTGCTGCGCGGCGAGCGCTGCCTTACCACCTATCCGGTGGTCATCGAGGGCGATCAAGTGCGCATCGAGATTCGCTGAGCCCGACGGTAGCGCTAACGGTTGCGTGGCCGGCCGGCTCGACCGCCTGGACCCATTTCATTCCGGAAAGCAATCCCATTTCCCAACCCTACACGACTCAGGAGAAACATCATGGCAGCGCAAAAAATCGCACTGGTTACCGGCGGCGCGCGCGGCATCGGCGAAGCGATCTGTCGCGTACTCGCCGAACGCGGGCACAAGGTCGTGGTCAGCGACGTAAACGGCGCCGGGGCCACAGCGCTCGCCCGTGAACTGGGCGGCTACGGCATCGCGATGGACGTCACCCGGCCGGATTCAGTCACTGCCGCGGTCGCCCAGATCAACCGGGACGTGGGGGTCCCCTGGCTGGTGGTGAACAACGCCGGCTGGGACAATCTCATGCCCTTTCTGGACACCGACGAGGCATTTCAGGAGAAAGTCATCGCCATCAATTACGCGGGCCCGGTGCGGGTGTGCCGTGCCGTGCTGCCGGGAATGATCGGTCTGGGCAGCGGGCGCATCGTCAACATTGCCTCCGACGCTGGTCGCATCGGGTC
>JBKHWK010000174.1:0-666 GCA_046566625.1 Gammaproteobacteria bacterium
TTCTTCCAGCGCCAGCAGGGCTTCGGCCGTGGTGCGCTCGGCGCACCAGGCACCGGCGCGGTCGCTGATGAGCTGACTGTTGCGACCGCGTTCGGCATCGGTGGCAAAGCGGGCATCACCGATCCAGTCATCGGCGCCCACCAGCCGCGCCCAGCGCTCGAACAGGGGCTGGCCGACCACCTGGATGATGATGGCACCATCTCGGGTCTTGAAAATATCCGCCGGTGCGGCGTTCTGCGCCCGGTTGCCGGTGCCGACCCGATCCACGCCGAGCAGGATCTGCTCGATCATCGCGCCATTGGCGTAGGCGAGCGCGGTGCGCAGCAGTGCGCCCTCGACGATCTGGCCGCGCCCGGTTTTCTGGCGCGCAATCAGCGCCGCGAGGGTCCCGAGCGCCGCCGAAGTGGCGGTACCGTAATCGGCATAGGGGGCGAAGGACTTCATCGGCTGGCCGGGAAAGCCGCCGATGTAGCTCGCCCCCGACATGACTTGGGCGATGCCGTCGAAACCCACCCGCTCGCGGTAGGGACCGACGGACCCGAAGGTCGAGATCATGGTGAGGATGATGTCTTCCTTGATCGCCATGAGGGATTCGTAGTCGATGCCCATTTCCACCAGCGTCGGGTGCGGCAGATTGGCTACCACCACGTCGGCGGTACGGACCAG
>JBKHWK010000175.1:0-659 GCA_046566625.1 Gammaproteobacteria bacterium
CCCTCGGCTGGCAATGCCCTCAGCCCTCGCCGGCGCAGCGCAGACATGCGGCCGCCACGGCCGTGCAAGGCGGGCGGCCATCCTCCACAAGCTCGCCGCCTCCACCATTTAACACGGAAATGCCATATAAATCAGCAGGGTACAGGGAGCGGCATGCCGGACCCCACAAACAAGCCAACAGCCTAAAAACGGTGGCGGGCGCTCATGCGGGCCAGGGAGATTTAGGCCGCCGGGTTGTGGTAAAACAGCGTCACCACAGCAGCGGGAAGGATCCCACCATGCGCGCAACGAAGCAGATGGCTGCCGCAGCAGTTCTTCAACAAGCTGCTAATTATTAGCAGGAGTAGAAACTCCCTTTAATTTTTAGGACTATGATTCCTGTTCAGCCTGCCATCAAGATCAAGAACTTCACCACGAACAATATTGACTGACGCCGGGGCATCAATGCGAACTTTGATTTGCTTGCCATCGAGATCGAAGTGAAGCGTTATTTTTTCATTTTCTGTTTCTAAAATGAGTGTTTCGCCAGGGCGGCGCGTAAGCTTTAGCATGATCAACCTCCTTGTCGGTGTCTGAGAATAGTGCCACGGCACCTGAACCAACGCCAGCAGGATTCGGGCAGGGCGTGGACCTCAGCGAGGTGCCTGGTCTTTTCTTGA
>JBKHWK010000176.1:0-636 GCA_046566625.1 Gammaproteobacteria bacterium
TGGGCATAGGCCCAGCTCATCTGCGCGAGGGCCGTGACGCGGGGCGCCATGTTGGCGGCGTCCGGGTGGTTGGCCGTACCGTCACGCACGCGGCCTAGGATGCCCTGCAGGATGCCGACCAGCCGGAAGGCGTTGTACGAGAAGAACCAGTTCAGGTCGTGCAGCCCTTCGCGGCCGGTCAGGCTGCAATAGTACTCGACCGCCTCGTCCAGCGTCGGGATGCCGTGGGCCTTGAGGTCCGGGATCTGCGAGACCGTGCCGTTGATCCAATTCATCAGCACATAGGTGAAGTCGGCCAGCGGCTCGCCCAGGGTTCCCAGTTCCCAGTCCAGCACCGCGGTGACCCGGGACTCCGTCGGGTGGAAGATCATGTTGTCGAGGCGATAGTCGCCATGCACGATCGACGTCCGCTCCTGCGGCGGGACCGTCTTCGGCAGCCAGTCGATCAGCTTCTCGACCTCGGGGATGTGGACTGTTTCGGAGGCCTTGTACTGCTTGGTCCAGCGGTCGACCTGGCGGGCCATGTAGTTGCCGGGCTTGCCGTAGTCCTCGAGCCCGACCTTGACGTAGTCGGTGTTGTGCAGGTCGGCGAGCGTCTTGATCTTGGCCCGGAAGATGGCGTTGCGCTCGGCGGGG
>JBKHWK010000177.1:0-623 GCA_046566625.1 Gammaproteobacteria bacterium
CGACGAGGAGCCACCGTCCGACATCGTTTCAATCCGCGCCCGGCCGTGAGGCCGGGCGATGCGAGGCTGCGGGCGTGCAATCCGGCAGTTTCGGAAAGTTTCAATCCGCGCCCGGCCGTGAGGCCGGGCGATGCGTCTAGGTCGCGCAGCAGATTCGGCGACTCCATCAGTTTCAATCCGCGCCCGGCCGTGAGGCCGGGCGATGCTGGCTGTCGGCGTGGGCGGGTTCCAGGCCTTCCGGGTTTCAATCCGCGCCCGGCCGTGAGGCCGGGCGATGCTCCATTTTGCCGTGTCGCCGCCGTCGTGGATGAAGTTTCAATCCGCGCCCGGCCGTGAGGCCGGGCGATGCTGGAATGCTGCAAGAGGCCATGAACGCCTCGGACGTTTCAATCCGCGCCCGGCCGTGAGGCCGGGCGATGCGCCGTGCCGAATTCCTGCGCGGCTACCTACTGGAAGTTTCAATCCGCGCCCGGCCGTGAGGCCGGGCGATGCTCCGGGTACCAAGCGCCACTCCCATACACCAGGGGGTTTCAATCCGCGCCCGGCCGTGAGGCCGGGCGATGCTTTCTGGATGGCAAACAATGACTCGCGCTGTCGTGTTTCAATCCGCGCCCGGCCGTGAG
>JBKHWK010000178.1:0-617 GCA_046566625.1 Gammaproteobacteria bacterium
CGACCTGCTGACGCTGGGCGTGGCGCTGGAGCAGCCCATCGAGGGTGATCTGAAGAGCTTCACGCTGAACTACGTGGACTGGCGTAACCCGGCTAACAACGTCTATCACGTGGCGGCCGAGTTTGCGGTGGAGCGCAGGTATCAGGGCGTGCTCGAGGAAGATCGCCGTGCACCTGTACATGCCCCCCGTCATGCCCGAGCAAGCGGGCATCCATCGTCCGGATCGGCAGACCTGGATTCCCGCTTGCGCGGGAATGACGGCCGTTTCGCCAGACCTGACATCGTGCTGTTCGTCAACGGCATCCCCTTCGCGGTGATCGAGTGCAAGTCGCCGAAGGTCGAGGCGGCCCAAGCCATTTCGCAGACCATCCGCAACCAGCGCGACGAATACATTCCGCGCCTGTTCACCTACGTGCAGACCGTGCTGGCGGTGAACAAGAACGAGGCCCGCTACGCCACCACCGGCACCCCAGCCAAATTCTGGTCGAAATGGAAGGAGGACGTGGCGGATGCTGAGTTGGCGCCACTGCTGGAGCGCCCGTTGCCGGAGTCGGTGAAGGCGTCGCTGTTCGATCTGGCCTTTGCCGAACTGGGCGTGCGCGAGGAGATTGCGCCCT
>JBKHWK010000179.1:0-608 GCA_046566625.1 Gammaproteobacteria bacterium
TGGTCAGGCCGATACGCTCGATCATTTCGCCGGTACGCTCGTGCTCCAGCGCGTTTTCCGCGAAGAAGTCGAGGATGTTGCGGGCCAGCTCGTTCAGCTTTTCGAAGTCCTCGTCGGACTCGAGCTTCATGAACGGAATCACCACGGTACCCATGGTGGCGCCGATTTTCAGCACGCCCTTGCCACCCACCAGGATGGAGACGCCCTTGTCGTTACCGGGCAGCAGACCGCCGGGGATCACGTTCAGGCAGTGCATGCAGCGGACGCAGTTCTTGTTGTCGATGCACAGGGTGTTGCCGTCGCCCAGCTTGGCGGCAGATACGTTGGCGCTGGCTTCGAACTTGTCGGAAGCAACCAGCGTGATGGCCTTGGTCGGGCACTTGCTGATCACGTCGTTGACCAGGTCGTTCATGCCGTGGGCTTTGTAGTAGTCCTGAACCTGGGCTTCGTTGACGCGGATGTTGTCGCGCCAGGTGCCGATGGTGGCCATGTCGGAACGCTGGATGGAGTTCACGCAGTCGTTGCCGCAACCGGAGAACTTGAACTTGAATTTGTAGGGCAGGGACGGACGGTGCATGTCGTCCAGGTTGTTGTTGATTACGGTGCGC
>JBKHWK010000180.1:0-605 GCA_046566625.1 Gammaproteobacteria bacterium
TTCCAGGTGCGGCTTTCGGTCGCACTGGACCGCACCGGCTCCAGACTGCGCACCAGCAGGTGGACGCGCATGGATAGCACGGTGTCGGCATCCACGGCACCGGCCACATCGGCGACCCGGTCGGAGACGAATTCGTCGGGAATCGCATCGCCATCGGTGTCCACTCCCAGTTCTACCTGCAAGCTCTCGATACCGTTCACCAGGCAGGTCTGTGCAGGGTTTTCGACGCTGCGCACGCAGAGGCTGGGCACCCCGTTCTCGTTGCCTATGTAGTAGATGCGCCCGTAGTAGGCCCAGAGGTCCGCGCCGGAGCCCACTGAAGTCAGCGCGCTGGTGTCGATGTCCGTATCCACCGCGATCTCCGCGGTTCCCAGCCCGGAAGATTCGTTGTGCAGGTAGTAGTGGCCGCCGGTGAGGCTGCTGAAACCCGTCTCCCATTCGCCCTCATGGATCAGGGGCGCGTCCGAAGCGCGCCGCACGGCGAGGATATCGGTGCCGACACCGTCGATGGCGGCCGCAAAACAGCTGTTGAAGGCACCGGTCTCGCCGCCATCGGCGGCGTCGTAGACCTCGATCACCTGATCGGGGTTGAGCAGCCAGGTCTG
>JBKHWK010000181.1:0-603 GCA_046566625.1 Gammaproteobacteria bacterium
GAGAGCCGTTCCGAGATCGCGCGAAAACCGTCGCTGAACACGAACGGCACCAGCCCGGCACGCGTCGGCAGCACGCTATGGCCGAACTGGCGGGCGAGCTCGTACCCGAAACCGGTGGCGCCCATGGTCGGGATGGACAGCCCGCCGCTGGCCACCACCAGCGATTGCGCCCGCACATTGCCGAGGCTGGTGGCGAGACGGAAGCGGTGGCTGCCCTGCTCCCCGACACGCACCTCTTCGACGACACAGCGCGTTTTGATCGTGACGCCGGCCCGCTCGCATTCGGTGAGCAGCATGGCGAGGATGTCCGCCGCGGACTCGTCGCAGAACAGTTGCCCGTGCTTGTGTTCGTGCCAGCCGATGCGGTGCCGGTCGACCAGCGCGATGAAATCCCATTGCGTGTAGCGCCGCAGCGCCGAGATGCAGAAGCGCGGGTTGTCCGAGAGGAAGTTCGCCGGCTCGACGGCGAGGTTGGTGAAATTGCAGCGCCCGCCGCCGGACATCAGGATTTTCTTGCCGACCTTGTTGGCGTGGTCCAGCACCAGCACGCGCCGCCCGCGCCGGCTGGCCTCGATGGCGCACATCAGGCCGGAGGCGCCGCCG
>JBKHWK010000182.1:0-598 GCA_046566625.1 Gammaproteobacteria bacterium
GTGGCTGTGCCGCACTGGGCGCCGTGCTGATAACGCTGGCGGTGCTCTATCCACTGGAGTCACGGCTCGGTATTGCGCTGCCCCTCAGCTCACCCTGGTTGTTGCTGCCGCCGCTGCTGGCGGTACTGGTAGCGGCCGCCGGCGTCAGCGCCAGCCGCCGCGCGCTGCGCCAGCCGACACTGGCATTGCTGCGCCACGGGGCCGCCTAGCAGTTTGTTGAAAAACTGCTGCGGCAGTGTCAGGCAGTGACGCAGGGATCGCTTCCCGGCATCGTTTTCGCGATCATGTCGGCGGCAGGTGCAGAGCCAGCGCGTTGCATCCCGAGACCGACATCCCCGGACCATCTTTCAAGCAGCCATCACACGCCCCCATGATCACCGACCCACAACGCTTCACCACCACCATCGCCCGCTTCGACGCTGCCAATGCGCAGGATCCGAATCGAGAGGGCGGCCGCCCCCGGGAATTGCTCTATGCCGAACGCATGACCGCCATGCTGGAACGTTTCGCGCCGGATGCCTCGGAAGCAGTCCAGCTCGCGGTGCGTGCCCAGCACATCCAGCGCTGGCTGACGCCGCGTTCCACTTATCCGGCGGGC
>JBKHWK010000183.1:0-583 GCA_046566625.1 Gammaproteobacteria bacterium
ATGACTCTGGGCCCCGGCGCCTGTTGGCGCCATGACGTGCGTCAATCACGCTGGATCACGGACGCCGATGCGTCGCGCGCCCGGCCGGCGTTTGTCGTTAAACTCAGCGGATCGACAGCCAGCAGGGTGAATGGACATGAAAAAGCTACTTGCGGTAATCGCCAGCTGGGACGACGCCGACCAGGTGCTGGCGCGGGCACGCTATCTGGCGCAGCGGCTGCACACCCGTTGCGAGGTGCTGCGCCCGGTGCATGCGCAGGTGCGTGAATTGGAGAATTACATGGATGCAACCGCGTTCGGCGGCATCCGAGAGCAGATCCTGACGGCCGAGCGCGAGCGGCTCGATGCGCTGCGCGGCGATGATGCGGGCGAAGTGGTCTGGTGCCAGCGGGTCTATCGCGCCGTGGTGGAGCGCGCCGAGCTGATCGGTGCGGAGCTGATCCTGATGTCGGCCAGCCGTCGCGGCGTCTTGGCAAACCTGATTCACCGCGCCGACGACTGGCACTTGTTGCGCGAGGCGCCCTGTCCGGTGCTCCTGCTGCCGCAGGTGCCGAAACCGATCCTGAGCGTGATCGCGGCGGTG
>JBKHWK010000184.1:0-578 GCA_046566625.1 Gammaproteobacteria bacterium
CCGCTCGACACGCATCAGCCGCCGCGCTTTCTGCTTCCACGGCGGCGCAGTGCCTTGAGCGTACCCGATCCGCAGGTCGCCCGCCCTCCAGCGTGGCGGATATCGTGCGCGCCGTCTGTCTATCCCATCCCGACATCGCATCGAGAGCACTATGCCGCACAGCATCGCATTGATCACGACCATCGCTGCCGGTCTGGGACTGGCGCTGGTCATGGGGCTGATCGCGGTGCGGCTCAAGATACCTCCGCTCGTCGGTTATCTGGTTGCGGGCATCATCGTCGGTCCGTATACACCGGGCTTCGATGCCGACATGGAACTCGCGGCCCAGCTGGCGGAGATCGGCGTCATGCTGCTGATGTTCGGCGTCGGCCTGCACCTGTCGCTCGAAGACCTGTTGTCGGTGCGGCGCATCGCCCTGCCCGGGGCCATCGTCCAGATCGGCGTCGCCACGCTGCTCGGTGTGGGCCTGGCGACGTTCTGGGGCTGGGATTTCGGCGCGGGGCTGGTGTTCGGTCTGGCGCTGTCCGTCGCCAGTACCGTCGTGCTGCTGCGCGCGCTCGAAGCGCGCGGACTGCTCG
>JBKHWK010000185.1:0-577 GCA_046566625.1 Gammaproteobacteria bacterium
CAGCAATATGAAGAAGCTCTATTACACGGTCAATTTCTCCTGGAGCAAGAAGAGACGAATATTGAACCCTTATGGTTTTTAATGCCTTCACAAGGTCGCCCCATTCATCCGTCAGGCCGCTGACTCTAGGATAAACCGCTAAAATTGTGCGCAGCAATTTAAGTTGCCGCCGCTCGCACCAAGCATCGACTAACACGCCAAGCTCTGTATCGAAATCCTGTGGCTTCATATTTAAACGCCTAACTATAATTAGACACCCCAAAAGGCGTCTTGCATTGCGCCTCGAGGGTGTCTAAAAAGTGAAAGCGCAAGGCGATGCAACGGTTTTCGCCATTTGGAACCCCGAAAAGCACCCGAAAACATTCATCAATTGCACCTCCACTCCAGCGGACTCTGCCGGAGCTCGGGGTGTCCCATCACACCTCGGCATCAAACAACCGCTGAATACTCCAAAAATCCAGCTCGGCATTGTCGTCACCACCCAGGTGACTGTACAGGTTGTACTGATCCTACAAAACCAAGGCCTGACGCTCAGCGGCGCCACCGCCGCCACAGCCAGAGTCCCGCCAGCGTCAAC
>JBKHWK010000186.1:0-576 GCA_046566625.1 Gammaproteobacteria bacterium
AAAGCCCCAGTTCCGCTGATTATGGGTCAGTCGGACCAAGTGGTCGGCAATCTCGGCGTTCTCCGTCGAGAGCTTCGGCTTGTAGCGATAGCAGGCCTCGCTGATGCCGAACGCGGCGCAGGCCAGCTTGATCGATACGTCCTTGTCCGCAACGGCGGCTTTGGCCATCTCGCGCAGGCGAGATGGCCTCACCATTTTTTTGCGAGGGCCTCCTGGACAATCTCGGCCTTGAGGCGCTCCTCCGCATACATCTTCTTGAGCCGGCGATTTTCCTCCTCCAGCTCCTTGAGCCGGGCCATCAGGGAGGCGTCCATGCCGCCGAACTTGGCCCGCCACTTGTAGAAGGTGGCGCTGCTGATCCCGTGCTCCCGGCACAGGTCGGGAACTGCGGTGCCGGCCTCGGCCTGCTTGAGAATGGCCAGGATCTGGCTGTCACTGAATCGGGACGTCTTCATGTAGAACTTCCTCGGGTCGTATAGGAGAAAATTCTACTTCTGGCGACGGTGGATTTCAGGGGGGATTACCCACTCAATCGCTTCAACCCGATTTTTCCGCCGCCCGGTTGCCTGAAATGTC
>JBKHWK010000187.1:0-572 GCA_046566625.1 Gammaproteobacteria bacterium
CTTACGACCGCGAGCACGTCTTGGTGCTAGCCGACCATAGCGAGATGCACCCGCACCTGATTTTCAAGCGGCTGAAGCAGCAGGGCGGGGTCTTCAATTATCAGCGCCAGACGATCGCCGGCCTGCTTGCCGGCAAGGACCAAACCCTCGGCGAACGGATCGAATGGGCCAAGATGCTCATGGATCCGACCGATATCTCGGACGTCACCGGCGCGGTGATGACCTTCCTCGTCAACGGCCACGGCCCCAAGGACAACTGGACCGGGCTCTTCAAACCCGGCGAGCGGGTGCGCCTGCGCTTCATCAACAGCGCCGCGCAGATGGTCTTCAACGTCCGCATTCCCGGCCTGAAGCTCACGGTCGTCGCCGCCGACGGCCAGAACGTCCGCCCTGTCGAGGTGGACGAGTTCCAGATCGGCAACGCGGAGACCTACGACGTGATCGTCCAGCCGACGGAGGATCGCGCCTACACGATCGTTTCGGAGGCGATCGACCGCTCTGGCATGGGACGGGCGACACTGGCGCCCCGTGCCGGCATGAGCGCGGCCGTGCCGCCGCTACGTGAGCGGCCC
>JBKHWK010000188.1:0-570 GCA_046566625.1 Gammaproteobacteria bacterium
GCTGTCCGCCACCGGCGTGGTGCCGGCCTGCCGGTCGGTCGACACCGTGTCCATCTTCGCGCTCACCGCGGCCGATGCGCAGGCCGTGCTGGCCGTGGCCGCGGTGCCCGACCCGGCCGACGCCTTCAGCCGCCCGGCCAAACCCTTCGGCGTCGACTTCTCGGCCGGCCCCTTTCGCTTCGGCGTGCCGCGCGCGCAGGACCTCGCCTTCTTCGGCAACGACGCGGCGGCTGCACTGTTCGCCGAGTCGGTCGAACGCCTCAAGGCCCTGGGTGGCACCGCCGTCGAAATCGACCTCACCCCCTTCCTCGACGCCGCGCGCCTGCTCTACGAAGGCCCGTGGGTGGCCGAGCGCTACGTGGCGATCAAAGACTTCATCGACGCACAGCCCGAGGCCGTGTTCCCGCCCGTGCGCACCATCATCGAAGGCGGCAAGAGCAAGACGGCCGCCGATGCCTTCGCCGCCAGCTACAAGCTCAAGGCCCTCAAGCGCGTGTGCGACGCGGTGTGGCAGGACGTGGACTGCCTGCTCACGCCGACGGCGGGAACGATCTACCGCATCGCCGACAT
>JBKHWK010000189.1:0-548 GCA_046566625.1 Gammaproteobacteria bacterium
TGCTGCGGGCACTGCAGACCGATGCCGGCGAAGACCTGCGAGGCCTGCTCGGCTCGCCCATCGAGGGCGACGAGCGCGAGCGGGCCCGCTCGCTCGTGCTGCGCTCCGGGGGGATCGAGTCCACGATCGCCGAAGCGGAGCGCCATGCCACGCGGGCCCAGGACGCCCTGGCCACACTGCCGGAGTCGCCGGCCAAGGCGTCGCTCCACGACGGGGTCGCCCACCTGCTCGCGACCGTCGCTGCGGCCGCCGCCGGCTGACCGACCGACAGCCTCGTGACGAGCGCCGCGGACGCTAGAGCTGCTCGGGCTTGAGCGTCGGGAACAGCACGACGTCGCGGATCGACGTGGTGCCGGTGAGCAGCATCACCAGACGGTCCATGCCGATGCCGAGGCCGCCGGTCGGGGCAGGCCGTACTCCATCGCCCGCAGGTAGTCCTCGTCGAGGGGCATGGCCTCGTCGTCGCCGGCAGCCTTCTGGCGCACCTGGTCCTCGAAGCGGGCCCGTTGCACGTCGGGGTCGACGAGCTCGGAGAACGCGTTGCACAG
>JBKHWK010000190.1:0-542 GCA_046566625.1 Gammaproteobacteria bacterium
CAAGTGTCTTGCGAAATAGTTTGTTGGTAACGACGAAATAAATTGAACGAGGTGCTTGACACGAAGGGGGTGCGCTGTAGAATGCGCACCTCCCGAGTGGGAAGGCCCTGATGACGAGTTAGGGTTTGCTATTTAACAGTTTAATCAGACAACTTGTGTGGATTCTTGATGTCGGGATTTATCGGAAGATGAATATCGAACCAAGAAGACTCGCAAATTTATTTGAGCGTTTTTTTGTAGTTCGAGCCAAGATTGGCGCCCTTAAGGTGCTAGTTGAAATTAAACTGAAGAGTTTGATCATGGCTCAGATTGAACGCTGGCGGCAGGCCTAACACATGCAAGTCGAGCGGGGGTAGCAATACCCTAGCGGCGAACGGGTGAGGAATGCTTGGGAATCTGCCTGGTAGTGGGGGATAACGTTCCGAAAGGAACGCTAATACCGCATACGTCCTACGGGAGAAAGGGGGGGATCTTCGGACCTCTCGCTATCAGATGAGCCCAAGCGGGATTAGCTAGTTGGTGAGGTAAAGGCTCACCAAGGC
>JBKHWK010000191.1:0-534 GCA_046566625.1 Gammaproteobacteria bacterium
GGCCTGCCGCGTTCCTATTGAACGCGGTTACTACCGGAGGACCGAATGGATTTTGTACTGAGCCAAGAGCAGACGATGATCTACGAGTACGGCGCGAGTCTCGCGAAGACCTACGACCGTGCCTACTGGATGGAACACGCCGAGCGCCGCGCCTTCCCTGAGGCGATGTACAAGCAGATCGCGGCCGACGGCTTTGTCGGCACCATGGTGCCCGAGGCGCACGGCGGCGCCGGCCTGGGTATGGTGGAAATGCAGCTGTTTCTCGAAGGATTGTCCAACCAGGGCATCCCGCTGCTGAGTCTGGTGGTGGGCGCCACCATGACGCTCAGCATGCTGAGCAACTATGGTACCGACGCGCAGAAACAGCAGTATCTGCCCGCCGCGTGCAGCGGCGATATCCGCTTCTGCTTCGCCATCACCGAACCCGATGCCGGCACCAATACCATCCGCGCCAGCACCATCGCCAAACCCACTGCGGATGGACGCTTCAAACTCAATGGCCGCAAGACCTACATCACCGATGCCAAGGAGTCC
>JBKHWK010000192.1:0-532 GCA_046566625.1 Gammaproteobacteria bacterium
TCGGCACCGCCGATTGATCCAGATCAATTACCATCCAGACCCCGCGTCTGCCAAGCCTTCCGCCCGCAACCCGCCATGGTGACTGACGCCAGCGCCATCAACCGCCGCAACCATTGCCTGGCGGACGACGAGGAAGTCTGGCTGTTTGGCTCGGCTCGCTGATCTTCAAGGCCGATTTCCCTTATGTGCGGAGCCCATGTCCGGGGGTGGGCGCGCTGCTTCTGTGCTTTGACATGTGGGTTGTGAGGTCTAACAGTTTGTTGAAAAACTGCTGCGGCAGCCATCTGAACCGCCCCGGGTTTCGAGGACGCTGTTTGGTTTAAGTCATGCCGCTATCTTGGACCGACTGGCGAGCTGTCTATATTTAGTTTGCCTCAGCTTCTGCCGGAGGAATATATTCCAAGGGTTCCATCACCCAGAGTGAGTTGGGCCGATCGGCCCTGGGCACATACGCGCCAGGATTCAGAACTTCTCGGGGCGGAGAATCTCGATGTCCTGCAGAAAGGCCACCATCGCATAGTCGGCGTAATAG
>JBKHWK010000193.1:0-238 GCA_046566625.1 Gammaproteobacteria bacterium
TGTGGTCATCAACAAGGTCGACAATCAGCATATCTACATGTTCGACCCGACCTCCGGCCATATCCAGGTCCCACGCAGTTATTTCGAACGGGTCTGGAAGGGGTACTTGCTACTGGTGCACATGCAGCCGATCAAGGCCTCGTTGTAACCGGCGCGTTTCGTCGCTTGGTTTGACGATGGATTACGCTACAATCCCCGCATCGATAAAATATCTGCGGGTTCAGTCCCATGACCATCC
>JBKHWK010000193.1:283-516 GCA_046566625.1 Gammaproteobacteria bacterium
TCTGGGCGTGACGGTCGAGTCCTTCCAATCCAACGCCGAGCACGAGCTGGTCGGCCGGGTGCAGGGGGCGCCGGCGGCCGGGGTGAAGTTCATCATCATCAATCCGGCGGCCTTCACCCACACCAGCGTGGCGCTGCGCGACGCGTTGGCGGCGGTGCGGATACCTTTTATTGAAGTCCACCTGTCCAACGTGCACGCCCGGGAGCCGTTCCGGCACAAGTCCTATCTGTCTG
>JBKHWK010000194.1:0-510 GCA_046566625.1 Gammaproteobacteria bacterium
TCCCGGCGCGCAGGCCGACCTCGATGCCCTGGTCGCGCAATTCACCACCAAGCGCACGGCCCGCGCCTGGCTCTATCGTGAGCGGTTGCGCGCCATTCTGGAGCGCAAGCAGATCAACGTCGTGCGCGGCATGCTGGCCCAGTGGGCTACCGGCGTCCTGCGCTCGAAGGTCGAACCGATGAAGGAGGTTGCCAAACTCATCCGCAATCATATGGAGGGCATCGTCGCCTGGGCGCAGACACGCCAGACCAACGGCTTCCTCGAAGCCTTGAACGGCCTGTTCCAGGCCGCCAAGCGCAAGGCGCGGGGCTACGGCCGTTTCTCCACCATCCGCACGGTCATCTTCCTCATCGCCGGTAAGCTCGACTTCTCCAGCTTCAACCCGCATGCCGCTTAACCCACTCGAAATTCAAAAGAGCCGTCTTTCTCGATCTTCGAGAGGCCGGTGAAACGTGTAGCAAACATCGTGTTGCGCGGCTGATGAAAGAGAACGGTATGCGAGCGAAAGGC
>JBKHWK010000195.1:0-271 GCA_046566625.1 Gammaproteobacteria bacterium
GAAGAGCGGATCGCCGCCGGAGAACTCCAATGACGAATCCACTCACGCGCCTGGTCCGCGGCAGCGGCCTCATCGCCAACGAGCGCGCGGCGCAGGTCGCGGCCAACGGTTTCGACTGGCTGTTCCGGCGCCGGCGGCTGGTGAAATCCGGCCGCACCTGGTTCGAACTGGTGTACGACGGGGACCTGATGTCGGTGCGCTACTACGGCCTGCCCGACGAGGACGAAATCGAGCTGTCCGACGGCTCGCACTTGCCGATCGAACGCAAGCG
>JBKHWK010000195.1:281-510 GCA_046566625.1 Gammaproteobacteria bacterium
TGCCACTGGTGATCGTGCCGCCGCTGGGCGTGACCAGCGACGTGTTCGACCTGCTGCCCGAGCGCAGCCTGGTGCGCTACATGGCGGCGCGCGGCTTCGATGTCTACCTGATCGACTGGGGCCGCCCGCAGCGCGAACACGCGCACCTCGGCCTCACCGACTATGCCGACCAGTTCTTCTCCACCGCGCTGGCGCGCATCCGCCGCCACGCCGGCTGCGAGGACGTCTC
>JBKHWK010000196.1:0-506 GCA_046566625.1 Gammaproteobacteria bacterium
GGACGACGCCGTCAATTACGGCGCCATCGGCGCGGTAATCGGCCACGAGATCGGGCACGGTTTCGACGATCAGGGCAGCAAGTATGACGGCGACGGCAATCTGCACAACTGGTGGACGGATGGGGACCGCACCCACTTCGAGGACCGTACCCGGAGGCTGGTCGCCCAGTACAATGAGTATGAAGTACTGCCCGGCCGCAAGGTCAATGGAGCGCTTTCGCTGGGCGAGAACATCGGCGATCTGGGTGGCCTCGGGATTGCCTTTCAGGCCTACCGCATGTCACTTGCCGGGCGCGCGGACCCCGTTATCGACGGCTTTTCCGGTGAACAGCGGGTATTTCTCGGATGGGCCCAGGGCTGGTGCATGAAGCGCCGCGACGAACTGGCGGAGCGGCTGCTGCGGGTAGCTCCGCACGCGCCACCCAAATTTCGCGTCAACGGGGTGGTACGCAATATCGATGCCTTCTACACCGCCTTCGATCTGGCCCCGGACGACAGGCTTTATC
>JBKHWK010000197.1:0-501 GCA_046566625.1 Gammaproteobacteria bacterium
CCTTGCCTTGCAGCAAGGCTGATGCGGCATGCGCCTACAAGCCCGTCCGCTCCTGGGCGGTTACCGTCTTGCGCCATGGAGCCGGTGCCTGCCGTGCCGATGATCATGAACCGCGCTTCGATCCAGGGCTGGCCGTCCGGCACGGCCCAGGATTCGACGGAGACGCTGGCCTTCAGGGCGATGGCCAAGGTTCGCACGATGATCGGGGAATACCCGCTGGAGCGCGCCGCCGAGGCTTGCGAACGCATGGTGAGCGGAGGCGCCCGCTGTCGCGTGGTGCTGAAGATGGATGGTTCATTTACTGGGAGAAGATGATGGAAACACGCGCACTGGGCCGGCAAGGCCTGGAGGTATCGGCCCTGGGGCTGGGCTGCATGGGCATGTCGGAGTTCTACGGCGCCGGCGACGAGGCCGAATCGATCGCCACCATCCACCGCGCCCTCGACCTGGGCATCAACTTCCCCGACACCGCCGACATGTACGGCCCCTTCACCAACGAAC
>JBKHWK010000198.1:0-501 GCA_046566625.1 Gammaproteobacteria bacterium
TGCCTTTCGGGCGGCTCGCGGCCGCGCCATGGAAATCGTGTGTGGATCGGTCCGGGTCCGCGGTCGGGCCCGGACCGGGCCGACCGTGCTGCCGGGAGCTGCCTCAGCCCTGGACGGCCTTGCCGGCCGCGACCGAGGCGATCGCGTAGTCGAGCGCCAGCCGGTAGCCTGCCGGGCCGAGACCCGCGATCACGCCGACCGCCAGGTCGGAAAAATACGAATGGCGTCGGAACGCCTCGCGCCGGTGGATGTTCGACAGGTGCACCTCCACGAAGGGCACCGCCACGGCCGCCAGCGCGTCGCGGATTGCCACGCTGGTGTGGGTGAAGGCCGCGGGATTGATCACGATGAAGTCCACCCCGGCCGGGCCCGCCGACTGGATGCGGTCGACCAGCGCGCCCTCGTGGTTCGACTGGAAAGTCTCGACCATGATGCCGCGATCCTGCCCGTATCTTTCGAGATCTTCGTTGATCTGACTCAGGGTGGTCGAACCATAGACAC
>JBKHWK010000199.1:0-500 GCA_046566625.1 Gammaproteobacteria bacterium
CAGGATGCCGGCGAGCGGCAGGATCAGCGCCTGCAGCTGGTTGCCGGCCCGGCTCAGCAGGCGGGCCATGAACTGCGGGCCGCGTGCCGGTTGCGGCAGGGAGACGGAGGGTGTCGGCAGGCTCATCGCGGGCTGGCCTCAGGGTTGTTCGCCACGCTTGAGGCCGATCTTCAGGCGCTCCAGGTAGGCGTTGGGCTGGCGCCCGTCGTAGGGGATGCCGTCTATGAAGGCGCGCGTCTCGGGCTTGAAGCCGCTTTCGCGCGCAAAGTCCGGGAAGGCCTCGGCCGGGATGCGGCCCTCGGCGATCAGCTCCTTCGCCGCCGCCGCGTAGAGGTCCGGACGGTAGACCTGCCGGGCGGTTTCCAGATACCAGGCGTCCGGGCGCGACTCGGCAATCTGCCCCCAGCGGCGCATCTGGGTCAGATACCAGATGGCGTCGGAGTAGTAGGGGTAGGACGCGTGGTGGCGGAAAAACACGTTGAAGTCGGGGATCGCCCGCT